>NZ_VOYA01000039.1:0-12122 GCF_013420465.1 Acinetobacter sp. YH01005 | reverse complement strand
GAGTGATGGGAGAGAATGTTCAAGAGTGGATTCTAAATGTTCAGATAAAGACATAAAAAAATGAGCGTATTCACATACACTCATTTTTACTACATTTTACTAAAATTTGCTTAACTGACTGGCATTACATCCGAAGATGGGTTTTGATTTGAACTATAAGTCGAAAAGCTTAAGGAATCTCTTCTTCTTCAAATTCAGGCTTCACTTGTACAATGAAGTCTTGACGGTTTAGACCACGCCATAGCGCGAAAGCAGTACCAATGTAGATTGATGAATATGTACCCACAAATACACCAACAAACATTGCAACAGAGAACCATTTCAGACCATCACCGCCCAGTACCATCATTGCTACAACAACCAGTAATAGTGTCATTGAGGTATGAATGGTACGGCGAAGTGTTTCAGTTAATGCACTGTTGACAACTTCGAGAGGCTCAGCACCACGAATCTTACGGAAGTTTTCACGAATACGGTCAGATACAACGATGTTATCGTTGAGCGAGAAACCAATAATCGCGAGTAGCGCAGCCAAAACTGTTAAGTCAAACGGCCACTGCATCATGGCAAAGATACCAATGGTCACCACGATATCGTGGAATAAAGACAATACAGCACCCATTGCAAGTTTGAACTCAAAGCGAATAGTGACATAAACCAGCATGAGCAGTAGGGCAAGACCTACAGCGCCCGCAGAACGCACATAGAGTTCATTACCGACTTGACCACCAACCACATCAACTTTATGTACTTCTGCTTTATTGCCTGGCAATTGAGCAGCAGTTGTAATGGCTTTGGTTAAGTCTTCAGCTTCAATGTCTTTTTGAACTGGCATACGAACCATCAGGTCGCGGTCAGATCCTAAGGTTTGTACTACAGGATCTTTAAAACCAGCTTTTGTCAGCGCTGAGCTCACATCGGTAGATTTTACTGGTTGACTATAGTTCAACTCTGCTGCTACACCGCCAGTAAAGTCCAAACCGAGGTTTAGACCTTTGGTGCAAATAAAAAAGATACTTGCGAGCGTTAAGATAATCGATATCAAGGCTGCCGGTTTGGCAATCTTCATAAAGGGAATAATGTGCTCGTTATCCGGACGGCCGTATTGTTTCGGTTGAGTATTTTCAGTCATCTTCGATCTCCTAAATGCTCAACTTCTTCAGGTTACGTTTTTTACCATAAATGATTTGTACGATTGCACGTGTCACGGTAATCGCTGTGAACATTGAGCAGACAATACCAATCATTAGGGTAACCGCGAAGCCTTTAATTGGGCCTGTGCCAATTGCGAACAGAATGAAAGCAACCAAGAATGTGGTTAAGTTGGAGTCAAAGATGGTGTTATACGCACGATCATAACCCGCAACAATCGCCTGTTTCGGCGAGGCACCCCATTTAATTTCCTCTCGTATCCGCTCACAGATCAGTACGTTGGCATCGACCGCCATACCAATGGTAATCACGATACCTGCAATACCCGGAAGGGTGAGGGACGCGCCAATCCAAGACATGATGGTTAAAATCATGGCAAGGTTAACCACGAGTGCAAAGTTGGCAATCAAGCCGAACACACGGAAGAAGACTACCATCCAAATCGCAACCAATAAGAAACCGATTTGAGTTGATAATACGCCTTTGTCAATGTTTTCTTGACCGAGACTCGGACCAATCACACGTTCTTCAACGAAGTACATTGGCGCTGCCAAAGCACCTGCACGTAACATCAATGCAAGTTCAGATGCTTCTTGAGGTGAATCCAGACCAGTAATACGGAACTGAGAACCCAATACGGCTTGAATCGTTGCCGCATTGATGACCACAGATTCGGTATAAGGTGTACGAACTTCAGTTTGTGTGCCTGTTGTAGGATCTGCAACATAACTAATTTTTTGTTTGTTCTCGATGAACAGAACAGCCATTCGTTTGCCTACAGCATTACGAGTGGCTTCAGACATCAACTTACCGCCCGCAGTATCCAAAGTAATATTTACTTCAGCACCACCTGTATCTTGGCTAAAGCCTGATGACGCATTTTGTACACGTTCACCTGTTAAGATACGGTTACGGTTAAGCAATAATTGACGACCGCTGTCCAAAGATTCATAAGCAAATGCTTCTGTACCTGGCGGTAATGAGCCTTTTGCTTGACCTGTGTAAGGATCGATATATTGATCATTTAAGTCAGAAACTAAGCGGAACTCAAGGTTTGCAGTACGACCAAGTACACGTTTTGCTTCAGCAGTATCTTGTACACCCGGTAATTCAACCACAATACGGTTGCTACCTTGGGTTTGCACCAATGCTTCCGCTACACCTAACTCGTTAATACGGTTACGTAAAGTCGTTAAGTTTTGGTTAACAGCATAAGACTGAATTTCTTGTTTACGTGTATCTGTGTAGCTTAAACGTAGTGTTGAACCTTCAGTTGTTGCAACCGCTTGTTGAGTATATTCATTGCCGTTACGACGAAGGAAATCCATAGCTGCAGAACGGTCATCATTATTTGCAAATTGCATAGTAATGGTGTTGTTGTTCAAAGATAAGCTATTGAATTTTAATTTATTGTTACGAAGTTGGCGACGTAAGTCAGCCGCGGACGTTTCCATACGTTGTGAAATGGCTTTGTCCATATCCACTTCAAGTAGGAAATGTACACCACCACGTAAATCCAGACCCAGCTTCATTGGTTTAGCACCAATTTTTTGTAGCCATTCTGGCGTAGTAGGCGCAAGGTTTAATGCGACGACATAATTTTCACCGAGCCCACGACGCAGTGCTTCTTTCGCTTTTAATTGTTGTTCGCTCGAATCAACACGTAATAAAGCGGCATTATTGGTGAAGCTATTGTCATGGCTGGCAATATTTTCAGATTTTAAAATCTGCTCTGCTTTTTGTACGATGCTTTGGTCAATCTGGGTACCGGCTTTGGCACCTGAAATTTGAACAGCAGGTTCATCAGGATACAAACTTGGCAGGGCATATAATGTACTGATGACTAGTACCACTAGAATCAGTAGATATTTCCATGCTGGGTAACGCATTCGTTTTCTTCTTAAAATGAAAAAAGCCGTGCGGGTGCACGACTTATTTTTTGATTAAAGGTTATTTAGAGTGCCTTCAGGCAGAACTGAAATCACACTTGCGCGTTGTACTTTTACTTCTACGCCACGGTTCAGTTCAACAACTGCAAAATCACCTTCGATTTTTGTGATTTTACCCATTAAACCGCCCGCAAAAACAACTTCACTACCAACACCTAGGCTTTCAATTAGTGCACGATGTTCTTTTGCACGTTTTGATTGAGGGCGCCAGATCAAGAAGTAGAAGATTGCGACAAATACCGCAATCATCAACAGGTTTGCCATCATGCTTGGTTGCTGTGCAGCTTCACCTGCCGCGTGAGCAGTAGAAATAAAAAGGCTCATTTCATTTTCCTAAACTAAAAAAACTGGTTATCAATACTTTGATAAATAAATTGGACTTGTTCAGCAATTTACCTTGTCTTTTTCTTCAGCGCAAATGCTGAAAGAATTAATCTTGAGGACAAGGTGGCACTTCCATGCCGCGACGACGATAAAAGTCTTCAACAAACTCATCAAAAGTGCCATGATCGAGAGCATCACGCATCGCTTCAGTCAGACGCAGGTAATAACGTAAGTTATGAATAGTACCGAGCATCGAACCGAGCATTTCGCCGCATTTCTCAAGATGGAAGAGATAAGATTTGGTGAAATTTGTACAGGTATAGCAGTCGCAATGTGGGTCAAGCGGACTTTGATCATGACGATATTTGGCATTGCGAATACGCACTAAACCGTCGGTCACAAAATAATGACCATTACGTGCATTTCGTGTTGGCATCACACAGTCAAACATATCGACACCGCGACGAACTGCTTCTACGATATCTTCTGGTTTACCGACACCCATCAAGTAACGTGGTTTATCCGCAGGCATTTTCTCTGGAAGATAATCCAATACTTTGATCATTTCTTCTTTAGGTTCGCCAACAGACAAGCCGCCAATGGCATAACCATCAAAATCAATTTCTTTCAGACCATTCAAAGATTCATCACGTAAATCTTCGTACATGCCGCCTTGGATAATACCAAACAGGGCATTACGGTTTTTCAGCACGTCATGATGTTGAGTCTTACAACGTTTCGCCCAACGTAATGAAAGCTGCAATGATTTTTGCGCTTCTTCATGTGTCGCAGGATAAGGCGTACATTCATCAAAAATCATCACGATGTCTGAATTCAGTGTGTGCTGAATATCCATCGAAATTTCAGGAGATAAAAAGACTTTAGAGCCGTCAATTGGAGAGCGGAAAGTCACGCCATCTTCTTTAATTTTGCGCATAGCGCCAAGGCTGAAGACTTGGAAACCGCCTGAATCTGTCAAAATCGGGTTATTCCATTTCATGAATTGGTGTAAACCACCATGTTCACGAATAACATCTAGGCCTGGGCGTAGATATAAATGGAAAGTATTACCCAAAATAACTTGGGATTTAATTTCTTTAATGTCACGTGGGAGCATGCCTTTTACAGTACCGTAAGTACCGACAGGCATAAACATAGGTGTTTCAACGACACCATGTTCAAGGGTTAAACGGCCGCGACGAGCACGGCCCGATTGCGCCAATTTTTCAAACTTCATACAAGGTCCAGATCAAGGCGAAAAAACAGTTCGCTGATGGTAAGAGTGCTAAAAGTGCTCTATTTTCCTTGATTCTGCGGTTAAACGCTAGCTTTGTCGGGTGTTAAGTCTGTAAATTTATAGATCGCATCTTGTGACAGGGCTTCATCTGAACTCTTGGCATTAAAATAAAACTGGTTAATTCGCTGCAAAATTTCTTCTTTTTCCATCGCAAATGTACCTTTCGGGTCCGATGTCATGGCCACGATGCTGTCAATGAGCTTTTGAATATAGGGATTCGTAGTTGCATAGCTTTTTTCTAAGCTTAAAAGATAGACTTCATTGGCAACATGTAAATAGTTATAAGGTTGTATTGCAACGATTTGAGCCAAATCAATCAGCAGGTCTTTATCATATTGAGACAGCTTCATACGTTTAGGTAAGCTGTCGAGTTGGAGGGGTTGTTTGGATTTGAGAAAATCGTCAAGCTGTGTACTTGGAGGATTTAAAACCTGAGCTGAATAAATTTCTATTTCGGGCTGTGTCGGGACCGTGATAAAAAACAGAATATTGTCCAGTTCTATGCCGTAGGACTGAACCAAGTCGAATTTTGTTTGTTGTATGGCATTGAGCAAGATTGAAAGATGGTTAGCCGATTCAGACTTTATCGTGCTTTCTATAGAAGATGGATCAAGGTTTAAATGGCCCACTTCATTTACAGATGTCAGTTTGAACTGCGCCAAGTCTTGACTTAAAGCCAGTAGGCTACGATAGCGCCATTTCGACACATTCCATCGATCATGCGCTGCAAGATATTGAGCAGAATATTCATCTTCGGCAAAAATACTACGCTGCGTAGAGACTGCGATATAGTCTATGGATAAATAGGGATTGAACGCCAATGTACATGCGTAAATATGGTCGTCTTGGTGCTGCTCATAGAGTTTGAAAAACGCCTGAATCAGCACATTTTTCAGTGCATTAATTTGATTTTGCATATTTTATTTTTCTTTCTAGTTTTGGAGGTGCTTGATCACCTCATCATTATTTTTTTTACTTTTGTGCATTAAAGCCCGAACTTAAAAGTTCGGACGATAATCAAAATTTTGGCTGGCAGCTTGATCGCGGAAAGGGCGAACCGCTTTTTTACTCAGCAATAGCGTATTAATAATATTGTTAGGAAACACTTGAATGTGGTTGTTGAACAACTCAACGTTGCGGTTAAAAATAGTAATCGCCGCACCGACATTTTCGTTTTGTTCTTCAATTTCATTCATCATTTTCAGATAAATTTCATTGGCTTTGAGCTCAGGATAATTTTCAACCACAACATTCAGGCTGCGCATCAGATCTTGATTTAAGGCTTCAATACGCTGTAATTGGCTGACATCGGTACTATTGACGTTCAAATTCATAATGTTTTGACGGAGTTCAGTGACTTTTGCCAAAGTCCCTTGTTCAAAATTGGAATATTGCTCAACCAAAGGCTGTAATCCATCTAAAATTTTGATTTTTTGACGTTCATAGCTAGCTACATCTGACCATGCACGAATGGTTGCATTGTGATGTCGGACAATGTTGTTGCGAATCATGATTGCGCCAATCACCAATACAATGATGATTAAAACAAAGATCAAAAGCCCCATAAAATTTTATCCTCAAGATAAAAGGTCGTAGTTTAAAACATTATTGTATGAAATCTATTTTAAAAACTGCGTTAAGTCGTTTTTCAAATTTTCTAAAGCATTTAATTTAAAGGTTCTGAGATGTCCACGCAATGCCGATACATCCTGAATTCGTTTTGCTTTACTACTGACTTTAAATAAATCTGTAGAGCCAAGATAGCACATTATTCGGTGGCTCGGATGAAATAGCAGATCACCTTCACGGTTTTGAAAAAAATCCGCCAGTCGGAGGACAAATCCCGGGCTGAGTAATTTAGCCATTTCCATTTGGTTATCGCCATAAAACTTTAATTTTTGATTGGTTTGAATGTCGCTGCTGTGCCAAGGAAAACTATAGGGATAGCCAAAGTTTTTGCCTGTTGCAGATACGGCAAGTCCATGGATACCAATATCAAAAACAAATACGCCCCACAGGTCTTTATGAATTTCTTTCACCGTGACCTCATCACCATCTTTGTCACGTACTTTCAGTTCATTTACATAGTGATAATGAAAGACCATGACTTGATGCTGTTGCTGATTTTCGTCTTCCCAAACGGTGCTCGCGAAGGTCTGAATATCATTCGAAAGGCTGCCTTGCTTAAACACGGGGAACATACGTTTAAGATTGCCAATAAATTGTAGATTATTCAGTGGCATCGAAATGTATTCAGGCTGTCGGTTAAAGGCCAGTTGGTATTTTTTTGCAATGCATTCGGTTTCTAAAAATGCAATTACATCTTCGATCGGATCATCTTTTTCATAGCTGATATACGCCCAAAACACCATGACCAATCCCGCAGCAAAGCAAAGCTGTGCCCAGCCATGATCGGGCTGAATCACAATAAACAGCATGAAGCCGATACCCAGTGCGGCTAAAGCCAGCGGCAGTAAATTTTCAAATTTGAGCGTAATGGGCGCGTTCCAAGGGTGTAACCCATCGAGGAGCTCTTGGTGTGTTTTTGCGTTTCGGCCTATATCCCATAGCCGAGCAATATTCTGAAAAACAACTTCATTCTTTTTGCGACGAATATGGATGGAATGCTTTACAGAATCTATCGGCATAGGGATGATTTCAGCGTTCGATTATTTGTGGTTAATGTTATCAATTAACATCGCATCGCCATAACTAAAGAAGCGATATTGGCTGTCGACGGCATGGTGATAGGCATTCAAAATATTATCCCGATTAGACAACGCTGACACTAACATGAGCAGGGTAGACTCAGGTAAATGGAAGTTGGTAATTAAACGATCGACTACTTTGAACTCATAACCTGGGTAGATAAAGATTTGTGTATCACCAGTCCAGCCCTTGAGTTCGCCGCCATTGGCTTGAGCGGCACTTTCAGTCGCGCGAGTCGCTGTAGTACCGACAGCAATGACTTTATTGCCACGTGCTTTTGTCTCACGGATTAAAGCCATAGATTCTTCTGATACGTCACACCATTCGCTGTGCATGATGTGATTTTCAATGTCATTGGTGCGCACGGGTAAGAATGTACCAGCACCCACATGCAAGGTAACAAAGGTTTTATTTACGCCTTTGTCTGCCAATTTTTTGAGTAGCGCTTCATCAAAATGTAAGCTTGCTGTTGGTGCTGCAACAGATGCCAATTTGGTTGGGTCGTTAAACACGGTTTGATAACGTTCGGTATCAATCGCTTCTGCTTCACGGTTAAAGTAAGGCGGAATCGGTAATGCGCCGTATAAATCTAAAACTTGTAAAATAGGCTGTGAAAATTCCACAACAAATAAGTTTTCATGACGGCCTTGAACGGTCACTTTAACTTCGTCTGGACCGATAAATAATTCCGCACCTTCTTTAGGTGTATTGCTGGCTTTAATGTGGCAATGTGCGGTTTTTGGGTCAAGAATACGTTCAACCAAGACTTCAACTGCACCGCCAGTTGCACGTTTGCCTTTCAAGCGGGCTTTCATCACTTTGGTATCGTTCAGTACCAATAAGTCACCTTCATTGAGCAAGTCTAAAATGTCAGTGAAATGATGGTCGTGATATTCACCATTCAGGTCGAGATGGAGCAGGCGTGATGCACTACGTGTTTCAAGCGGATAGCGGGCAATGAGTTCGTCCGGGAGATTGAAGTTAAAGTCAGAAAGTTGCATGTTTAAGAAATCTGAAAAGGGGGATAATGAAATTTGGCTTAGTATAAGCTTTTTTGGGTTTTAACGCTGAAATTGATGGATTATCCATCTAAAAAATCTTATACGGTTTATTTTTAATCAAATGAGAACATCATGCGTTGACAAGTTTTTGAAACAGTTTATTATACGTTTCAACACCTTCCCGAGGTGGTGAAATTGGTAGACGCGGTGGATTCAAAATCCACTATCAGAGATGATGTGTCGGTTCGAGTCCGACCCTCGGGACCAAAATTCTAAAAGACCCCAAGCTTATTAAGACTTGGGGTTTTTTATTGTCTGAAGGAAATCAATGGTTTACGTGCACTTTGCGTGATATTTCATGCTTTTACATAGTGCCTTTTTAGTACCTTTTTGTGCTCTTGCCTTCAATAATAAACATCCATATAAACATCCAGAATACAAAGCTGGATGTCTAAAAGTATGGCGCGGTTAGTTAAGCCTTTAACTGTGACTCAAATTGAGTCTTCTCAACCCAATTCCAAAGACTATACATTATGCGATGGTGATGGTTTGTACCTTCGGATAAGGAAGTCTGGGACAAAGACGTGGATTTTCCAATACAAGAATAAGCAGGGATCTCGTGTAGTTGTTACGATTGGAAATTATCCTCAATGTAAATTAGCTTTTGCTCGTGAAAAAAGACGAGAGTATTTGACTCTTCAAGCTGAAGGCATTGATCCGAAGGAGTACTTGGAAAAGCTAGAGAGCACTCAAAGCAGAAACTACTCGCTAGAAAGCATCACTAGAACTTGGCTTGATTTGTATGCTGTTAAGAAGCCTTTAGATGAAGAAACCAAGAAAAAGAGATTGAGAAAATTTGAGAACCATCTATTTCCTCATATTGGTAATTTTCAGATCGAAGATGTTAAGCCAAAAGATCTTCGTATTACCTTAAACAAAATCTATGAGACCAGTGCTGATAATGCTCAGAGAATAAGGGCTGATCTAGTACTTATCTTTAGTTATGCCGTTCAGTATGGATACATTGAAGTAAACCATGCAAGAGAAATGGAGAGCCTGGATCTTACTGCACCTAAAAATCACAGACCAGCTTTACCTCTTCTTCGTCTCCCTGAGCTACTAGCACGAATCAAAGCTGACTCTGGTGATGAAATGACAAAGCTTTGTTTGGAGTTAAGTTTACATATCTTCATACGTTCATCCGAACTAAGATTTGCAAGATGGGATGAAATCGATTTTAAGAAGAAGCAATGGATAATTCCTGCGAAGCGAAACCATGTCAATGGAGTTAAGCATTCTGATAGGGGAGCTAAAATGAGAGAACCTCATATCGTGCCACTGTCCGAACAGGCTTTAAGTTTATTGGTTAAAGTGAAGCAATTGAGTAGTAGTTCGGAGTTGGTTTTTCCAAGCTCATTTAAGAAAACGACATTCATCTGTGAAAACACCTTTAATACTGCTTTACGCCGTATGGGCTACGACACACAAAAAGAGGTTTGCTTTCATGGCTTCAGAGCTATGGCTCGTTCAGCATTAGGTGAATGTGGGTTGTTCCAAAGAGATGCTATTGAGAAGCAAATGAGTCATCAAGAACGCAATGATGTGGTTGGTGCATATACACACGTTGCTGAGTATATGTTGGAACGAAAAAAGATGATGGATTGGTGGAGCCGATATCTACAGGATATTGCAGTTAAAGGATTCGTTTCACCTTATAGCTATGCTAATCCTGAAGTTATCCCATTTGTGCGAAATATTGCATGAGCCACGTTTATGGATAATTTAATAGAGTATTGAAGTTTATCCTTTATTAAATTACATTTACTTAGGAGAGCCTGAGCGGTTGCCGCCGCCCAGACCATTAACTTAGTAAGCTGATTGCGAAATCAATACTAGGATAATGATAACGATGACTACTAGAACTCGCATCGTAAACCTCCAAGGTCAATTGGTAACATTGCAGTGTTACATTCATGATTGAACCAAGCATTAAAAAAGCCCCTTTAAGAAGGGGCTTTTTTAATGCACTAAGAAAATGAAACTATACAGTTGCTAATGCTTTGATCTTCTCAATTGGAATATCATTTAAGTATGACTTTTCCTTTAATGCATTCTGAAGGGCAGTAGCAAAATATTCTTGCTTGGTTTTACCTGTAAGTCTGCAAATGATCTCTAACATTCGATGATCTTCAGGTGAAACAATAAATGTAGATTTCGCTGGCTTTGCTCTTAATGGTGTATTGCTTGCAATGATTTCCATAGAGGCAGCAATAGTTGCTCGTATTATTTCATCTTCGTTACTTTGTATCATTTAATCAACGTCCTTGTTGATGGTTACTTGAGTCCTTATTCTAGTGGCATTGGAAATGTGATACCAAATTGGATATTGTCCTGTAAATCAACATGCTAAAACATTAAGTCATTGCAAAGATCCTGGGTATTTACAAGCTTGTTTTTCTCATCAAAAACTAAATGTAATTTGGGGTTCTTGAGTTTGGAATAGTTTTTCACACACATAACGCAATAGGCTTGTTCTGATAATTTTGTAGTAAGTTTATAGGCACTACTTTGATTCATACTTGAAGTACTCCACATTTTGCAAGCTGTATCTTGACCTAGCCATAAATGTAGAGTTCCCTTAATTTTTTGCAAAGTTACCACTGGATATTCACCAGTCATTGGACTCCAGTTTTTTAGATTTGTATAACCAAGCATGCTGTACTCCTGTATACGATCTATAGCCTCCCTTAGAGTGGGATAAGGCTTGCTATCGAGCCAATAACCATCATCCTGTTTAAGCAAAAGTCCATAAGAAGTTCCTGTTGGGATCACTTCCAACTGTGAAGAATAAATGGGGGTGTTTTTACTTTGCTGAGGTAGGTTGCTGATAGGAGGGACTATTTGTTGGGGTTGAGGTGTATGTTCATAGTATTTTTCGAGTAATAGGTCGTATGCCATTATGGTAAGTAATTCTATTGGTTTTCCTATACGCTGAGACAAGTGTTCGAGAGCTATTAGATAAGCTTTTGGTGGTATTGGGAATTGTACTGGTCTAGTCATTGTTTACTCAACGGGATCGATTAATGGTGGGTGAAACTATGACAAAGAAGTTTACATAATGAAAATAATTAAAATGAATCAGTAGTTTACGTACGTGCGTACGTACTTAAAGAGGCTTGATTTTCATGAGAAATCATAAAATATTGTCAGACATAATATGAGCACTCTCATAAAATGTTGTGCTCAAGTGAAGAATATTTTATTTAAGATTGAGATCGTTTAGGAACTGAATTGGTCTCAAGCTGAGACCAATGATTGCTTTTGAGTTTGGCACCTCCGGTGCCTTATGTGACTCTTTCTTCAATTTAATGATTGTTAGAGGGTTTCCTTGTAAAACCAGCATAGCCTATCAATCGCTCTCTAAAGTCTATTCATGTGGGAGTGAATAATCTCTAGTGCGTTTGATAGGCTGTCCTAAAGTGCAGTACTTCAGATTATTTGCGAAACAGATTGTCTCGATGCCATTGTAAATATTCATTATGGCGAGGATCTATCTTGCTTAGTGAACCGTACCGGGTTTGTCGGAGACTTTTTTATTTAAGTTAGGCCACCTGACCTAACGGGTTAATCTTATCATAGTACATTGCTTCAAACTCAAAAGGCGATACATAACCCAGTGCACTGTGTACA
>NZ_VOYA01000038.1:0-12127 GCF_013420465.1 Acinetobacter sp. YH01005 | reverse complement strand
ATGGCTTTTATGGCTTCAGCTTTAAATTCTGCGGTGTAAGTCTTCTGTTTCTTGCTCATGGTAAACTCCTAATGAGTATGTATAGTTTACCAAGTTAAACCCTCCTGTTTTTTAAGCACACATCAGATATTTACTCCTCTTAATTGCCTGACTAACTTTTGTGATTACCTGCTCTGTTTGGTTATCTACAAACATAGTTAAAGTACAGCTCATTGGATTTCTATCAATTTGGAGGTTTAAGACAGTTTCAGACCAATCATTCCATTGATTATTACCAAAACGTATAGCAGGCGTTCCTTCCCAAATACTTGTTTTATTGTATGGCTCATAATCCTGAATCGCTTTCTGTATTGCAGTGTTAATATGATCCGTTATATCTCCATATGCTTGCTCTCTTAGCTCAATAAGAGCTGAGATCTTTTGCATGTTATCTACGACAAAGTTCAAACGCTTCATATTAGGCTCCCAATGTTCAATAAAACTATCCAAATGCAGTAAAAAATCTCGAGCAAATACACCCCATTTATTTAATGGGCTATTAAGTAACTGAATGGCTAGTTCTCCTCGAATATATTCAGTCAGATGGTTGTATGAAAAGGCATACCAGCCTTCTTCCTCACTCTCACCATACAATGACAAAACTAAAGTAACTAATTTTTTCTCACCTTTAGAGAGCCTTTCAGTCTCTTTATTAATTTGCTTTAACTTATTGTTACCCCATCTAGCATAATCTTTAAATGGATTATTTTGGATGTGGTTAACTTTCAACTCAACTATGATTAATGCGGTATCTGTTTCCACCCATAGGTCAATTCTCTTACCACTCGTTGTAGTTTCTTGTGTGGAAATTGCATTAAATTGCCCGAATTCAAAATCTCTCAGCTCGTCAAGTGCGTTTAGACTTGAGATAAAACCGTTATAAAAGCTATCACCTAATCCATGACTTTCATTCGGATTAATAAAAAAAGCGATCAACTCAGTTATAGGATTTTCAAAATGACTTTTTAATGCAGTATCAAATATGGTTGCTTCCTTTTTCGGTGTGCTAAATCCCAACGCTTTGTAAAAGAAATACTCATAGTTTTCAACTTCTTCGTTAGTAAGTTCTTGCATAATTCCCCCCCCCCTACACAAACATCTGCTGCAACAAGCTTTTTTTCCATGTTAGGAACTATAATCAGTAATTCCATTATTTATAATCCACAGACTTAACAACACAAAGCACTTTAGTCGTGTGATGGGCAGTATGTGATCTAAATAATTCACTACATTTAATTTGCACCGACTTCCCTTCTTTCTTAAACAGTGAAGAATAACGTGGGTCATTATCCACCAATTGGATAAGTTTAGTTTTGACTAAACCTTCTGTACCATCGACATTGATTTGCTGATCTAAAGCCAAGGCAATCTGGTTACCCCCAAACACTTCTTGATTTGGATGCAGACTTTTAATTCTGAGTAGTTTCCCACTTATGGTTGCAGGTTGATCATAATAAAAAGTTTGTGCTTGGCTGAACATCGGTACACATAAGAGCGATGCAATTAAAAGTTTTTTCATTTACTTCTCTATAGTTTTAAAGTGTTTAATTTAGAAGTTTTACTACCATTCAAATTTACATTTTTGAGCTTCTTGATACTTCATATAACAGTTTCAATCGCTCAACTGTCATGGGAATACCATTTTCCTGTCGATGTAGCATTGCATGGCAATTTGGGCAGACTGGCATCAGATCAGTTTCAGGATTGACTTCATAACTCTCTAAAATTTGGTGTAAAGGAGTTTTGTGATGCACATGAATAAAATCTTTGGCGAAAGTGCCATAAGTTTCTGCAAAACTCATCTTACAAATTTCACAGCTTGTTCCATGAATTTCTAAACATTTAGCACGTGCTTCAGGATTACGTTCATAGCGATTAACTTGAACGGTTTGCTTTGCACCTTCAGGAAAACTTTTATTTTTAGTATCAGCTTCATCTGGGTAATCTGTGGCAATAGTCTCGTTATTAAACTCATTCACAATATGCGCTAAGAAGATGCGAATAGGGTCATTCGGAGCCTTGTCCCGATCCGTACGGCGACCTTGAATAGGCGCATCAGGAATTAATTTATTCTGGACAAAATAATCAAAGGATAAAGTAGCTTTATCGACTTTCTTTAACTTTTCAAAAACAGCATAGCCCTTGATACTATCTAGCTGTGTTCTATCTTTCCAAAACGCTTTTTGAGCAAGGGGATATTCTGATGGATCAGCATGTCCAATCACTTTGAATTGATACATGACTTTAGATATTGGTTGAGTCACATACACATAAACAATATCGTTAATCTGTAACCCTTTACCCTCAGTTGTTGTTGAGTTTTTCCAATAAATTGTAGGTAAAGCATCAAAGGCTTTTTCTAAATCAAATTCATCGTAATTAACGGTAACTAACCAATTCGCCATAACAATTCCCCTTCCACAAACATCTATTGCAACAAGCCATTTTCAAGTTTTTGGCTTATCCAAATGCATTAACGAAACAGCTTTAATATTGTGTTTCACATTTGACTGCTTTTGCAGGTGTAATGTTTTTTGCTGAAACAAGTTGGGTTAAGTCAAAACCTTCTGTTTCTTCAACAAATAACTTGTAGTCTTTAATAGTAATCGTTGCCTTACCTTCATAGCTGCAATAGTCTTTTTTAATGGTATCTGGCAATTTAAATGTTTTTTTGGCTTGCTCAAAATTGCTAAAGCAGAACCATGCAATTCGTTCATCACCTTTTGGGCGAGGAACAAGAGCAGATGATTTTTGATCAGGTTCAAAGCAAATCCCATCGCCCATATATTCTAAATATTCAGGGTCTAAAGTACGTGAGTATGTTCCTGTTAAGGTCACACTTCCTTTATAGTGCTTAAAACCAGAAATATCTTTTTGATATTTAAAAGTTTGTGCTTGTGCCAAGATTGGCAATGTCATTAAAGCAACAAGTATAAGTTTTTTCATCATGATCCTGTTTTAAGTTTTATAAAGTATTAAAAAGCAAAGTGACTTTTCACTTTGCTGATATGAAATTATTAAACAAACATCTGCTGCAACAAGCCTTTTTTCCAAGTTTTGGCTTGTTCAATTTGATGTGCCACCACTTCAATTTTTTGATCAATGGCAGATAAGAAATTGGCGATTTTGGTTTGTTCTTCTAAGCAAGGCAAATAAAAATGAAAACTCTGTAAAACTTTATTTGAACTATGTTTAACAGTAGTCCCTGAAGCTGTAGAAGCAATTAACTCGTGGAAATCGTCCGTAAGTAACAAATAAAGTAAAAATGGTTTCTCTAGTTTTCTATTAGGAATGATTTTAACGATTCGCTGATTTAAAAGTACATTTCCATCGTCTTGACTTAATAAAATCGGCTTCCCTAAAAGCTCACATGACTGAGTTAAATCAGTTAGCAAAACCAATAAATCATTTGGTCTACAAATATACTTCTTATCAGATATTTCAGTAGTCCATTTTGTATTTGTATCGGTAAAATTAGCCTTACCCGTTGTCGTAAAATTTTTTGGAGTAATTAATTTATTTCCATCTTCCGAGAAAAAATCACTTTTGAATGCAAAACCAGAAGTTAAATCAACTAAATTTCCAAGTCTAACCTCCTCCCACTCCCCAAACTCACTCCCATCATCCGCTTTAAAACGAAGTTGCTGACTAAACAGCTTTTGCATCATGCCTTGTTTATACTGGCTAAGTAGTTCATATTTTTGCGTCAGTTGGCTAATCTTTTCATCGACTTGTGAAAGAAAAGAAGCGATTTTGGTTTGTTCTTCTTTGGATGGGAAACCAAAAGGTGTAGCTTTAGCTTGCTCAATCGTAAAATGAGAAATTGTTCCAGTATGAGAAATACTTTTTAAATACTCTCTAAATTTAGGACTAATAAAAAAATTATAAAGGAAAGGTCCTTCAACAATTCCTGACGATTTCATCCAAAGTAAATCGGCATCTTTAAAATAAAGAGGCTGATCATTTGCAACTAGGTAAGGAATACCAATACTCCCTCCACCAGTAACCAATAAATCACCTTGCTTAATTTTTCCTGATTTTTTAGCTAGTTCTTCAAATAACTCTAAAGAAATGTATGCTTTTTCATTTTCTTTATTCTTGAAAATAGAAACTACATCACTAGTACGAAAGAATGGAACGCCAGAATCCTGCCATTGTTCTTTAAAAACACGAGATGCTGAGGAAATTCCAATAATTTTTCCTAATTGCTTACTCGTCCAATCCCCATCAAACTCTTTAAATCTTAACTTTGGTGTAGGCATTATTTCACCTCCGCAAACGGTGAAACTATCCCAAGCTCGGCACAGAAACCATTAATCACCGCATCAGTCTTTTGGCTGTCTTGTTCCAAAGCTTGAAGCTGTTTTGCAATCGCATCTAAATCAATCTCGGCTTCTGCTTCAAAGGTATCCACATAACGTGGAATGTTCAGGTTGTAATCGTTGTCTTTGATTTGCTGCAAAGTCGCCACATGCGCATACTTTTCAATATTTTCACGCTTTTCAAATGCCGCAACAATCTTATCCAAATGCTCAGGCAATAACTTGTTTTGGTTCTTCTGCTTTTCAAAATCGTTGCTGGCATCAATAAACAGAATATTGCCGCTATGCTCACGGTTTTTCTTCAATACCAAAATACAGGTCGGAATCGAGGTACCATAGAAAATATTGGCGGGTAGACCAATAATGGCATCCACCACGTTCATCTGTTCAATCAAATACTGCCGAATCACGCCCTCACTCGAACCACGGAACAATACGCCATGCGGCAACACCACCGCCATCGTGCCATTGTCATCCAGTTGATACAGCATGTGCTGTACAAATGCCATATCCGCTTTGGAGCTTGGCGCCAGTTTGCCATACGCAGCAAAGCGTTCATCTTGTAAAAATAACGGATCGGCAGACCATTTTGCAGAAAATGGCGGATTCGCCACCACCGCATCAAACTTTTTATCTAAATGCTGCGGACGGGTTAAGGTATTTTCCTGCTTGATGTCGAACTTGGCAAAATGCACGTCATGCAGAATCATGTTCATGCGCGCCAAGTTGTAGGTGGTACGGTTCATCTCCTGACCGTAAATCATATCGACATCTTTCACTTCACGTTTTACCCGAAGCAATAACGAACCTGAACCACAGGTCGGGTCATAGACTGAACGTAAACGGTCTTTGCCTTGGGTGACAATCTTCGCCAGTAAAGTCGATACCGTTTGTGGGGTATAGAATTCACCAGCTTTCTTGCCCGCGCCTGAGGCAAATTCTCCAATCAGGTATTCGTAAGCATCCCCCAGTACATCGGCTTCGGTATTACTAATATCAAAATCAATATCATCTAAATGACTCAGGACTTTCGCCACCAGTGCATTACGGTCACTGGCATTATTGCCAAGCTTGGTCGAGTTTAGATCCAAATCTTCAAACAGGTTGGCAAAGTCATCGGCAGAGTCGGTGCCTAACGTGCTTTGTTCAATTGATTTTAAGGTTGCCGTTAAATCATCCAGAATGAATTCGCCCTGACGACCACGCTCGGCTAAGGTGTGGAATAGCTGTTTTGGTGTGAGCGCATAACCAACTTCGGCAATGGCATTCTTTTTGATTTCTTCGATATACGGTACATGCTCAGGATTATTTTCATCTAATTCTAAAAAGCTGAGGTCTTCGCCATCGAGCAATTCGTTGGCAAAGTTCACCGACTTTTCTGATAAATATTTAAAGAAAATAAAACCCAGAATGTAATCACGGAATTCATCGGCGCCCATGGTGCCACGTAAAGTATTGGCAATATTCCAAAGTTGTTTTTGTAATTGTTGCAGTTGTACTTGGGTCATTGTTATGGAAGTCCAAATAAGTAAATCATTAATAAAATGATTTTACCTAAAATTCTATAACATGCAGCAGTAAAAAGGTGGAAAAAGACATTCGATGTCGCTTTACTTCAACTTATGGACAGAAAGCCATAAAAAATAAAACTCCCATCTCTAGTATGGGAGTTTTATAGTAATGCTTTTGCTGAAGAATTAAAAAATCATAAGCTTATAGTCAGGTCTAATTCCTTTCGAAGAGTAATGATGCATTTTCATAGGTTCAATAATAGACTTAAAATACTTGGACCAATCTTGATAGCCCCATGAAGCACCTACCACATGATTGATCTCAACCAAAAACGCTTGCTCACAGATAAGAGCTATTTTCAGATCCACCCATAATTCTTGACTAAGAAGGTTAAACCTTAAAGGTTGATCTAAAGTAGGGTGCTTCAGAGGGTGTCCCACATCAGTAAATACAAATACTCTACCGCAATACTGTCCATTGAGATCTTTAGATATTTGATAGGCAAATCCATGTAAATTATCTAAATTCTCCTTTTTCAGCATATTGATAAACTTACGTACAACCGCTGCAAACTGCTGCTCATCTTTAGGCTGTAATGGAATACTCGTACGTCGGTAAATGGCATCAAACTTGAAATCCACCTGATGAATACAGATCTGTTTATGCTCACGTAAAAGTCTGGCAACAAATCGATTAACCGTGTTTTGTTGATCTTTTACCTGTTGAGAAGTTTTTAAAATTGCTTTAGTCATCGTTTTTTCGTCAACTAATGCCCTACCGCGTAGCTCATTCCAACATCGCTCAATCAGCATGATATTTCTGAAATGCAGATCATCTTTTTGACAGTGAACCGGCAGGGGCAAACTTCTAATTAGCCCAAAGCATTCTCTGAAACATTGAAATACTTTTTGTACTTGTGGATCAAAAACATGCTCTTCACCTAACTGTGGATCAAAGCAGTCAAAGTAGTTCGAGGCTACGTACAAAAAATGATTCAATAGATCAGTAGAAAGATATCCTAAGTTATTGTTAGTATTTGTATTTACCCTTAAAATTTGGGCAGAGGGTGAGGTAATTTTTTTAAATAACTTGAGTGCTTCTGTAAGCACCAAAGCTTGTTGTGGTAAAACATAATTTACAGGAACTGGAATTACTTTGGTCTGTGGCGATAGTGCTGCGTATGTATTCATATATAGGCTCTGATATGTATTTTTTTAGTGCCCTGCTCATCAGGTGAATGAGCAGGTATAACTTCGGTGATATGTAGATTTATGTCGCTCTACGAGGGCGGCCTGATTTACGTTTACTTGCTGGCATCTGACTTGTACCAAATGTTTTGAGCCTACTACCACTGGGTATAAACGCGTGTTGCTTATCTTTAGTGAAATATTTGATAACTAGTGACTCTAATGCGCTATGAGCTTTTTCATCATCATGATGTAACATTCCAATAGCTAAATATTTATAGCGTTCTTTTGAACCATTACAGCTGTAGTAACTTCCCTTAGCCTCAGTAAGTTGTACCCATTCCTTGCCGAACTGGTCAGCTATAATCTCGTCTTTTTGATGTTTATTACCATCTAAGAAGAAAATAGTATGATAGTGATAGCCTTTATCAACGCCGTATTCTAGTTTCCAAATATAACCAATAGGTCGCTGATGTATTGAAAATCTTGATTTCAAAAATTTCTTAAACATCTTTCTGATCAGATTCAAATCTTCAGAAAGATTTCTACATTTTTTCGCAATTGCAAAATCAAGACGCAAGACTAGTAACTTTGAATATTTAACTCTAAGCTTGTTTAGCAACTGAATAGCACGCGCTTCTTGATGTTTTAATCTTTCAAATCGATTGCTCTGTGCCTGAATAAATTCATCTTCCAGTGTGCCTGAAAAAATTTTAGAAACAAAAGCATTTGCTAGATCTGCAAAGATAATAGGTTCTCCCGCGATGGGGAGAACATCATTTGCTTGAAAATTTTTAAAATAGCGTGGTTCAAAATTTATAGGTTTTAATATTTCTTCATATGCTCGCATATACACTTGAGTATATTCATTATTAATCGCTAATTCAGTCAAATCATCGGGATCTGGACATTGAGATAACAGATTTCTAACCAAAGGGTCCGCTTTTTTAAACCGCCCTGTCTGTAATTTAGGAAAAGCACTAGAAATCTTATTGTCAACAATAAGATCAATTAACGTCTCAAGTTTAGAGTAGTCCTTATCCGCTTGTTCTAAAAGATAGGAAGCAGTGTCTGATGTTTCAAATTGCGATATGATTTTGTCATTTTTACTCATAGTCATTACTTTTTCCAGACATGAGTTCTCCCTGAAGGTATAGCTTGTGGGCTATACCTATTTCTTAGAAGGCTCATGTGTATAATTAATAGAAGATATATAAACCCTTAATATTATTAAGTACCTAAAGTCTGCTCATTGGCTGAACAATGCATTGGTGAGCTTAATCGCTTAGATAGCTGGGCATTTATATGGTTAACTCGTTGGAAAGTTATCCTATTTAGTACTGGGCTAAACTCCTAGTTTTTAACCAGCGATGGATATCCTGTTCAAACCATCCCACCGCATTCAAACTTAGTTTGACTGGCTTAGGAAAGTCCTTATCATAGCGAGATGATTTTGGATTCATTTTGTCGTAAATTGTTGACCGGCTAAGACCACTTAATTGTTCAAGCTCTTTACGTCTTACAATTTTGAAATCAGAAATTGAATTCATGCTAGGCTCCTTCGATAACTCTTAGGAATAGAATGCACTTTCATTTTTCCAAGCTGTACCCAAACCATCCTAGAAATATTGATATTATGCCTACCGTTAGTTTTTCATCATTACAAAGTAAGACACATCCAACTCTTAGACGAATCACCAATTTAGAAATTCTTAAATTTCAATTTGAGTTGACATATCCACTGCTCTTTGAAAAGCTCCTACATTCAGAAGAATTGATAGTTGAAAGAATAAAAAGATTTCTAGAGATACCGAATCATTTTAGTATTGAGCCGGAAGCAGAAGGATTACGTAGTGAATTGATTAGTAATGTTATTTCTGACCTGAAATTGATAGATGTTTGCTTTGGCTATTTTCAGACCAGCTTTTTAAATACTTCTGAAGAAAAACTAACCATGAGTGGTATTAACTTTCAAAAATTTACTATTTTTTTAGAAAGTTTGTCTGATATTTTTACAGATATTCTTGAGTGTGCGAATACCTATGGAATTGATTATTACTATTTTTCATCAACTTACTCTATAAGCGATCTTATTAGTCATAATGACCTTGATAGCTTGATTCGAGACACTTTTGATATTCAATATTATATTAATTTTTTAAAAAATACCGACGACGAAAATCAGTTAAGTCAACAGCGAATAGAACAAATTTCTTATTTAAAACAAAGCCTTTTGTATAAATATCATGTGCCAAATACACTCAATACATCTACATCATTTATAGAAGTCAAAAATATATCTCAAGTCTTTAATGATGAAGAAATCCGTAATGATTATATAAGCTTGAATTTGCGTCTTAATGAAGAACCATCTAATCTCCCAGACATCTTCGTCAGCTTTTTAATTCAATATCTCGAGAATCGAATGTTTCTTGATAGATATATCGCAGAGCATTCAGAGGATACATTTAAAAATGTTTTGCGTAATGAAAATATTATTCGAAGATTCTTAAATGACCTAGACTCAATTGAAAATGCCTCATCCGACAATGATAGGATCCTTTCCCAACTTTACTCATTGATTGGCATTAAGTATTACAGATGTAAAAATATAAATCCTGAATATAGTTTGGATGATCATCTTATTGATTTAAAAGAACTTTTAGAACGCTCTTCTGAGTCTGAAGTTTGGAATAATCTTAAAAACGATTTTTCAAAAAAATCCATAACGGATAAGTTATCTAAATTTATGCAACCTTATAAATGTGATTTAAAAAGGAATGCCAGAACTATTAATCAATTAACCTGTTTAACAAATGACCACTTACTGATTAAAGAGTTTAATCGACAAGCCCTAGATAAAAATTTGCTAGATTTCAAAATCAAATATTTAGACCTCAACAAAATTAGAATGGCTTTCCAATAATTCCAATATATTTCAGATACATATTACAAAAATGATAATTACCCATAAGGTCTGCTCAGCAGACCTTTTTTAATTTTAGAGGTGTCCATATGACGACTTGCCCTGCTTGTCATAGTAAAGAAATAACTTTTCTTGGATTAGCTCCAAAAAGATCTAACCAAGCCCCAAGCCAAATCTGGTCACAACCAACACTTATCTTCATTGGCAAAGAATTAGCTAAAGCTTACAGAATTCCTCCTGTAATTGGAGAAATTACAGGAGCCAGCTTAGGCTATGTACTTAATTATTATTTACATAAGCATTCTGGATCTCCTTTCGTACAAAACGAGAAGTCTTACACCTGTAATGACTGCAATTTAACTTTTCAAATCAATTAACAATAATAGGTATAAATATGGCACATCAACTTGAACAAATGGCTTATGTCGGTGATACCCCTTGGCATGGCTTAGGTAATCAACTCACTCAAAATCAGCCGATTGAAATCTGGGCCCAGCAAGCAGGTATGGATTGGCGCATCGAATCCTCGAATGTCAGTTACATGGCACAGAATGAACGTGGGCAAAGCATCATCATGCCGTATGAAGAACAGCGAGTGCTGTATCGTTCCGATACTCATGCTCCCTTGTCTGTGGTCAGTCAGCGTTATCAGGAAGTGCAGCCCAAAGAGATTCTGGAGTTCTACCGGGATCTGACTGAGCAATCTGGCTTTGAGCTGGAAACCGCAGGTGTACTCAAAGGTGGGAAGAAGTTCTGGGCATTGGCACGTACTGGACAAAGCACAGCACTCAAGGGCAAGGATGTCAGCAATGGTTATATTTTATTGGCAACCGCCTGTGATGGTACGTTGGCCACCACAGCACAGTTCACCAATATCCGTGTGGTGTGTAATAACACCTTAGCGATTGCCCTACGTGGACAAAGCAGCAGTGCAGGTGTAGTCAAAGTGCCACACAGCACTAAGTTTGATGCGGATAAGGTCAAACAACAATTGGGCATCTCAGTTCGTGCATGGGATGAACACATGTATGAAATGAAACAGCTGAGTCAGCGTAAAGTCACCCAAGGCGAAGCGGCTGCTTATTTTGATGCGGTGTTTAACAATACCAACATGAGTGCTGCTGATCAGGAGGAGAACATCATTCAATTCTATCGCAATATCGCTACTCCAACTCCAACCAAAGAAAAGCCTGAACCGAATGGACGTGCCATGACTAAAGTCATGAACATGTTTAATGGACAGGGGCGAGGTGCAGAACTCAGCTCAGCCAAAGATACTGCTTATGGTCTACTGTGCAGTATTACAGAGTTTGCCGATCATGAACGTCGTGCAATGAGTACGGATCATCGTCTCGATTCAGCTTGGTTTGGTGCAGGTGCTGCGTTAAAGCAGCGTGGACTGGAACAGGCCCTTCGCTTAGTGGTTTAAGTTTCATTTAAGCCAGTGCTATTACAATAATGGTCAAGGGTCATGCAGATGATCCTTCTCCAGTGAACCCCCCCTTTTGCCACATCTCCAGATGTGGCTTTTTTTATGCCAAAAATTTTTACAGAACTCACTATTTATAAGGATCAGAGCATGAATCAGATTGCACCGATAAATACCCCTCAACTCCCTCATTTCCTAATTCCGAATGAGATGAATGAATCAAATACCGTAGCTAAACGAACAGCGACAGCTAAGCGTTTAGCCAATACCAAAAACATGGATTACCAGGAATGGCTAGAAGTGCGTAAGCAAGGCATTGGCAGTAGTGATGCCGCAACCGCATGTGGATTGAATCCCTACATGTCAATGCTGGAACTGTGGATGATTAAAACTGGTCGAACTCAGCAGAATGTTGATGATGACAGTTCAGGCGTTGCACCGTTGTATTGGGGAAAACAGTTAGAGCCACTGGTAGCGGAGTACTACAGCTTGCATACCAATAATAAAGTGAGACGAGTCAATGCCGTGCTTCAGCATCCCGATCCGGATAAGTCGTTTATGTTGGCAAATCTGGACTATGCGGTCAGAGATGGATCCGGAAATTTGAACAACTCCTATAAGTGATACTCTGCTGCTCAAATGATGTTATAAACATTAATATATGGAGTATTTTATGGCACGTAGACCAAGAAGAAATCATTCAAACGACTTT
>NZ_VOYA01000037.1:0-12349 GCF_013420465.1 Acinetobacter sp. YH01005 | reverse complement strand
TGATGTGACAAAACCTGAATCCTGGTCGTTAAAGTGTTTGTTTGCACTCATATTTTAACTGTTAGGACTCAGGTTTTTTTATTTAAAGCAAACTATGGGACAGCAGTGGCTGATTGGCTCCCTTTTTCATTTAATATATCTCTATAAAAATAAACCACTTAAAAATCATGACATCACAGAAAATTACTAAATACTATTACCATGAATATGTAATATGCTTAGTCTTTGTACTTAGTATTTCAGCACTGATTGCTCTCTTTTTTATAGACTTCACCCCAACAAATCAAGTCAAAATCACAGCCTTCATTGTTGCAACGTTGATTTATTTGGCTGTTTTGATCTACTTTTATGTTCTGCATAGATACGGACAATGGATCATTCCACGTACATGGACAAATGTACAAAAAAAGCCAAAATTCTATTTTTTACTCCTCTTCCCTATTTTTGTAATTCTGTTTCTTTACTTAAATCTAGTTGTCTATCCTCCTCTGCTTCATACCCTAGTTTTGGGTACACCTACTGTGGTGACATTGGAAGCAAGCGCTGTTAAAAAACATGGTAAAAAAGGAAGTGTCTACTATTCTATTGAAACACCGTATGACTCTACTGGTATGTTTCGAATCAATGTAGATGAATATGAACACTACAAAAATCAAAATCTATTCATAAAATTATCGGTCATTGAGGGGCGCTTTGGCACCTACATCCAAGATATTCAATCTATCCACGGTGAAACAAGAGCGAATAAATAGCACCCAAGGCTTGATTTATCCTTCTAGAAGCCTTACTTCTACAAATAACACAGGAAATAAATCGGCAGACCGACATGACATTAGAAAAGGCAACTTTGCCTGTTCCACAATTTGATCAAATTACCCTGGCAGATTTAAAACAAAAAATTGAGCATGCCATTCAGCAGGGACAAAACTTTTTAAATAATCTGACTGCAGTACCTGAAAATACGACGGCGCAATTAAATGTTTTAGAACAGATTGATCAGCTCGAAAATAACATGAGCGAAGCATGGGGCGTGCTGTCACATTTAAATGCGGTCATGAATAATCCTGAAACCCGCGAAGTGTATCAAGCGCTGTTACCAAGTTTAAGCGACTACTACACTCAATTGGGTCAGCACACGGTGTTGTATCAAAGCTATCAACATATTCACGACGCCAACACCTTTAAAGATTTGCCTGCTGCACAACAAAGCGCAATTCAACTGGCATTGCGCGACTTTAAACTGTCAGGTGTGGCCTTAGAAGGTGAAGCTAAAAAACGCTATGCTGAAATTTCAGCGCGTTTATCGCAACTGTCATCAGACTTTTCCAATCATGTGTTGGATGCCACCCAAGCCTATTACAAAGTATTGTCCGAAGATCAGCTCAAAGGTTTACCGCCAAGCAGCGTTGAATTGCTGAAACAATATGGTCAGCAACGCGAATTGGAACAAGCTGTGGCAACACTGGATATTCCTGCCTATTTAGCCATTATGACCTATGCCGATGATCGTGCTTTGCGCGAAACCTTGTATCAGGCATACACTACTCGCGCGTCCGATCAATCAGCCCAGTCTGAATTTGACAACACCCCGATCATGGAAGAAATCTTGCGTTTACGTCAAGAAATGGCGCAATTGCTCGGTTTTAACAACTATGCAGAATTATCCCTTGCCAGCAAAATGGCACCAAGTGTCGAAGCAGTCGATCAATTCCTGCGTGAACTGGCAGAACATGCTCGTGCACCTGCAGAACAAGAAATTGCCGAACTCAAAGCCATTGCCGCCCAAGATGGGATTGATACCTTACAACCGTGGGATACAGGCTACTATTCTGAAAAATTAAAATTACAGCAATTTAACCTTTCACAAGAAATGTTAAAACCATATTTCCCTGCACCGAAAGTGGTTGAAGGTCTATTTAGCATCGTCAAGCGTTTATACGATGTCGATATTATTGAGCGCGCTGCCCCTGTTTGGCATCCTGATGCACGTTATTTTGAACTTGAAGATCAAGGTCAAGTGATTGGTGGTTTTTACTTTGATCTATATGCCCGTACAGGCAAACGCGGCGGCGCATGGATGAGTGGTTTCCGTTCACGCATGCAATTGGCACAAGGTTTACAAAAACCAATTTGCTATATGGTGTGTAACTTTACCCCACCTGTGGCAGATCAACCCGCGCTTTTAACGCATGATGAAGTCATCACCCTATTCCATGAATTTGGACATGGCTTACATCACCTGCTGACCGAAGTGGATAATATTGCTGTGGCAGGTACACACGGTGTCGCTTGGGATGCGGTGGAATTACCAAGCCAATTCATGGAATTCTGGGCTTGGGATCAAGACAGTTTAGATATGCTGAGTGCGCATATTGAAAACCAAGACACTCTGCCTGAACACCTGCTTAAAGCGCTGCAAGATGCGCGTTTCTTCCAATCAGGGATGCAAACTTTACGTCAAATTGAATTTGCCATGTTTGACTTAAATATCCATAAGGCTAACCCTGCTTTGGACGCTGCAAGCATCCAACAAACCTTAGATGATATTCGTCAAAAATATGCGGTTGCACCCACCACTTCGTACAACCGTTTCCAACATGGTTTCAGTCATATCTTCGCAGGTGGCTACGCTGCTGGTTATTATTCATACAAATGGGCAGAGGTTTTGGCGAGTGATGCCTTCGACCGATTCGAAAATGAAGGAATTTTTAATACTTCGACTGGCAAGTCGTTTAGACAATTTATTCTAGCAGTTGGCGGAAAAGATACGGCACTTGACGCATTTATCAATTTCCGCGGACGCGAGCCAAAAATAGATGCTTTGCTGCGTCATCAAGGTTGGACGAACGCATCTAAAAACGCTTAAACTAAGGACCTTAGTTAGATTCAAGGTAAGTATGATGACCATTAAACGACGCTTCATTGCAGGTGCAAAATGTCCAAAATGCCAAGCGATGGACCGGGTTGTCATGCTGACCTCTGGCGAAGACGAATGGATCGAATGCATTGATTGTGGTTACAGTGAAAATCGACCGACTCATGTCGATCAACCTGAACAACCCGCCGTGCCAGACGATATCGGTGTGATCCAATTTAAGCCACGTCAGTCTAAATAAAAATTAAGGTCAAAAATGACAGAAGATCAAAGAAATAATCCAAAACTGTTAGTTGGAATCATTGGGGGCTTAACGTTATTGATTGCTATCTTTTTTGCATATCAATGGTTAAGCAGCAGTACAGCAGATAAATCTGAACTTCAAGAAGAAATGGTCGCTGCACCGGCTAAACCGCCTGTTGCAGTCCCAGTCCAATCTGAAACTGAAGCATCAGTCCCTGCCGCAGAGACTGACACCATTAAATTGGTCGAAGAAGACATTTTAGATGCAGCTGTGCCTGAAAATGCCTCTTTAGCCAAAGAAGAAATTGCCAAATTAGATGACATTCAACAACAATTGAATGATCAGGAGCAAAGTTTAAAACAGCAACATTCAGATGCAGATGAACTGATTAAACTGAAAGAAGAACAAATTAAATTACTCGAAGCACAGTTAGCACAACAAGCAAAATAACCGACTTCTGCTACACCATGCGTACTTATAGGCTAGAATATCATCAGATTTTCTAGCCTTTTTGTTATGTCCACTACTACACCACAAAATATCCCCAAAGCAATTGGCTTTCTCATGCTATCAGCGCTGCTTTTTTCCATCATGGGGGTTTGTATACACTACGCATCTCACACAGTAGATAATGCCACCATCGTATTTTTTCGCAATGCGGTTGGCTTATTGATCTTTCTCCCTTTGATCCTACAAAAAGGCAGCAGGTTTTTTAGAACTGAAAAACTGTGGATGCATACCTGGCGTTCAATCGTGGGCTTAGTGGCAATGTATGGTTTTTTTTATGCCATCGCACACTTAAAACTCTCCAATGCCATGGTCTTCACCTATTCCTCACCGATCTTTATCCCCTTAATTGCATGGTTATTTTTAAAAGAAAAAATGACCCTGAGTATGCTCATTGCCGCAGTCATTGGTTTAATCGGCGTGCTCTTCGTCGCAAAGCCCGATGCAGGAATGTTCAATCAGTTATCACTCATCGGACTGAGCGCAAGCTTCTTGGCAGCCATGGCATTTGTCACTGTCCGTGCCCTTACTGCAACTGAACCACCTGAACGCATCGTGTTTTATTTCTGCTTTTTTGGCACACTCATTTCCATGATCCCGATGTTCTGGCTTTGGCGTCCCTATAGTTTAAAAGAGTTAGCTTTTCTGATTACAGCGGGACTTTTGGCCAATATCAGTCAAATTTTTATGTCCAATGCCTATAAGCTCGCACCCGCAGGTCAAATTGGCCCCGTGAACTATATCACGATTATTTTTGCAGGTATTTGGGGCTTTGTTCTTTGGCAGGAACTGCCAGACATTTACAGCCTATTCGGCTTTGCTTTTATATTTTTAGCGATTTTGCTCTGTAGTCCAATCCTACAAAATAAGTTTAAAAAGTCATAAAGATTCAAACCATTTACCATCAAATGCACAGCCCCTTATTCAATAAAAAAGCACCTGAAGGTGCTTTTTTAATGCTTCAAAATTAATTTATTGATACCAACCAAACAGCTTAAAGAAATACGGCAGATACGCAATAATCAACATTGCAGGGAACAGCACAATCAGCGGCAAAATCCAACGTTCATAACGGTAATAAAACGACAAGTGACGAACTTCAGCATCCGCTTCATTGACTTCAGCATCCCCTATCGACTGTCGGGCCAAGAGGTGGTTCAATGCAACTGGAGGCGTAACATAACCTAGCTCAAAACCAATGAGTGTAATCATCCAAAAATGCACAGGATGAATACCGTATTGATAGGCTACAGGAGCAATAGTTGCAGAAATTAAAATGACTGCGCCAAACGGATCCATAATCATACCCACAAAGACCATCAATCCGACAATCAATGTGATAACCAAAAAAGTACTGCTGATATCAGTTGGGAATAAACTCATGACTTCAGTACGCTCTAGCAATCCACCAACGCTTACCGAAAGCGCCATCAAAATAACCAAAGCACCGATATGTCCAACGGTTTCACTGGTCGAAATATGCATCGACTTCCAAAAACCAACTTGACGTAGAATCTGCATAGAGCTGGATTGAGCCACTGTATGATTCGCAGCCTGCCCATCATCTGTGCTATTACCATGTAATCCTTCACGGTATTCTGCATGTGCAACCTGTGCGCCGGCTAAAGCAGGTTCAGCATTCGCACTATAATTTGCTGTTAGTGTTTCATCCCAATGCCCAACTGCTGACAATGGTGCTGGCTGATGACGTAATTTATCCACTAAAACGATCATCAGCAGAATAACAGGCATCATGACTGGTGCAGTAAATTCATTTAAATCTGTATTCAATAAATATTTATAGAACATCCAAATCAGCACGAAAATCACAATATAAGGAATAACGGCTAAGAAGGCACGTCCTGACTGCGGCGCTGCCACATTGGCTTGAGCAATACGGAACTTATGTTCTGCAAAAAATAACGACACAATTAAAAACATCGTAGATGTCAGCAAGAACGTATAAATACCATATTGATAAAGCGGATCCGTGGTCACTTCTTTATTTAGCGATGCAACAACCACAATCAATAAGCATGGACGTAAAACCACCCCAAGCGAACCGGACATTGCTGTTGCAGCCAAGGCAAATTGACGGCGTCCGCCAGCGTTCCACACTTCCTTATAAATAATCGCGCCTGCCGCAATGACAAAGATCCCCGATGCTCCAGTATAGGCTGTAGGCAATGCTGCTGCGATTAAAATCAGCCATGTTAAAGTCTCAGGAGCTAAGTTCCATGGGCGTAAAATATTCAAGAATAAATCTACGACACGGGTTTGCTTCAACAACATACCCGCCCAAATGAATAACGCTAGATTCAGGAAAATACTTGAAAACTCGACCAATTGCCCTAAATAGATGCCTTGCCCCATCGGGTAGTCCATAAAGAAGATAAAGGCGATACCTGTAATCAACGCCATATACGCATATAAAGGCACGCTTAGGAACGCGAAACTAAGACTACCGCCCTCTTTGGCATCTTTTGGCGGACTAAACAATTGCAAAACACTGATCAATGTCAGGATTGAGAACAGCGTCATCCACATCCAATAAATCAGTTCAGTTTCGGTGGTCATTGGAACTCCCGAATTTTTCACTGAATTGAATTGGCTGATACTTGAGTAGGTTAACAGTCCATTACCGAAGCTCATCATCAGGCTATAAACACGATAATCCTTCTTGGTTGCAGGACCGCGTAGACCAATATGATGAATTTTCAATGTCGCACTAATCGCAGCTATAACCACCATAAAAATCAACAAAATGGCGCGATTTTCAGTACCAAATTTAAAGATACCGAAGAAGCTTGTTTCAAAATTACGATAGGCGCGAATACTCGGATGCTTCTCCATATGTTGCATGGCTTTATCATAAAATTGATACTTTTCTTCACACTGCTGCACACTCGCTAAAATAGACGAACGAACGTCATTCTCAGATGCTGTACCAAAAATGTCAGCAAATTCGTCGGCCGCATTGGCTTTCATTTGCGTTTGCACCATTTTTTCTACATCTGGGTGGCGGTCACAATCTGGCTTGGTCGGTTCTGCACGTAAAAATGAATACTGCATCCCAATGCTTTCATTACCATACAAACGCTCACCAGTACGCAGAAGCTGACCATGAATCATCTCCCCTGTCCCGATAATCAATGTAAGCAGAAGCAAGATCAACACGACTAGAGTCGAAATCCATTCTGTCCAGACATACCTTAACAGCCCGACGATGCCGGATCTGTTTTGTGCATCATTTTGCATGAGTCTTCCTATTTTTTATTTTGGAGCCTAGCGGGGCTAAGCATCCTTTTCCTTATCGGCTCGAGAAGTTCCTTTCCCTGACCTAACTGTTTTATTATTACGTTTAAATTTGCATCAATATTCAAAACATTAAAATGACAATATGTATTTTTCTTTTCGGTTTTTTTTGTCAACCCAATCACCTAAAGTGCGCTAGCGATCCCAGAAATAATTACCAATAAGATAAAACACGGCGATGACAATGCCCCAAATCACCCCCAATAAATGGGCTTCGACTAAAACGGGGCTTCCTATTAATTCTGCCGTTCCGGTGTTCCCCACGGTATTTTCCCACACCAATTTTGCCAAAATCAGCAACAGGACAAAGGCTGCAAAATTCCGCTCCCGCTTATACATTAAATGTACGCAAGCGACTGCAACATAAGCGCCATGCAAGACACCTGATAATCCTGCATAGGCTTCAATATCGGGGAGGAAAAAATAGAAACTTAGACTGATTAAAGGGGATAAAATCAATAAGATGGCAACAAAGTGCCATATTGAAACTCTTGGAAAAATAAACGGTAAGCAGATAAAGGCCAACATATTTAAAGCAAAATGAATCCAACCGACGTGAACCCAATGGGCAGTCCATAAGCGCCAAAAGTCATGAAATAAATCATCTTGCCAATAGATAAAATAATCTTTAAATACCTGTAGCGAGGCACAGATCGAAACGAATACGGCAAGAAAGACAATTTTCGGTATTAAAAATTGTAGTTTCATTTTCGCTCCTCCTGTACCTCACTTTTAAACGCTATTGCAAAGATTAATTTGCAGCTGTGCCACTGGTTTCAATATCACCACTAAACAAATCATCGAGTTCAGAACTATTGGCACTTTCATCCCAGAAATGTTCCATACCATCATCAGCCGTACGAACGCCTGTATGTTCAGTCCAATAACGATCTGAAATCCCTTTCACCATGCTTTCAGCCATACTATCGATGAGTTTAAATTGTGGGTTAACAGGTTTTTCATCACTACGCGCTTGTGCAAAGGTACGTAAGGCATCACGGATTTTCGCATCATCGCCACTGGCCTGTGCAGCAACGGCATATAACGCATGAGATAGTCTCACGCCTTTTTGCTCACCAATTTGCGCGGATTGTTTTAAGGTTTGGTATGGATCAGGTTTTCCATCTCCAGCACCCGGCAGTAAAGTCCAGATCACAGCGCGGGTTGCATTTGGTGCGCCCCAGAATTTTTCATTATTCAGACACACCATACCGCGTTCAACAATCGCAGCAATGTCTTTCGGAACGTTTACCGCCCCACCTGAGTTAATATCATTGGTCATGGCCTGTAAGCCACTTAACATTCCCAACATATACACTGTTTGGTCAATGTCGCTGTTCATTTTTGGACAGCCTTCACCTAGACTTTTCTTATACTTCTTTTCAAAACGATCTTGAAATAATTGATAGCCGGTATATTGACGCTGTGCCGCAAGTGCCGCCCAACGCTTTTGCTCAACACGGGCATCCTGTGCTTCGGTTACTTGGTTAGCTTTAGATGCACGTAAATAACGTAACTCTGCATCCAAGGCTTTTTGTTCTGCACAAATCCCTGCTGCTGAATACATCAACACAGCCACACGTGTTGGGTCTGCGCCCATATCTTTGGTGGCCATAATGGCTGGGGTTAATGAATTACCTGAATTACACACCATTTCAGCATCTTCCATGGCTAAAATTGGTGGCACAATATGTTTTTCGGTAAATCCGAGTGCAACATTAGCACCGGTTTTTACAACCTGTGAACAACCCGCGAATAATGTACTTGTTATTGCTACAACTGCCACACCCTGGCATATTTTTTGGACGCTCGACATTTTCCTGTCCTCTATAATTGTGTTTATGTCCATCACGACAAACATATCAGAAGCAAAAAATGAATAAAAGAGTATTTGCTCTAATTTGAACGACACACTGTGCCATGAATCACGCTGAATGCAATTGACTGATTTTTTAGAAAGACTAAATTTTAGGCAAAAAAAAAGTAGCATAGCGACGGTTCGGCACATGCTACTTATTAACTGTGAAAGCGTTTGACTGCTTATTTTTGAGTTAACTGTTCCTTCAGCACTGTTCCTAGTCGTCCTATAACAATTGCTAACACAATCGCTATTACCAGAAACATCCAAGTTGGCATCATCATGATGATTTCCTTTAACGGCTGTTGGTAAGGCTAATATATAGGCAGAGAATCACCGCACAGCTTAAAATTGTCAGACAATTTAAATATTTTGCCAATAAAATCCAATCCTGTCAGACAAGATTATTTTACCTGCAATATAAGATAATGAAATATTTTCATTTTATTGAATTTTAAAAATTAAGGCTGTCTAACAATTAGATCATTTTGGCCAATACTTTGAGTGATTTCCACTGTTTCAATGACAATTGATCGCGCCAAATAATCACTGGTTTTGCACGCGCATGCATAAAATACACCACGATATACATTTGATGATCCAAAATATGGCTAATTTGAACGCGTTGCACTGGACGGTTGAGCCGTTGCAAAGACCAATCAGTTCCATCCAAATAATCTAGACTGGCGACGTGTAAATGCTTACGGAAAAACAGTACATAAACCACTAGTCCAATGAGGAAAAATACCCCCCAAAGCATAGGTGTTAGTAACTGATAAAGCAGCGTCATCAATACCGCAAAAATAAAAAACTGAAACGCATGCGATAAAAAACTGCGTTTCAGTTTGAATTGCCGATTATCCATGAACGTAATGTTTTAATTTTTGAATAAACGTTTTTAATTCAGGACGTGGCGGTTCACTAACTTCCATAAACCAATCCAACAAATCTGGATCTTCTGCAGCAACGAGTTCTGCAAACATGTCTTTTTCAGCTGCATCGGCTTGTAAATAGTAATTTTTGACGTAGGGATCAAAATAAACATCAATCTCTTTTAAACCACGACGTGCGCGGTAGATTACTTTACGCTCTTCTAAGCTGATTTCATCAGTCATTGTCTTCCCCAATCGTTGAACCCGTCTAGTGTAACTCATCCACCCCATTGAAGTGGAGTGTTTTCAAAGATTGACCGAATGCTTCATCGCAATTCTTGCTTTTGAATGTTCTGCACATTGCAGTCACACGCTGCATCTTATAAGTTGAAGACAAAGCCATAAAAATGAATAGGATATTCAAAATGCAATCTGGAGCGATTCGCCCACTCAACAACATGCCGCCACGTCAATTATTTAATGCAGAACATGATGCATTTCGTGAAACAGTACGAAAATTTTATGAAAAAGAAGTCATACCTAATATCGAAAAATACGAAAATCAGCAACACGTTGACCGTGACTTATGGAATAAAGCCGGTGCCATGGGCTTGCTTTGCCCGACCATGCCCGAAGCTTATGGCGGCTATGGTGTAGACCGACTCTATAGCATGATTCTGATTGAAGAGCAGGCCTATGCTATGGACTCCTCTACCGGCTTTTCACTGCACTCCGACATCGTGGCCAATTATATTCATAACTTTGGCAATGAAGAACAAAAGTTGCATTGGCTGCCGAAAATGGCATCTGGCGAAACCGTGACTGCCATCGCAATGACCGAACCGGGCACAGGTTCAGACCTACAAGCCGTACGCACAACCGCTACAGAAGATGGTGATGACTATATTATTAATGGGTCAAAAATCTTTATCACCAATGGCTATTTATGTGACATGGCAATTGTGGTCTGCAAGACAGGCAATAGTGAAAAAGGTTCAGCCAATTTATCGCTAATTATCGTCGAGGCAGATCGCGTCGGTTTTAGTAAAGGCAAACCTTTAAACAAAATTGGCATGAAAGGTCAGGATACCTGTGAACTGTTCTTTGACAATGTCCGCGTCCCTAAAAGCAACTTACTTGGCATGCAAGGTATGGGCTTTATGATGCTGATGAAGGAATTGGCTTGGGAACGTATGTTGGTCGCGATTATTTGCCAAGCCGGTGCAGAAGCAGCCTTTGCGCACACTGTTCAATACACCAAAGAGCGTAAGGCATTTGGCAAGACCGTATCTAGTTTCCAAAACACCCGTTTTAAATTGGCAGAGCTACGCACTGAAATCGATTTTTGTCGAACTTATCTAGACCGTTGTATGGAGCTGCAACTTGTGGAACAGCTCGGTATTGACGCAGCCGCAGCTGCTAAATACAAAATTTCAGAAATGTTTTCCAAAGTCGTGGATGAATGTCTGCAGTTGCATGGTGGCTATGGCTATATGCTTGAATATCCAATTGCACGGGCTTATATTGACAATCGAGCCAATCGTATTTATGCCGGTACCAATGAAATTATGAAAGAGCTGATTTCCCGCTCTTTATAACAAATAAGCCCATCAGATGATGGGCTTTTTTCATTCTTTCGATATCAACTTAAATCATTCACAAAATCACAGATTAATGCAGCGACCAATGCGGGTTGCTCTTTGTGCGGCATGTGATGAAGCCCTTCCAAAATCTCTAGCTCTGCATCAGCTTTTATACCCGAAAAAAGTTTCTGAGCTTGTGCTGTCGTCCCGTATTCATCCAGTTCTCCATGGATGATCAAGCTTGGACACTGTACTTTTCCAACATAATCTTCGAGGTTCCATTGACGGAAACTTGGTGAAAGCCAAGTTTCCGTCCAAGCATCCAAAACCCATTGGGCTTTATCCCCATGGTATTTAGCCAAGCGTTCAAGCTGTCCCGGCTGCGCAAAACCTGTTTTGGCTTCACGTATACCCGATAATGTCAGTTCTTCCACTTCATACTGCGCAGCTATGGTAATCAGACCATAACATTGTTCAGTATATTCACTGACAATCACGACTGACATTCCCCCGCCAACACTATGCCCCATCACGATAAACTGTTGAATGGAATAATGTTGAAGAAGTGCCTTAAAGCCCTGCCGCGCTTCAGCATAGACAAAATCTGTACTTAATAGATGAGGATTCGCTGACGATCGGCCAAAACCCAATCGATCATAGGCAATCACCGTTCTGCCAGACTCAGCAGCCAATTGCGCAGGAAAATCACGCCATAAATCCACACTCCCCAGTGAATCATGCATCAATATAATCGGGGCCAAAGTTGCATCTTTATCTGCTGTTTCAGGCTGCCAAGCTTTGGTATATAGCTCATAATCATTTAATTTTATAAATTCTGAATGTTCTTGATTCTTCACATTAACCCTGTGTGTTTTTCCTTGTTTTCAACATCATATATTTTTCAACAAATAAAGCGCATCAAATAAAACCCTAAAGTCACATATCTAAAGCAAAAAAAGGAGCATGATGCCACTGCTGTCCCACAATTTTTCACAAGAGGAAGCTCATTTGAGCTTCCTCTTGTTTTATGGGTATTTTATCGGGTGAAAATAAAGCTTTTAAAGTTCTTCTTTCAAACAAATTCACTTGAATTAT
>NZ_VOYA01000036.1:0-12407 GCF_013420465.1 Acinetobacter sp. YH01005 | reverse complement strand
GGATAATCTTTTTCAGATTCAATCAATAATTGAACCGCTCTATCTCTGATTTCAGGGGTGTATTTTACTTTTTTCATCGGGACATTCTCTCAAGAAAAGTGGTCTCCGACAAACCCGGTACGGTTCAAAGAGTACCAATATCTGGATTAGAAATGTTTTTCTCTTCATACACAAATCTGTATTTAAAACACCAATAAGAAGCTGTCCAGATCTATCAAAGATCTGATCACAGAATTTGAGTAACCTTAAACTTTTTGCAGCCTTAAGTAAAGATATACAGAATTTTTGAAAAAAGCATAGGTCTAGATAATCAAGCTAGATTTTTTAGAACTCCACATTGGTCAATTGTACATAAGCCATCACAAGTACCTCTTAAATCAGATAATTGTTCAATAAGCTTTTGTTGCTTGATTATATTTTCTCTGATAGCACTGACATGTAAGTCAATTAATTCATTCACATCTGAACAATTTTTCTTGGGATTATCTTTATAGGTGAGTAATTGACGAATTTCATTCAAACTCATATTTAAAGTTCGGCAATTCAAAATAAACTTAATTCGCTCAACATAGCCTATATCGTAAAGGCGGTAATTTCCTTCCGTTCTTTCGGGTTCCGGAATTAAACCTTCCTTTTCATAAAACCTAATTGTTAATACTGAACATGAGGTTTTTTTAGAGAGTTCACCAATTTTTAAATGCATTGAGTTGGTATTTCCAAAAAATCTTGACTCTATAGTAACTATAGGGATTCTAATATTCAAAGTTTATAAATTTTTTTAATGGGTATAACTATGAGTGGCTGTGGATGTAGTAAAGAAACACCATGCGAAGATAAGAAATCTCAACAAGAAAATCATCCATCAATTGCAGAAGCAAGCAATTCAAAGAATTGTGATAATACGCCTAGCTGTTGTGGTGAAGAGGAAGAAGAAAAATCTTCATCTCCTTGCTGTAACACTTCAAACAGTTGTGAAGATACCGCTCAATCCTGTTGTGGTTCTGATCCCAAAGAAAATTTAAGCACTGAAAACGTTTTAAAAGATTCGCACTACATGAGTGAATACTTAGTTCCCAAAATGGATTGTTCTGCGGAAGAACAGATGGTTCGTATGGCGCTATCTTCAATTGATGGTGTTCAAAAACTCATCTTTGATTTACCTAACCGGTCTTTAAAGGTTCTACATAATCAAAAAGATGAAAATATAACTACCAAACTTGAAGCTTTGGGTTTTGGTGCAAAGCTTGTGAAGACTGAAACTTATATAAGCAATCAACAGGCTAAGCAAACAAGTACCTATACCATTCCTAAAATGGATTGCTCTGCTGAAGAGCAAATGGTCCGTATGGCTCTTGCAGATATTGAAGCAGTTAAAGGTCTTACTTTTGATCTTCCCAATCGAAAACTGAAAGTCTTCCATAATGAAGGGATTCAGCAAATTACGGCTAAACTCGAAGGACTGGGTTTTGGGGCGAAACTTGATGAAACACAGCTTTCTACAGGCGATATACCTAATGAACCTGATCCTGTGAGACAAGCTAAAGTACTTAAACTGTTATTAGGCATTAATGCTCTACTGTTCTTTATAGAATTCATCAGCGGAATTATTGCTGCGTCTACAGGATTGATTGCTGATTCTCTAGATATGTTTGCCGATGCAGCCGTTTATGGTATTGCGCTATATGCCGTCGGAAAAGCTGCGAAATATCAAGTGAAAGCAGCCCATTTCGCAGGTTGGATTCAGTTATTACTTGCTGTCATCGTGATTATTGATGTCATTAGACGATTCATGTTTGGAAGCGAGCCAGAATCAACGCTCATGATTGTTATTGGCCTGCTCGCACTTATAGCTAACGTGACATGCTTATATCTTATTTCTGGTCATCGAGAAGATGGCGCACATATGAAAGCCAGTTGGATTTTCTCGGCGAATGACGTTGTCGTAAATATGGGCGTTATATTTGCCGGTGTACTCGTGGCGTGGACGGGATCAGCTTATCCAGACTTAATCATTGGCATCCTGGTTTCTTTATTCGTGCTTAATGGTGCTCGAAAGATTTTGGCTTTGAAGTAAGAGTATCGAAAATGAATCTATTTCAAGTTAAACAAAATCAGATCGTCAAAATTAGAGATCTCAAAAAAGGTAATCAATACAGTCATACCACTGATCCCGTATTGGAACGGCTCCAACTATTAGGTTTTAGAGAGGGTGAAACTCTACAAGTACTCGCTAAAGGTGTTTTTGGCGGAGATCCTGTTTTAGTTCAGATTGAAACTTCAAGATTCGCATTAAGAAAGAATGAAGCTGAAAGAATTTTTGTAGAGTTAGTATCCAATGAAGATTAAGAATATTGCATTAGTCGGTAATCCAAATTGCGGAAAAACCTCTTTATTTAATACACTTACTGGTACGCGACAAAAAGTTGCCAACTATGCTGGGGTTACCGTAGAAAGAAAAGAAGGTTCTTTTAACTTACCTTCTGGTGATGCAATACGAGTATTGGACTTACCCGGAACTTACAGTTTAAAACCTAGTAGTTTAGATGAAGAAGTCACCAGGGCAGTTTGTTTGGGCGAGCTAAAAGGTGAAATTCTGCCCGACATTTTTATATGCGTCGTAGATGCCACAAATTTAAGCTTACATTTGAGCTTGGTTCGGCTTTGTTGCACAAAGATTTGAAATGCAAAGCGCCCCTAATTGATCCAAATTTAAGGCGTAACTTGGGTAAGTGGGCGACCTAATTCCGTAAATCTGTTAAGGACTGCTACACGTGCATGGATCTCATTCACCTGACTAGGAAAGCTTCTTGCCATTAATTTATCGCCTAATAATTTGATGCAATGCATCTTGGTTTCCACCAAACTGCGGCGATGATAGCCTGACCATTTTTTCCATAATGTCCTGCCTAAATGTTTAACTGTTCGAAGTAATTCATTTCGCTCTAGCGAGCTACTCTTTGTATCTTTCCATGGTTTCGCATTTTTTCTAGGTGGAATCACCGCATGCGCTTGCCGATCTGCAATGACCTGACGGCATTGCTTGGTGTCATAAGCTCCATCGGTATAAACAGAGTCAATCTGCTCATCTTGTGGAATCTGATTAAGTAAATCACCAAGCACCTGTGAATCACTGACATTATTGGTTGTGAGCTGAATAGCGCGTATTTGTAGGGTTTTGGCATCTATACCAATATGTAGTTTACGCCATTGGCGACGATATTCAGCTCCATGTTTCTTGCGTTTCCATTCGCCCTCACCTAGAAACTTCATGCCTGTAGAGTCTACGAGTAGATGCAGCCCATCGCTACTTTTTTGGTAGCTGATTGCAATATCAATATGCTTTTGTCTTCTACAAAGCGTACTGTAATCTGGTGCGGTCCAATTTAATCCGCAAAGTTTAATCAGACTTTGCACAAAGCCAGTGACCATACGTAAAGACAAACGGAATAGAGATTTAATCATTAAGCAGCATTGGATAGCTGCGTCGGAGTAGGTTTGATTTCGCCCTTGTTTGCCTTTTGATGGAGCATACCATTGCGTAGCAGGATCAAACCAAATGGCAATATTTCCGCGACTCATGAGTGCTCGGTTATATGCGGGCCAATTGGTTGTGCGGTAGATTTTGTGTGTAGGCTTCTTCATTTGAAAATTATATCGCTGAAAAAGCCTTTACAGATAGGTTTGTGCAACAAAGCCAGATTCGCTTAAAAACTCACCAACTTATTACAAAAGCCATTTTTTGTGCATTTTGTGATCATGGTGAAATTTTTAAGTTGTTGATATTTATATTAATATACAAGCGTACTCCGTATAACCACCATTATGTTAAATAGAGGGAAAATCTATTTTTAAAGTGATAAAATTATTGTAGTTATTTTAAGAATAGCTGCTTTTGATACTTGATCATCTATCCTAATTAAAAACTGTTTTTTAATAATTTGGAATATAAATAAGATTTAGTTAAAATTAACATTATTCATATAAATTAACATTATGTATTACATTTACTAATAATTTAAAATAATTAGTAGAAAAAAATTATGTTTTAATTATTTCTTTGATTATATAAATTGAGAGTAAAAAATGATTAATACGAAATTTTCAGAGTGTATTTCTGCATGTACAAACTGTTCACTTATTTGTACTGAATGTGCAACTTCTTGTTTAAAAGAAAAAGATTTAGAGATGATGCGTGAATGTATTCAACGTTGTCTAGAATGTGCAGATATTTGTCAGTTATGTGTGCGTATGCAACAACATAACTCACCTTTCCTCAAAGAGATTTGTGAGCTTTGTGCTAAGATCTGTGAATATTGTGCGGAAGAGTGTGAAAAACATTCACATGATCATTGTAAAAAATGTGCTGAGGCTTGCCGTCAGTGTGCAGAAGAATGTCGAAAAATTGCCATGTAAAATACTTCAATAATGTTAATTATATGGCTCTAGACTAACATAATCATTCTGCTAGTCTTAGAGCCTTTCCTAAAATTAACATAATACACCTTATACGAAGCCAAAAATGGGAGCTTTAAGCTCCCATTTTTAGTCTTTAATTCGCTTTTTCGCTTCGTCATAAACTATGCTATCAGCTCGTTTTCCGACGGTAATGAGCAGGATAACTACCTGATCATCTTTAACTTGATAGACAAGTCGGACACCAGCTTTTAATAATTTGATTTTATAGCAACCTGCAAGATCGCCTCTAAGCATATTCTTTGGAATATGTGGCTGCTCTATGACTTTGGCTAGTTTCTTTTTAAATTGATCTCGTATAGCAACAGGGAGTTTTTCCCATTCTGCTGTAAAGTCCTTGTGACGTAAAAGCTTATAAGTCATCTAATGTGACTTCCTCAAACATCTCTTTAGGATCATTAATGCGCTTACGAACAAGAGCTAATAATTCTTCATCTTCTTCTGAAAGCAAAGCTTTTTTGACAGGCAGTTTCCCAGTCGTAGCAACATACTCAAGAATACTAGTGAAGAAATCCGTAGGTGCAATACCTTGCTCTTTAAGGATTGAATAAGATTTTTCTTTAAGGGCTTCATCGATCCTGAAGTTAACAGTAGCCATCATATTTCCCAAGTATTTAATGTACTAGGAATATTGTAATGCAAATTGCATTACAAGTCGTGTTATTCACCAATTAAAATGTCTATGCGATAAACCATTTAAAATGTCCTGTTTTTAACTGCAAGAGTCAAGAACAGGATTTAAATTTCTTTGTTCAATAACAGCTTTCTGAGCTTTACGACTCGGCATACTTTTCTTGAGACGGGAACGTTTATTCTGTTTCTCCAACTCCTCATGTTGCTGCTGGATATGGGCCAGAACCGAGCCTAATCTTTTATTCTCAACCACTGCATTTTGCTGCAGTCCAGCCAGTTTATTGAATATGCTGTAGTTCAGCTTTCGGCCTTCATGCAGGATGGCCACAGTCCCATCCGGATACTCTAGAAATGAAATGTATTGCCCAACAAGCTTATGATTCAGTGCTGTTGGCTCAAGTATATAAATACACTTGTCATACGTGATGGTCAGGTTCTTTGTGACCTTACGCGGTTCCTGCCAGGTAAAAATATCATCCAGTTCAAGATCAGATTCGGTTAATGGACGATGCAGGTTCTTTGAGTTTCGCGCACATTTGGCGAACTTCTGATTGAACTGCTCAATAAAGCAGGGCAACCAGGCATTTGCTTCTGCAATCGAACAGATGCCTTCCAGGCGCATCTCCTTGATCAAACGGTCCTGAAGGGTTCTATTCGCTCGCTCTACGCGACCCTTCGCCTGTGGGGAGTTGGCAAAGATAATATCGATGTTCAAATTATTCAGAATCCGCCCAAATTGCGTGATCTTGCTGTCTTGGCTGGATTTCTGATTCACTCTGAATACCGAGTGTTTATCGCTGTAAAAGGCCAAGGGCTTGCCGTATTGCTCAATGTAGGCTCGGGTTGAAAGCATGTAGTCAAAGGTCGTTTCAGCCTCACAAAAGCGCAGATGCAACAGCTTTCCAGTGGCATCATCGATATAAACCAACAAGCAGCATTTTGCAGCTCGACCTTCAAACCAGTCATGATATGAGCCATCAATTTGGATCAGTTCACCGAAGCAATCCCGGTTATAACGTGGCTGATATGGACGCTTCAGGCGCTTGGATCGCGGAATCCACAGGTCATTGGCCGTCATCCAGCGCCGAAGCGTTTCTACCGGGATATTCAGGTCAAATATGCTGCTGAGCTTCTCATGCGCCAAGGTGGGTCCAAAGCCCAGCAAATGTTCAGCAATAATGGAAAGGCACTTTGATTTTAACAAGTCATCATGGCGATGATGGCCCGGTTGACCACGACTGGCATGCGTCATGCCTGAAACACCATCTTGATTGAGCTTCTGCAATAACCGGGTAATTTGACGGGTGGAAAGATTCAGGATTTCAGCAGCACGGACTTGGGTAATACGATGATCTCGAACGTCTTGCAGAACTGCAAGACGTTGAATTTCTTTGTCAGACATAGTGATCAGCATCTATATTTTATATCCAGTCCATGGTGATAAAAATCATCATAAACCAGACATTTTTATTGGTGAGAATATAGACACTTTAAATGGGTTCTAACAAGTCGACTTCGCATAACAGCCATTATGTTAAATGGAAGGAAGCAAAATAAGTTAACATTTTGCTTCCGGCCACATTAAGCTAGAGTTTTATTTAAATAAAGCTATTTAGTAATCATTAAATTAATTAAAATCTAAATCTAACACCAGCTCCATATAACCAACCTTTCTCAGAGTTTGATTCTATTTGCCACGACGTTTCATCATTACCTTTTGAATACTCATAGGCAATGTCGATATACGGCATGATCTTTTTACTGATTTCATAGCGAGTTTCAAACCCTGCGGTTGCACTGCTTAAACCAGTTTTTTTCGCATATTTAGAGTCATCACTAAAGATAGCATCCAACTCTAAATAAGGTTGAATAATCAACTTTTGCGTAATCAGAAAATCACGTTCCGTTTCTAGGCTAAAGCCCGCATAATTGTCTTCTCCCGCATAGAGATAAGCATCAGTTTCAAAGAAATATGGCGCCATACCATGTAAGCCAATCACCGCATCAACATTTTCTTCGGTGTCTTTGCGATGATCATTGAGTTCAACTTTTTCACTACGATAACGTGCACCAATCTGTGCATCCCAAAAGTCTGAAATCATACGGCTATATAAAAGTTTGGCATCATAATGTGCATCATGCGATTCTTCTTTATCGGCATGAATTTTAATAAAAACCTTATTTTCATCTGTGCCAATACGGGTTTCAAACTCTGACTTTAAATCACCTGTGCCATCTTCATTGACAAGCCACTTATTGTCCACTGTCGTAATCGCATAAATTTGCGCACCGTGTTCTGAGCGATGATCATAATGCGAACTCTGCTGAGCATTCGCATCTGGTACATGATGTAAATGATTAACCGTAGATGTTGCCTGATGTTGTGCCTGATTCATTTGGCTATGGTTCATTTGAGAGCGATCCATTTGCATCGGCTGATTTTGACTAGAAGATGTAGCAACTGTCATTTTTTCAGGCGCACTATGATCTTCACCATTATGTGCCAAACTCACTGCACTGACCATCAACAAAGAGCTTGCTAAAACAGTTTTAGAAAAAAGATTAATGGTGCGCATGTTGATCTCCTTTCTGTACTTTTTGATCTTGCTGTTTCTCTGTTGATTTGTGATGCATTGGCTGATGACCTGCATGTTGATGGTTCATCGGTGCTGAATGTGCAGCATGATTCATTTTCCCCATCATCTGCATGTGTTGTGCATGCTCTTGTGGAGAATGCTGTGAATGATCCATCTCAGACATCGCTTGATGATTCATTGATGGTACATTTTTTCCATCAGTCTGAGCAGTTGAATGATGCCCTTCGTGCGCCAAACTTAAGCTTGTTAAACTCAATACCGCAACAGAAAAAAACGCTTTAAATACAAAATTAGTGATGTGCATGTCCAGCTCCTTTTTGCTCAGTTACTTGGTGAGTTTGAGTCGAATTTGTACCTTGAATTGGCGTTGTAGACACTTGTTCATCGCTAACATTTGCCACGATCAACTTGTTCATCATTCCTGCACTCATGTGATACAACAAATGACAATGGATTGCCCATTCGCCCAACTCATCCGCAGTTAATAAAGCAGTCACTGTTTTACCCGGTGGTACAATCAATGTGTGTTTATTCGGCATATCTACCGACTCTTGACCATTCTCCAACTGCATAAACATGCCATGTAAATGCATGGGGTGCGCCATCATACTGTCATTAATAAATTTGATACGGATACGCTCGCCATACTTCACTTTTAATGGCTCAGCATCGCTGAATTTTTTACCGTTAATCGTCCAAATATAACGCTCCATAGTACCGCCCAAACGCACTACTAATTCACTGCTAGCTTCACGAGTATCTTTTTGCGGTTCTAAAGATTTTAAATCACTATATTGCAAGGCTTTATTGCCCGCAGGTGTAGATGCATTTGCCCAACCATAAACCACTTGATCATTTTCTTGTGGTTTTGCTGTGCCATGCTGTGAATGATCCATTTTCGAGTGATCCATGCCTTGCATATCGCCATGGTTCATTTTTGAATGATCCATTTTCGAGTGATCCATGCCTTGCATATTGCCGTGGTTCATTTTCGAATGATCCATTCCTGCATGATCACCGTCACCATGTCCCATATCTTCCATGGTCAAAAGTGAGCGTGGACGTGGTGCAGGCATATGAATGCCATGTGTCATAGGATTTAGTTCATTGTGCAGTGTACCAATCGCATAACCTGAACGGTCAATTGACTCAGCTTCAATTTGATAATGTCCACCTTTTGGCTCCACAATCACATCATAAGTTTCAGCTGTGCCAATACGAAACTCATCCACAGCAACAGGTTTTACAGGCTGACCATCAGCACTGACCACAGTCATTTTCAAGTTAGGAATACGGACATCGTAGAAAGACATCGCAGATGCATTCACAAAACGTAGGCGAATTTTTTCATTCGGTTTAAACATTCCTGTCCAATTTTGTTCAGGTGTTTTGCCATTAATGAGGAAGGTATAACCTGTAACATCCGACATGTCGGTTTTTAGCATACGCATCTGATTCCACATTTTGCGGTCAGACCATGTCGCTTTTATGCCATCACGTTTAACCTGCTTCCAAACATCACCCAAGGTTTCACGCTGATCTTGATAATATTCAGCTGAAATTTTAAGATCTTTCTGAATTTGATCACTGGTTTTTTCATGAAAATCTGACAACATCACCACATAGTCACGTTCAGCTTTTTCATGTGCTGCCAATGGTGTTTTACCTTTTGGATAAATCACAAAAGAACCATATAAGCCGTCCTGTTCCTGTCCTTTAGAATGAGCGTGATACCAATAAGTCCCGCTTTGGCGAATCTTGAATTTATAAACATACTCGCTTTGAGGCTTAATACCGTTAAAACCATTAAATCCCGGTACACCATCCATAATGCCCGGCAACAACAGTCCGTGCCAATGAATAGAAGAATCTTGGTTTTTTAAATTATTTTTCACGCGAATGATGGCTTCATCACCCTCTTCAAACTCAAGCAAAGGCGCAGGAAATTGACCATTTACGGTAATGCGCTTTACAGGCTTTCCAGTTGGGCTGACCACTGCTTCATCAATAACAAGCTGATATTCACGCACTTCGGCAAAAACCAAAGGCGACGATGCAAAACAAATACCTGCTAATAGGTACGAACTAATTTTATGAGACATAACTTAACCTTAATTTTTGAAAAATAAATAAATTTTAAAAAAATTGGTTAAGTTTTAGGAGGACGTGAAATTTCTTGCCAATACCCATTTAGATATTGGTTGGGATAATAAAAATTAGGCTGATCTATAGAATAGAAGGTATCTAGGGGATCTAGCGAGCTTTGCAAAGAATGAAGACATGAGATCTGTGTCTGGCAGGATAAGCTAGAACATTCCTGACACTTTTTGTGATCTATATTCTGATTAAGAGCTAAATGATTATGGCAATCGGTATTCGTCTGTACTTCGTGATTAATACCATGTTGAGTGACTTGCTGTGCTTGATCTAAACAATGATCTTGGCTCATTTCAGTTTGCATATTGATATGCATTATCTTTACTGATGCAACAGACACACTACTCCATCCTATGGCAAAAACCATAAGAAAACAAAACCAAAGTTTTTTGGAGAGATGAGTCAACACGAATGCTATCTAGGAATAGAATTTAATCCAAAATATCTTAACGGAATTTCAAATATTTACAACTCAATATAATTGGCACTGTTGCAAATAGGCTGACATGATAAGCTAAATATCTTATTTATTTCGAGATACAGCAGATGAATCCCTTCCACGGTCGGCACTTTCAAGGTGAAATCATTCTTTGGGCTGTTCGTTGGTATTGTAAATATGGCATCAGCTATCGTGAACTTCAAGAAATGCTCGCTGAACGAGGCATAAATGTGGATCACAGTACAATTTATCGTTGGGTTCAGCGTTATGCTCCAGAAATGGAAAAACGGTTACGCTGGTATTGGCGTAATCCTACAGATTTACATTCATGGCATATGGATGAGACTTATATCAAAGTGAAGGGGCGATGGACTTACCTGTATCGTGCAGTTGATCAACGGGGTCATACGATTGACTTTTACCTTTCCGCTAGACGGAACAGTAAATCAGCCTATAGTTTTCTAGGAAAGATCTTCAATACGGTGAAAAAATGGCAAATTCCACGGGTCATCAATACAGATGAAGCAGCGACCTATGGCCATGCTTTATCACGGTTAAAGCGAGAAGGAAAATGTCCAGTAGATATTGAGCACAGGCAGATTAAGTATAAAAATAATGTCATTGAATGTGATCATGGTAAGTTAAAGCGGATCATCAGGGCCACATTAGGATTCAAATCTATGAAGACGGCTTATGCCACAATTAAAGGTATTGAAGTCATGCGTGCACTACGTAAAGGACAAGCATCGTCATTTTATTATGGTCAGCCTCAAGGTGAAGTGTGTCTAATCAACAGGGTTTTCGGTCTCTAAGCACTTTTAAAAAGGAACTTCATCGACTCAAATCTCTATTTGCAACAGTGCCTTTTTTTGACCTTTGCTTCAACTTTCATACAGTCGGTATGCATCATATCCTGGTTTTGAGATGCTTCCATTTGCATGGATTTCATCTGTTCAGATGGCATTAAACACCGCTTATGTACAGACGAAGCAGCAGCAGCCGATCCTACTAAAAGGATAGCAAACGATAAAAACAGCGATAGGCATGTTTTTAACCACTGCATAGAGATAAGACCAAAATTTAAGCTTTTTTAGTTTTACAGATTCGAAAGGAAATGACAACAATTTCATGAATAGTAGCCGAAGCTACCATTCATGATTCCAAGTCATATTATTTTAAAAAACTAATTCGATACCTGCACCATATTTCCATCCCTTTTCAGACTCTGTTGCCTCTTGCATAGAAGTGGCTTTCTGTCCTTTTTCATATTGGTAAGCAACATCAATGAAAGGTTTAATTCGCTTAGTAATCTCATATCGGGTTTTGATACCAGTTTTAAGTTCTGATAAACCTGATTTTGCAGCATAGTTAGAATCATCGCTAAATATTACATCTGCTTCGATATAAGGTTGAGTAATAAGTTTCTGAGTTAAAAGCAAATCACGTTCTAATTCAAAACTTGCTCCCCAAAAATTATTCTCACCGCCATAAAGATATGCTTGTGTTTCAAAGAAATAAGGAGCTAATCCTAATACACCAATAACACCATCAACTCGATCACTGTTGCTGCTATTTTTATCTTCGCTATATCTTACACCAGCTTGTATATCCCAAAATGGGGCTACGTTACGGCTATAAAGTGCTGATACAGCATATTTTGGATCATTACTTTCTGACTTTTCCGAATTGGCTTCAATAAATAGACGATTTTCATCTGTTCCAATCAAAGTTTCAAGCTTTGTTCCTAGGTTGCCCTTACCGTCTTCATCAACCATCCATGCATTTTCAAGTCTTGTTACTTGATAAATTTGTCCGCCATGTTCTTTAAGATGATCATCGTGAGATCCGTCTGATGTCTTTCTTGCAGTCAAAATAATATTATCTCCCCCATTTGCATTTTCCATTGAATAATATTCTGGATACAATTCTTGGGGGCTATATCTTAAGCCGCCAGACTCCTGTAATAAGACTCTCATACCATTTGATGTGTGCTGAATTAGCAGGAGACTTTCACTTGGGAGATTCTAGGCAGCTAACCGATAAAAGTCTTCTGCCATTTGATTTGGTGTCTTAAAATCCAAGCCTTTTTGAATTCTTCGCTGATTATA
>NZ_VOYA01000035.1:0-12748 GCF_013420465.1 Acinetobacter sp. YH01005 | reverse complement strand
AAAGTCGTTTGAATGATTTCTTCTTGGTCTACGTGCCATAAAATACTCCATATATTAATGTTTATAACATCATTTGAGCAGCAGAGTATCACTTATAGGAGTTGTTCAAATTTCCGGATCCATCTCTAAACCCTCGCTTACATAGCTTTGCGTACACTTTTTTGTACATCGAAAATATGTAAGTGAGAGCATTTAAGCAAAGCTCTCCCAGATTCCAACTTGCCCCTCTTTCACTCGAGGGATATTGCCGAGTTTAATCCACGGCATATTGTCACCATGAAAATCACTGCCAACAGAAACTTTTAAGTTAAAGGCAGCAATCATACGATCCACCATTTGACGAGTCGATAATGGCTCAATTGCCGGTGGTAATTCCACTGCATCACCGCCCGCTTCAGCAAAGATTTCAATCAAATAACGAATATTGGTCGCAGATAAATCATAACGCGTTGGATGCGCCAACACCGCAAAGCCACCACTGGCATGAATCACCTCAATGGTTTCAGCAAGACTCGGACCTTCAAATTTTACAAAGGCTTTTTTACCTTCTTTAATATATTTATCAAAAGCTTGTTGTGGACGTGAAACTACCCCCTTTTCCACCAAAGTTTTGGCAATATGCGTGCGTGTCACCCGATCTGGTATATGGTCGACTTTAGCAATCACATCGCTATAAATATCTTGACCAATTAACGGTATCAGTAAGTCACAAATCTGCCGAGCACGTTCCGCTCGAATACGCTTTTGATCCATCAATAAGGCTTGTATGGGCTCAGGATTTTGCATATTTAAAGCGACGATATGCACACCATAACTTTTTTTGGTCGCAGGTCTCGACCACTGGCTGGAAATCTCCACGCCAGAGATTAATTGCAGCTTTAATTCATGCGCGACCTGCTCTGCTGCCAACAATCCGTCCATCGTATCGTGATCAGTCAAAGCCAGCGTATGAATTCCAATAGCACTTGCGGCCTGCACCAAAGCCTCTGGTGACAAAGTACCATCAGAAATATTACTGTGTGTATGTAAATCTACGCCTTGCATCTCTATACTATGTCATTTATTTGATCAGATTTAGATACTCTAACATGAAAGCACTTTTAGACTTTGTGCCACTCATTATTTTCTTTTATTTATATAAAACTGTAGATCCAAAAGATACGCAGCACCCATTATTACAATTGATTGGTTCTGCTGGGGGTGTCGATAACAATAACATTCTTGTGGCAACATCAGGTCTCATCATTTCCATGCTTGTGGTTTATGGTGCATTGTTTGTCATGCAAAAATTCCGTCTAGATAAACAACAATGGATTGTGTTGTTCATGACCGTGATTTTTGGTGGTATTACCCTGATGCTAAGCGATGATTTTTATATTCGTTTAAAAGCCGTTTTACTAAACTTGGTATTTGCTGGCGCGTTTTTACTTTCTCCACTATTTAGTAAAGATAAGAAACCACTCATCGAACGTTTATTTGGTCCAGTCTTAAATTTAACCGCTGTCGGTTGGAAACGATTGAACTATGCATGGGCTGCAATGTTCGTGGTGATGTCATGTTTACACACCTTTTTCGCTTATTTGTTTGCAGACGGAAAATATTGGGGTGAATTCACTGCTTTTGGTGACATGATCGTGATGTTTTCCTTTATCATTATTCAGTTTATTGTATTACGTAAATACTTTAAGACCTCAGAATAATCCATTCGGTCAAAAATCAGGAAAAGTCATGCCATTATTCGTCGTAAGCTGTACAGATAATGAAGGTACAGTGGAAAAGCGCCTTGCGGTTCGTCCTCAACATCTTGAACGTCTACAAAAACTTGATGATGAAGGTCGTCTGATTGTTGCAGGTGCGATGCCTAAAGATCCGGCAAACCCGCAAGCTGGTTTTTATGGCAGTACGATCATTGTCGATTTTGATAGTCGTGAAGCCCTAGACCAATGGTTGGCAGATGAACCTTTCCTCAAAGAAGGGGTTTATGGCCAAATTGATGTCAAACCATTTAACAAAGCATTTCCTAAAGGATAAGGTTCATGCGCGTCGTTGTTTCTAGTTTACTGGGCTTATCTTTAATTTGTTCAACTGCATGGGCTGAAGAACCGGCTCCTGCACCTGCTGTAGCCCCTGCTGCTCAAGCAACGACTGCAACACCTCCTCCCAATCCTGTGCCGCATACCATTCCTGCCAATAAACCGGGCATCATTAAAGTGGCGGCAACCGTCAATCCCAATGGTCAACCTCAAGATGCAAATCCATTGACCATTGAGCAATTGGCAAAAAATAAAGCGCTGCAAGATGCCAAAGTCAAAGCGATGGTCAAAGACCAATCAGTACGCTTACAACAGTTAGAAAAAGCTAACCTTGAAGCCTTGGCGCAAAACCAAGAATTACAACTTAAAAATGATAGCTTGGGCGTACAAGTACAAGTGCTGCAAAGTGAACGTAGCGCGCAGATGTTTTTATACGGCGGGACCACACTTGGTGTTGGCGTGATTTTAGGTTTCTTGTTGGCCAGTTACGTCTATACCAAACGTCGTCGTCAATGGTAATTCATTTTTCTACTTCAATTTAAAGGTTGCTTGAGTTTTGTCAGGTGCAATTCAGACTGCCGATCTCGATTGGCAAATGATCGATGGCATTGATATTCCAGTGTCTAAACAGTTTGGTGATGTGTATTTTTCGAAGGACAATGGCCTACTCGAAACACGTCATGTGTTTTTAAAAGGGAATGACCTCGACACTCGCCTTGCGGCACTGACTGATTTTGAATATTTCAGTGTCGGCGAAACAGGTTTTGGTACAGGCTTAAATATTTTGGCCTTGTGGCAATTATGGCAACAGGTTCGTCCAGATAATCACAGTCATCTGCATGCCATTTCTGTAGAAAAATTCCCTTTATCTAAAGCAGATCTCATTCGTGCATTAAATGCATGGCCAGAATTACAGCCTTTGGCACAGCAACTGATTGCGCAATATCCTGAACCTATTGCGGGATGTCATCGACTCAATTTTCCAGAAGAACGTTTTTCACTTGATCTTTGGTTAGGCGATGCACACGACGTTTTTCCGGTCATGGCAAAAACTGCTACGGTCAATGCATGGTTCTTGGACGGTTTTGCACCCGCCTGTAATCCTGACATGTGGGAAGAAAACGTACTCAAAAATATCGTACGTCTATCGGACATTGGGACGACCTTCTCCTCATTTAGTGTGGCAGGTGTACTCAAACGCGGCTTACGTGAGCATGGTATTACCATTACACGACCACGTGGCTTTGCTCATAAACGTGAAATGCTCAAAGCTTTTTGGCTCGCACCTGAAAGATCAGATGATCAATCCGAAGTTGCTGACATACCCACTTTAGACGAAAAAAAAAATCCTGAAATCGCTCTAGGACATAAGCCCCGTCAAATCGCGATTATTGGCGCTGGCATCGCTGGTTTAAGCTGTGCTTGGGCATTTGCTCAACGTGGGCATCAAGTGCGTATTTACGAGAAATCAGCACCACTCAGCGGCGGGTCGGGCAATCCTCTTGCCTTACTCAACCCTAAACTCTGTCCAATTGAACAAAGTGCTGAGCATCTGATGACCCTGAGTTGGTTATATGCGCTCAAGCATTATCAAAACTTCAAGGCATTTCGTCCCTTACAGATTCACCAATCTATTTTAAAAAATAAAGTAGAACACCTTGATTTAGCTCAAGCTTATCCTTCAGAGGTGTTAGCTGCTGAAGAAGGCACGCTAAATCAATTAGCTTCAGTATTTCCAACCCTGCTCTTAAAACAAGCAGGCGCAGTCAGTCCACATCAGCTTCGTGACCAAATCTTGGCACATCCGCACATTGAGTTGTTACAAGCAGATATTCAACGCATTGAGCAACAACAAAATGGCGTTGCGCTATTTACCCAGGATCAGCAGCTTCCATCTGCCGAGCATGTCATTCTCTGTGCGGCACGTGACAGTATGCAGCTACAAACAGATTATCCAGAACTGCGTGCCATTCGTGGACAAGTCAGTTGGTTGAACAATCCCGCTCAACAAATGGATATGCATACCGCCTATAGTTATGGGGGCTATTGTATGCAACTGGATGCCGAACAGATGATTATGGGCGCGTCATTTTATCCCGGCCGTGATGACACCGACGCTCTCACTGAAGATCATGTGCATAACTATGAACTTATCCACAGTGTGTTCCCCGACTTTGCCAAAACCTTAGCACCGATTGAGCAATGGCAAGGGCGTGCCGCGATTCGCGCACAGACAAAAGACTTTTTCCCGGTAATTGGTGCAGTCCATGAAGATCAGCACATTTATAGCTGTAGTGGACTCGGTTCTAAAGGTTTCCTGTATGCACCGCTCTGTAGTGAAATCATTGCCGCGCTAGTCTTAAAAGAAGCCTGCCCTATTCCAACACAGCTACTCGATAAAATTCATGCAGCACGTTTTATAAGACGCGCCAAAGCCAAACAAAAAACCAAGAAGCCTTATTTTCAAGGTCATGTACCCTCAACTCCTCTTCCAGAAAAATAACGCGCAATAAAAAAGCGCCTTTCGGCGCTTTTTTTGATTCGATCTTATTTCCCTTGTTCCAAAGGAAGACCAGCATCACGAGCAGCACGCGTGCCGCCCATTAAGATTACATATTCACGTGAGCTGTCAAAACCCTCTAGTAACTCTGCTGCACGTGGAGCTTTACTTCCGCCACCACATAAAATGTAAATGGGTTGATCCGTTGACACCTGAGTCAGTGCATCTGATGACAATGCGGTGATCGGTTGGTTAACCGCACCTTTCACATGTGCCTCAGCATAAGCACTTGCATCGCGAACATCCCAGATAATCGAGTCTTCTGGGAACTCAAATGTTGTAATTTCTTGTTTACGGATCATTGCGCACTCCTTTTGATGTAAACAACACTTGGCAAATGAAGAAAACATCCCTAGCATCTCAGATATTCTTTCCCTTTGTAAAGGTCTAATCTATGCCTTCTTTTGATATTGTTTCCGAATTAGAAGTTTTTGAAGTAAATCATGCAGTTCAAAACACGCAAAAAGAAATTGCGACGCGTTTTGACTTCCGCGGTCATGACGTTTCAATTGAGTTAAATGAGAAAAATAAGGAAATCAAAATCTCAACAGAAAGCGATTTCCAATGTGAGCAAGTGTATACCATGCTCGAAAATCATTTCTTCAAACGTAAAGTCGACATTCAAGCGCTCGATCCACAAAAAATGACCGCTTCTGGTAAAAACGTCATTCAAGTGATCAAACTAAAAGACGGTCTTGACTCTGATACTGCAAAAAAAATCAATAAAGCCATTAAAGAAAGCGGCATTAAAGTGCAATCTTCTATTCAAGGCGACAAAATTCGTGTGACTGACAAGAAACGTGACACTTTGCAACAAGTGATGGCGTTCTTAAAAGAGCAACAGTTTGGTGTGCCGCTTCAATTTAACAACTTTAAAGATTAAGGCAGCACAACTGCCATTGAGGTCAATATGGCACGTCCAAATCGTCTAAATAAACTGGTCAAAGCAAGCTCTAAATTACCCAAAGGTATTCAAAGTCGTTTGCTCAGTCGAGCTTTTGGTCGTGTCGTGCCCATGGTTGGAACGGCTAAAATCCAATATCAACATGTCAGCCCTGAGCGTGTTGAGGTGAGCATCGCCAATCATAAGGCGATGCAAAACCATATCGGGCAAGTACATGCCTGTGCCATGGCGCTGATCGCAGAAACAGCCACAGGCTTTGTCACAGCAATGAACGTCCCAGACAGTGCCATTGTCCTGATTAAAAGTCTGAAAGTTGATTTTAAACGTCCAACCCAAGGTGGGATGACAGCCATCGCAACGCTTACACCCGAACAGCAACGACAAATGCAAAGTACAGAAAAAGGTGAAACCTTAGTACAGGTCTTAGTCACCGATGAATCTGGTGAAGCACCGATTCAATGTGAAATGCTTTGGGCGTGGGTGGCAAAATCCGCTCTGAAAAATAAATAAATGTAAATAAAACTTACTTTTAGGTAAGTATAAGTTTTACCAAATTTCAGCAAAATCAAGACTGTTTTTTACTATTTATACGCCGTAATTCCGCTCAATATGCTTGCACGACACAAATATATTGAGCACTTTATGAAAAAAATCATTCCCCTCTCACTCATCAGCCTGGCGGTGTTTTTAACTGCATGTCAAAGTACTATTCCTGCAACGCCAACAACTCCAAATCAAACGGCTGAAAGCAATATTCAAACCAGCCAAGCAGCGGAAAATAAGAAAATCGTGATTGATTTTTATGAAGGTGTCTTTCTTAAACATCAGGTTAACACATATGCTGACCGATATATTGGCAATCAATATATTCAACATAATCCGCATGTTCCTGATGGCAAAGCGCCTTTTGTTGATTATTTTACCGAGTATTTTAAACAAAATCCTGATGCAAAAAACCAGATCAAACGTGCCGCTGCCGAAGGTGATTTGGTCTATTTACATGTGCACTCTACGCAGAATAATCAAGACCGTGGAGAAGCCATTATTGATATCTTCCGTGTTGAAAATGGCAAGATCGTCGAACATTGGGATGTGCAACAAAGCATTCCTGAAACCAGTGCCAACTCAAACACGATGTTCTAATTTCTCAGTCACTATTCATAAAAAAGCCACTCGATTGAGCGGCTTTTTTTTTGCGTCTAACTTTAATTAAGCTTGATCTGCAGCAAATTTAGCTTTTGCATCCGCAGGAATTTGACGCTTAGCACCTTTCACATCCACAGCGACAAATGTAAACACACCTTCGGTTACGCGAATTGGATCACGTGAACTGTCGTGACTATCCCAAACTTCAATCTGCATTTGGATAGAGGTATTACCCACTTTTAAAATTTTGGTATATACACTGATGACATCCCCGACTTTCACTGGAACGAGGAAGGTCATTTGGTTAATTGAAATCGTTGCACAGCGTCCTTGACTGAAACGCTCTGCGTGAATTGCACCGGCCAAGTCCATTTGTGACACGATCCAACCACCGAAAACATCACCACTCCAGTTGGTGTCTGCAGGCATCGCGATGGTTTGTAGGGAAAGCGTTCCTTCAGGTTTTACATGAGTTTCTGACACTTTAGCTCCTGGCGCTGACATTTATTGAGGTAAATTTAACTGCTGGTTGAGCCATTGTTGCAACTCACCAGCACGCATTGCACCGCTTATTCTAGCAATTTCGTTGGTTTTATTCATCAAAACCAGTGTAGGAATACTACGAACATTAAATGCACCGCTCAATCGAGGGTTTGCTTCGGTATCAATTTTGGCAAAAACCACCTTCGGATTTGATTTTGCAACTTGTGCAAAGTGTGGCGCCATCATCTTACATGGTCCACACCACTCAGCCCATAAATCGATCAGCACAGGTAAATCACTATTGCTAATAAAATTTGCAAAGTTCTTTTCATTCAACTCGATGGGCGCCAATGGAATCAATGCTTGGTGACATTGACCACATGCAGGTCCAACTTCGAGTTTTTCTTCAGGTACACGGTTTTTTGCACCACATTCAGGACACACAACGATCATTTAGCTGACTCCAACATGTTGATGTAAAAATTCTAATTGGGTTGCCATGGCTTTTTCAAACCATTGCCCATGATAAATATCAAAATGTTGCATTTCCCACTCATAATATTGCACATACGGTGCAATATTGGTCGCAGTTTCTCGGCTTGATTCGATGGGAATCAAACTATCTTCTTTGGCTGCAATAAAAAGTACTGGTATGCTAATTTTACGGACATCCAATATTGGGCGATAACGGATTAACTTAAAAAAGGCCCGAGCCGGAATTTCGCCACTCCAATAAAAATCAGGATTTACAATCGATAAATAGCCCGCATAACTATCTTCAGACTGTAAAAAACACAATCGATGTGGATCGACTACAGGCAAAGTCGTTGGACTCATCCCAACTTTTGAGCCCATATAGTCCTGACTTGATAATTTTAATGCTTTGGGTAATTGCTGTAAGGGATATAATTTTGCACTTTCAGCGCCGTCGACAAATGGGACTTGTACCATCACCGCTTTAATATTTTTAAGCTCTGCCGCCAAACTGAGTACATAACCACCACTCAGCGATGTTCCCCATAATACAATGCGTCTCGAATCAATCGATTTACGCTGCTGTAAATGATCAATCATGGTCCGCCAATCTTCAAGTTGAGCTTTAAGGTTCACTAATTCTCTCGGACGCCCCGTGCTACCCCCCCAATAGCGATAGTCAAACAACACGACAGCATAGCCCGCTTGTACAAAGCGCTTGGCATATTGCACTAATTTAAACTGGCGTAATGCCGCCAAACCATGTGCCATGAGAATGACTGCAGGTTTTTCAACAGATTTTGGACGATAAAAGTCAGCAGCTATAACATCTTGTCCGCTTTTGACATACAGTGGTTCGACTGTATAGGCGTGCATACGCGCTCCATTGCGTTATTTTATGGTTGTAATCGCTTATAAAAATTTAAGAACATTCTGCTCAAGTTTGTGCTTAATGCTATCATAAAGCATAAATCTATGAATTAAATTATGGAGTGACTCAATGAGCGAAAATGTTGGTTTTGCAGGTCAAATCGGCCCAGAACATGTAGCGCAAGTGGTTGAAAAAGGCTTTAAATCGATTATCAATAACCGCCCTGACATGGAAGGTGGTCCTGAGCAACCAACCAGTGCTCAAATTGAAGAAGCAGCTCGTACCGCTGGTTTAGACTATGTTCATCAACCGGTTGTTGCGGGTCAAATTTCTGAGCTAGATGTCCGTAACTTTGCTAATCATTTTAATGAATTGCCAAAGCCGGTTCTTATGTTCTGCCGTACAGGTAACCGTTCAAACAACCTGTATCAACTAGCAAAACAGATGGATCTTTTGGATGACTAAACCCATCCTCAAATATGTATTTTGCTGTATTCTGATCTGTAGCAGTATCCCGCTGAGTCACGCTCAAAACGATGTTCAGACTTTAAATACCAAAGTCAGTGTTGCAGGTCAGATGAATGCTGCCAAATTTTCACAGTTGATGCGGCAAGGTTTTAAATCTGTGATTGTGAACCGCCCTGATCAAGAGATGGGTAATGCAGTCAAGGTGAGTGAATTACGCAATATCGCGGAAAAATCCCAGATCAGTGTGATTTATCAACCTGTCAACAGCGGTAAAATTTCTCAAACAGACATTCTTGAATTCGCTAAATATTATAATGAGCTTCCAAAACCCATTCTGATGATTTGTCGTAGTGGCGCTCGTTCTAGTGCGTTATTTCATCAGGCAAAATCTCAAGGTTTGTTGCATGAATAAAGTTTTATTGGTGGTGATATGTGTCTTGGCTCTGAGTGCTTGTAGTTCTATGCAAGTGCGCCCGACGGTGGGTGTGAGTGTGGGGACTTCTATTTAAATCTCTCAATAAAAAACAGCGCCGAAGCGCTGTTTTTAATTAATTTGCATTAAAACAATCATCTGACATACCAAATGGACTAATCATATTCGGCCCTGTTCCTGTTTGATCATTATAATCTGTTTCAATTAATGGTAGTTGAAAATCAAAAGTACTACCGAATGGAACAGATTGATTCTCCAAACGTGCACTTAGACTTAAGTTTAACCATTTGGAATAAGTTTTATCATAAACAAGATTAATAATCGCCTTACCATCTACATCAGTTTTCACTTTTACAAATGAGAGTGTCGAATTAGTAAGCCCCGCCTTATTCAAATAGACAACATTATTGATATCAATATTATTGAGTTTTAGTTTTTCAGAAACCAAGGCAGCATAAGTAATTGAATTACCATTCCAGTCTAAACCTGTCTCGTTTTTAACAGGTGAATTATTTAAGGTACAAATTGCTGAGCTTAATGGATAAAGACCAATATTATTTGAAAAATAATATTTTCCTTTACTATATTGAATGGCACGAGATGAGATCGTTACGTCCTGGTTAGCATGTTCCTCACCCAAATCCAAGTAAACCTCTTGAATATAATTTCCATTGTTAGAGGTCAATTGGCCAAGACTCATAGAGTTAATACCGCCATACAAACTTTCATCAATATATTTCACTAAATCAATAACTTTAGATTCTTCCGTAGTTACGCCCCCTTGTTCTACAACCTGAATTTTATATTTTACCCCCTGAGCCAACATATTAGCTATCTGTTGATCAGTTAAACTATCTGATGCTGAGGCAATTGTGAATGCCACATAACCATCTGTATTTGTAGATGCAACTTGATTACTTTCAATTAAAATATTACTTAATTGATTTTCAAGAGAAATATGCACTGGTTTATTATTAACATTATCACCACTATTAAGTGCTTTTAGTCTTACTTGCACAGTAATACGGTCATTCATCACAGCTAATGCTTGCTTGTCAGTAATAATCGATAAATCATATTTTTGTGGTATTTCAACTACTTCTTTTTCTGGATCATAAGCCGAAATAAGATGAGCTGCTGAAGCTAAAGTATTACCTTTATCATCCTTAACAGATACCTTAACGTTTACACCTTTCAAGATTTCATTAATCGTGGATTCATCCAAGCCCGCATCAACTTTAACATTAAATCGTGCAATACCCTGTCCATCAGTTTTGATTCCTGCGGATTCACCCTCTACCTCCTCACTTGATGGAATGTACTCAATCGCAGCTTTATTCTTTAATACATCTGTAGATTCAACTATTAAAGCAACATTAGGTAAAATAGCTCCATCATTCATTACACGTACAGACACTGTAAAAGTATCTCCACGCGCATTAAGTTTTTCTACTATTGGAAGATACTGAATTTGAATATTTTTAAACAGGTTTTCCTCTTGTGTGCCAGTTCCTGTTCCTGCGGTAGGAGCACTAACACCTTTATTATAGTACCCATCACTTCCACCGCCACCACAGCCAGCCAATAAAACTGCTAAAGCCACAGCCGAAAATTTCAAACTAATTTCTTTCTTTTTCATTGAGTTATTCCCCAAATCCCTCTAAAACTATGAGTTAATCAAACATATAATTAATATTGTCAGATATGTAACCATAGTTACTGCTTTATGTAAATAAAAGCATGATAAATGTTTTGCTTGTGTTAGCCTAAATTTATTTATTACATGCAGTAGCTCACAAATGTACGACCTCATTATTATTGGTGCAGGCACCGCAGGCATTAGCGCCTATAAAGAAGCGATTAAATACACCCAAAACCTACTCATCATCAATCACGGTCCATGGGACACCACCTGTGCCCGTGTTGGTTGTATGCCTAGCAAAGTCCTCATCTCTAGTGCCAATCGCATGCACGACATTCAACATGCACAAGAAGTTGCACTCACGGTAGATGCAAAAATTGATACATCCCAAATCATGACGCACGTACGTCAATTACGTGATCGTTTTACCCGTGCCACACAAAAAGATGTAGATCGTTGGGAAGCATCCCATAAGATTTCAGGCTTTGCGACTTTCATAGATGCCCATACAATTCAAGTGAATGGACAGCAATATCAGGCAAAAGCTTTTATTGTTGCAGTCGGTTCTACTCCTGCTTATGACCAAGCCTGGAAAGAAAACTTAGGCGAACGCTTAATCACATCAGATCAAATTTTTGAATTAGAACAACTCCCTAAATCAGTCGCAGTTATTGGAAGTGGCGTCATCGCTTTGGAATTAGCGCAGGCTTTAACACGCCTCAATGTAAACACCACAGTTTTTGCACGTAGTCGAAAAATTGGCTCACTGAGTAGCCCTATATTGCAAAAGCTCGCACAGGAAGAATTAAGTAAAGAGTTAAAGCTAAAGTTTGAAATTTTACCTGAACATTATTCTATTGAAGGAGATCTAGTTCATTTAACCTATACTGAAGAAAACGTACAGAAGACACTACAAGTTGACTATGTATTAGCTGCAACTGGCAGACGTACATTATTAAATACCTTAAGTTTAGAACGTATAAGTGCCGAATTTAAAGATTTAAAAAATTTGCCAATCAATCCAGATACAAAGCAGCTAGCCGATTATCCAATTTTTATCGTCGGTGATGCACATACCAATACCCCTATCCAACACGAAGCAGCTCATGAAGGCAAGTTTGCTGTACAAAACTGTTTAAATTTTCCACAAACTAAATCCATCAAGACGCTAATACCTCTAGGCATCTTATTTTCTACACCACAAATGGCAACCATTGGGCAAAGCTATAAGCATCTACAAGATAAAAACACAGAATTCGTCATTGGTTACGTTTCTTATGAAAAACAAGGTCGTGCGATTGTTGCTGCTAAAAATAAAGGGGCTGCCGAAGTATATGTGGATACAATTAGCCATAAACTATTAGGAGCTGAGCTATTCTGCGCGGAAGCTGAACATTTGGCACATTTATTAGCTTGGATGATTTCAGAAGAACTAAGCATACATGAAATTTTAGATAAACCCTTCTATCATCCAACGTTAGAAGAAGGGTTAAGAACAGCATTAAAGCATGCACGACGTCAGTTAATATAATTTTATCGTTCTATGTAAACTTATAGCGTTGGATATCCAGCACTTAATTTCCGTATCCCCCTCTATCTTTTTCACTACGCATAAAAAAACACCCCCTGCACTAGTCAGGGGGTGTTTTCGAATAATGAGCTGGCGATGACTTACTCTCACATGGGTAACCCCACACTACCATCAGCGCTAAGAGGTTTCACTTCTGAGTTCGG
>NZ_VOYA01000034.1:0-14648 GCF_013420465.1 Acinetobacter sp. YH01005 | reverse complement strand
TAAAATGCTGTGCTGCTTTTCGCACAGACATTTTATCTCTAGTCATAATTTCTATGACTTTGTCTTTAAAATCTTTTGAATATCCCATGTTTCTATTGTTCTATATTTTTAAGTATTTGGCTATATTCAATTGTCGCATTCACTACCCACCAAAATTTTCGTTTGCAATTATTTGCAAACGCAGTCCATCGGGACGTTGGATACGCAGATTGCTTTAGATCGGAAGCTGCAACTACCCTTGAAGGGAAAATATCTGGCAGATTTGCAGTTTAGTGTAGAGGTTCCCATTTCTGTTGATATTGATTATTCCACCAATATTCAAATTAACCAGACGATGCCGCTTGAGGCGACCACAGATTTGGTGATTAAAAATAAACTAGTGCCGAAATTTCCGTTAAAAATGGATATTCCTGTCAAGTTAGATGTGCCTTTTCATTTGAAAAGAACCTATAACATTCCTATTCGAATAAATTTTAATGGTCCAGTGTATTTTGAGTTTAATGAAAAAGTCGATTTGCATGTGGTACATCAGTTTGCACCACAACTCAAACTCAATGACCCGATGACCATGCGAAAAATCGCAACCTTTAATGCCACGATGTATAACGCAGAGCGTAATACCAAGGCAAATTTAGATATGAATATGGATTTGCCGATAAAAAATGTACATCCATAAGCGTGATTCAACTCAAAAAAAAGCCCGAATCAATCCGGGCTTTTTTTTGTTCGATCTTATTTTAAAGCAGCTTCAACAGCACTACGTAGAGAAGTGGTTGGGTGACCGAGTAACTGTTCCAAGTCTTTACGATCACTTTGCATTGCACCGTCAATGCTATTGATATCGGCATCGACGATCACATCTACAAGACCAGCGGGTAAGCCAGCTTGTAATAGGCCTTGTGTGTAGTCTTCAGCGGTTAGATTTTGATAGTGGACCTTTTGACCTGAAACTTGCTGTAAGGTTTCAGCAAGCTGTGCCAAGGTGAAGCTGTCTGAGCTTGCAAGTTCATAGGTTTTATTCTCATGACCAGAGCTTGTAAGTACTTTTGCAGCTGCTTCAGCATACTCAGCACGGGTCGCTGCATTAATTTTCCCATCCTTTGCTGCACCAAATAAGGTACCTGTTTCAACCACATGTCCTGCAGCAGCAAGATAGTTTTCGACATACCAGTTATTTCGTAAGAAGGTATAGGTTAAACCACTAGCTTGAATCAGACTTTCTGTTTCACGATGTTCTTGAGATAAACCCAATGGCGATGTATCAGCACGTAACAGGCTGGTATAAGCAATATATGGAACCTTTGCTTCTACTGCAGCATCAATTACGGCTTTGTGTTGTGGAGTACGCCGACCAATTTCATTGGCGGAAATGAGTAATAATTTATCGACACCTTGTAGTGCAGGAACAAGTGTATCTGGTTGATCATAGTCAAAATGACGAAGTTCGATGCCTTGAGCTTGTAGAGATGCTACTTTTTCTGGTGAGCGAACTAAAGCGATGATGTTTTCGGCCGCGGTTTCTTTCAATAAAAATTGAAGGACCAATTTGCCTAGTTGACCTGTTGCACCTGTAATTGCGATTTTCATATTTAAACCCTCTGATTGTTGAATAAATGATCTTGATGGTTGAATCTTAATCTGTTAACTTACTAAATGTAAGTACGTACCAAAAAGTAAGTCAGTGACTTTGAGGAAAGATTTAATGAACACATACGCTACAAGTAAGTTATTAGGTCAAGTTTTATCCACGGACTGTCCTTCTCGAGAAATATTGGAACATCTCACCAATAAATGGTCAGTATTAGTTTTGCGTTGTTTGACTGAAGGGGTACACCGTTTTAGTGAACTTAAGCAGCGGATCGAAGGGGTGAGCGAAAAGATGCTGGCTCAAACGCTGAAAATGCTCGAGCAAGATGGTTTTATCTTACGGACAGTCTATCCAGTCGTGCCACCCAAAGTTGAATATCAACTGACTTTAATGGGCTCACAGGCTGCAGAAAAGTTAATGCATCTGATTGGTTGGGTTGAACGAACCTTGCCTGAAATTATTGAAGCTAAGGAAAATGCACGTAAATAGCTTTCGGAAATGGGGAGTGAAATTCGTTTGCCATTTATCAAAGGTATTTTGATGATGAGCTAAAGATTTTCGAGTGAGGTGCGGATTTTCCTAAAAATTTGCATCAGTACCAAGATGAATGAAATTTATAGTATTGCTGAATAATATTGTTCGAGAAATTCTTTAAAATATGGCAGAATAAGCGGTTTTAAAGTTTTTAGAGGATTGGCAAACATGCGCTTTGTTGATGAAGCAGTCATTACCGTAGAGGCTGGCGACGGTGGCAATGGCGTAGCCAGTTTTCGCCGTGAAAAATTCGTACCATTTGGTGGTCCAGATGGTGGTGATGGTGGTCGTGGCGGTAACGTATACGTTCAAGCCGACAACGACACAAGTACCCTAGTAGATTATCGTTATACACGTAAATTCCGTGCAGAACGTGCTAAAAATGGTCGTGGAGCGAACTGCTCAGGCCGTGGCGGTGAAGATACCGTATTGCTCGTTCCAGTGGGCACAACAATTGTAGATACAGAATCTGGCGATATCATCGGCGACTTAGTGGCTGACGGTCAGCGTGTGTTAGTGGCAGCAGGTGGTGAAGGTGGTTTGGGTAATACTCACTTCAAATCTTCAACAAACCGTTCTCCACGTAAATGTACACACGGCTCAAAAGGCGAATATCGTGAAATTCGTCTTGAATTAAAAGTACTCGCAGACGTTGGTTTGTTGGGTATGCCAAATGCGGGTAAATCAACTTTTATCCGTGCAGTTTCAGCAGCAAAACCAAAAGTTGCAGATTATCCATTTACCACTATGGTGCCAAACCTAGGTGTGGTTGATGCCGATAGTCACCGTTCATTTGTAATGGCGGATATTCCGGGTCTAATCGAAGGGGCTGCAGAAGGTGCAGGTCTAGGTATTCGATTCCTGAAACACTTGGCACGTACACGTATTTTATTACACATCGTAGATGTGCAACCGATTGATGGTTCTGACCCTGCGTACAATGCAAAAGCAATTTTGGAAGAGTTGAAAAAATTCTCCCCAACACTTTCAAAATTACCTGTTGTATTGGTACTCAATAAAGTAGACCAATTGGCGGCTGAAACGCGTGATGAATGGTGTGATCACATTCTCGAAGAGTTGCAGTGGAAAGGCCCTGTATTCAAAACTTCAGGTTTAACGTTTGAAGGTACTAAAGACGTTGTGTATTACCTGATGGATCAAATTGAAGAGCAGCGCGAACGCGAAACTGAAGATCCTGAATATGCTGCAGAAGTTAAAGCATTCCGTGATCAGCTTGAAGCTGAAACACGTGAGCAAACGCTTGCGGCGAAAGAAGCATATCGTGAAATGCGTCGTCAACAACGTCTGGCAGGTCAAGGTGAAGACTTTGATGATGAATTTGAAGACGGTGATGATGAGGCAGAATCGTACTACGTACGTTAATTGCTGAATAAGTGTCAAAGCAAACAAGTCTGAGGACAAGATGATAGAAGTGGTAGATGGGCAACGTCAGCTCAAGGGTTGTAAACGTATCGTTGTTAAAATCGGATCATCACTACTCACAGCAAACGGAAAAGGGTTAGATCTGGATGCAATCTCGCATTGGGCGGGACAAATTGCAGAACTACACAATGCAGGACACGAGATCATTCTTGTGTCTTCCGGTGCTGTGGCTGAAGGGATGGTACGTATGAATTTGGACAACCGACCCACAGATCTACCCAGTCTACAGGCTTGTGCTGCCATTGGTCAGATGGGCTTAATTCATACTTGGTCTAGCGTATTAGAACAACGTTCGATACGCACAGCGCAAGTTCTGTTAACGCATGATGACTTGGCAGACCGTCGTCGCTATTTGAACTCTTGTGATGCTTTGCAGCATTTGATCGATTGGCGTGTGATTCCTGTGATCAATGAAAATGACACAGTGTCGACTGACGAAATCCGCTTTGGCGATAACGATACTTTAGCTGCGATGGTGGCTGGACAGGTTCATGCAGACCTCTTGGTGATTCTAACTGACCAAGAAGGTATGTTCGACTCTGACCCACGTTCCAATCCAGACGCAAAACTGTTCCATACAGTACGTGCAATGGATGAATCATTATTCGATATGGCGGGCGGCGGCGGTAAATTCGGTCGTGGCGGTATGTTGACCAAAGTTCGTGCGGCACGTTTGGCCGCCAAGTCAGGTTGTCCAACAGTGATTGCGAGCGGCGATAGCGACAATGTACTTTCACGTGTCATGGCCGGTGAATTACTCGGTACCTTATTCATTACGGATAATGACCGTGTCACAGCCCATCAACAATGGTTAGCTGCACATTTACAAACAGCTGGTCGTTTAGTGATTGATGATGGCGCAGTCAAAGCCATTCGTGATAATCACCGCAGTTTATTACCTGTAGGCGTGAAAGCGGTTGAAGGGCATTTTGAACGTGGTGATGTGGTGGAATGTGTCGATACACAAGGTCATCGTGTTGCCGTAGGTCGTGTAAACTTCAGTTCACGTTCGGCAGAAATCGTTAAAGGTTTGGCCTCAGATAAAGTTCATCAAGTTTTAGGGGAAGCCCGATCACTTGAAATGATCCATCGCAATCATATGTCAATTTACTAAATTGAAAGATCAAAATCCTGCTTCCGAGCGGGATTTTTTATGGCATGTCATTTGAATATAACGATAAAAATAGTAATAAGACGAGAAGAATATGAGCGAAATTCAATATTTAAATATTCAAGATCTAAAAGATGAGCAGGCTCAACTATGCGAATTATTGGCACAATGTGTGCAAGATGGTGCATCACTGGGTTTTTTAGCTGAAGAATCTAAGTCGCACTATGATGAATATTGGTCTGCTGTGGCAAAGGATATTCAAAAGCATAAAACCTTTTTGTGGGCGGCGCTACAAAGCGGTGAAATTGTGGGCACAGTACAATTGGTTCGTGCCACCAAAGCCAATGCACTGCATCGTGCTGAGATTGAAAAACTTATGGTGCATCCAAAGGTACGTCAGCGAGGCATTGCTCATCAACTATTAATACTTGCAGAAGATCAAGCAAAACACTTGAACTTGAAATTACTTGTACTTGATACGCGTACAGGCGATGTTTCTGAAAAGCTGTATGAAAAATTTAACTTTATAAAAGCTGGGATCATTCCGCAATTTGCATTGAGCCATACGGGTACAATAGATTCAACGACATTATTTTATAAATTATTGTCTTAAGATAAAGTTGATGAATTTTTTAGACCAAAACTCCTGCAAAGATGCAGGAGTTTTTCCATTAAAGGTTCTTTTGATTAACCCGTTTAGAGTGTTTTTCTGCACTTTCAACTCGTTCAGAATAGCGATCTGTAAGGTAGGCAGATTGACCACGTGTGAGTAGGGTAAATTTATATAGTTCCTCCATTACATCGACAATGCGAGTGTAATAGGAGGAAGGTTTCATGCGGTCATTTTCATCAAATTCTAAAAATGCTTTTGCAACGGATGATTGATTTGGAATCGTGATCATCCGCATCCAACGCCCAAGGATTCGCATTTGGTTAACAGCATTGAAGGATTGCGAACCGCCACTGACTTGCATTAACGCCAGCGTTTTACCTTGAGTAGCACGAATGGCACCAGCGGCTAAAGGAATCCAATCAATTTGTGCTTTCAATATAGAACTCATCGCGCCATGTCGTTCTGGCGAACACCATACCATGCCTTCAGACCATGCAAGCAATTCATGTAATTCCTGAACTTTAGGATGGGAGGTTTCAGCATCTTCAGGCAGAGGAAGACCTTTAGGATGAAAGATTTTGACTTCTGCACCAAAATGTTCAAGGATTCGACCCGCCTCCAATACCGTTAAACGGCTAAATGAGCGTTCACGGTTAGAGCCATATAGCAGCAGAATGCGTGGCGGATGTTCAAGTGCTTTAGCTTGAACTTGTTCAAAACGCGGTGTTTCAAGTAGATCTAGTTGAATATTGGGGAGCTTCATTTTAGTTCTCTTTATACCATTTTCGTTTTAACCATAGCGATACACTCACTAATGCAATTAGTACAGGGACTTCAACCAATGGGCCAATAATCGTGGTAAATGCAATCGGAGATGCAATACCAAAGGTGGCGATGGCAACAGCGAGGGCAAGTTCAAAATTATTACCCGCTGCGGTAAAGGATATGGCAGTGGTTTTGGCGTAATTATTACCCATCCATTTGCTCATCAAAAAGCTAATGAAAAACATCACCACAAAGTAGATCGTGAGGGGAATGCCAATACGCAGTACATCCATTGGAAGGCTCACGACATCTGCACCTTTGAGGCTAAACATCACCACAATGGTAAAGAGTAATGCCATTAAACTGATGGGGCTGATTTTGGGTATAAATTGATTTTTATACCAAGCCAGACCTTTTTGTTTTACCAATATGGCACGCGTCAGGAAACCGAGCAGGAAGGGAATACCTAGATACACCAATACTGCATGTGTGATGGTCCAAAAGCTGACTTGGATCACTTGTGCTTCTATACCAAAATAAGGCGGTAAAAAACTCAAAAAGAACCATGCGTAGGTACTAAAAAATGCAATTTGGAAAATACTGTTAAAGGCCACTAAAGCCGCTACGTATTGGTTATCCCCACAAGCGAGATCATTCCAAACCAGAACCATCGCAATGCAACGTGCTAAACCAATCAGAATCAAACCGGTCATGTATTCAGGGTAGTGTTGTAAAAACACGATCGCCAAAATAAACATCAGGCAAGGTGCGATTAACCAATTTTGAACCAGTGATAGGTATAAGGTACGTTTATCTTTAAACACTTCAGGCAGCGCTTTGTAATCCACTTTGGCCAAAGGCGGATACATCATCAGGATTAAACCAATGGCAATCGCAATATTGACATCACCGATATTGAGTTGATTTAAAGCTCTTGAAGCACTTGGAATATAGACGCCAATCGCAATGCCTAGCCCCATTGCGATAAAAATCCATAGCGTTAGATTGCGGTCTAGAAATGACAGTTTTGCAGCAGCCATTATTGGATCTCTGAAATTTTTTGGATTTCTAGGTTGAGTTCTTCACGACTTAATTGCGTAAAATCGAGTGCAAATAAAGCATCTAAACGGCGGTTAATATGCGCCACGGTATCAAGAAATGCTGCAAGTTTTATGTCATATACAAGCTCTAAATGGGAAGGATCTTCTAAGCCCCAGTGGGCTTTGATGGCAGAGCCTAAGTAAATTGGGCAAGCTTCTTGAGCGGCAGAACCACAGACGGTAATTACCACATCGGGTTGATATTGTTCACATGCTGCGATGGTTTTACTCGACAAACCCTCAGTCGGTAGATTGAGGTTTTGTAGGGTTTTCAAGGTAAACGGGTGGACTTGTCCTGAAGGTTTACTACCTGCGCTATAGGCATGGAAACCTTCAGGGGCACGATGGTTAAAAAGTACTTCGGATAAAATGCTGCGGCAGCTATTGCCAGTACATAGAAATAAAAAATTCATAGCGTTTCACACAATGTTGTAGTGCCTTTCGGAGAGTTTAAATCGAGATTTTTAAATCGTTCTTGGTGACGCATGACATCAAGTATTTGTGTACACCAAGTAGGCAGTGCAGGGTGAATGGAGTAATAGACCCATTGACCTTTGCGTTGATCACTCAAAACACTAGATGACCGTAGTAGCGCTAGATGGCGCGAAATTTTGGGTTGGCTTAATTCAAGGGACTCGGTGAGTTCGCAGACGCAGAGTTCACCTTTACATGCCAACAGCATGATGATGTTCAGACGAGTCTCATCTGCAAGTAATTTGAAAAATTCAGTCTGTTCCATGTTTATCTGTATATATGGATTTGCATATATATTTACATATGAATATATGGATGTCCATATGTGTTCTTCAATAAAAATCCCACACTTGGTGGGATTTTTATATTTAGATCAGTTTAAAAGTCGAATGAAGTTTGTAAGAAGAAAGTACGTGGCTGACCAATATATTTACCACCTGTTGCATCTGATGAACGGGTGAAATACTGTTTATCAAAGACATTCTTAATACCAGCAGCAACTTTAACCCCTTGTAGCGAACCGCCAAAGTCATAGCCTGTACGCACAGCAAAAGTTGAATAGCCTGGAATATCGCCTAGTTTACCATTTGCTGTTTCTTCAGTTTGGTAGATGTTAGAATCTTGGTTGCCTGGGGCACGTTGTTTAGATTGTGCATACATGTCGGCATTGATGGACCAAGCATCATATTTATAACCTAAGCCAAAGTTTGCGACATTTTGTGAATAGAAGGGCAAATCTTTACCTTTAAAGTTACCTGCTTCAGCAACCGCTTTGGTATAGGTGTAATTACCATAGGCTTTTAAGCCTTCGAGATTGTCAGCTAAATGTCCAAAGTCATAGCTAAAACCGGTTTCGATCCCTTTATGACTTGTAGCACCGAGGTCAGTCCAAATGCCATTGTTTGCAGCATCACGTTCTAAAATCAGTTCTTTGTCAAAATCTAGATAAAACGCAGTCAATTCAGCACTCAAACCATTGCCTAAATATTTGGTACCAATTTCATAGTTATTAGACTTTTCAGGATGTAAGCCATCTAAGGTGGTGACCGCTGTAGTACCTTGCGTTGTTGCTAACTGGTTATATTGCTGTGGACCAAAAGAGACACCGGCATTGGCAAAGAAATTCCAATGGTCTGTTGCTTTATACAGGATAGCTAAACTTGGCAAAAATTCATCTGATTGGATCGATGGATGAACAGTATTTTGTAATACGCCATTTTTATAGGCACTAAAACTGTTTTGGGTGTCAATCGATTCAAAACGAACGCCGGGTGTAATATTCCATTTACCCAATTCTATACGGTTATCGATATAAGCAGCGTGTGCTTTGGTGCCACCCGCACTGCGGGTACGTGCTATAAACTGACCGGGTTCTGCATCTGCTGCGTATTCAGTACGGCCTGCGAACTCGGTGCTCTCTTCGTCCATATAACGGTAACCGACGGTCACTTCATTCAGCGTACTTCCTAAGCTATAGTTACGTGAATAACGTGGCTCAATGGCAAAGACTTTATAATCACGTGGTGAAGTATCTAAGCGATGATTGCCATTGGCTAAAGTAGATTCAAGGTTGCTGGTACGGAATGAATCGATGTAATAACTTAAAAGTTCAAAGTTATTCGTGTCATCTTTATGTGTATAACGTAAAGATACATCTGAACGACGGCCAGTGAAAAAGTCACGATAATGCGACGTTTGATACGGATTTGCTTCGAATTCAGCAGCACTTAAACCTTCAGGCATTTCACCTGTACCATCGTAGTGATGGAAATTTAATGCGATTTTATCCTGATCAGTGATGTCATAAGCGGTTTTTAACATGACATCATCAATGTCATTTTTATTGTTCGCTTCACGATAACCGTTGCCTTTAGTGCCTGAATAAAGCAAGGCAAGACCTAAACCATTATCTAATGTTCCACCAACAAACAGACTAGGACTTAATTTTACCTGATCTGTACCTGTTGCATATTCAGAGTTTAATGCCACTGTACCTTTAAAGTCTTCAGGAATGCTACGTGTGGCAAAGTTGATAATACCGCCGACATTTTGTGGTCCAAAACGGACAGAACCTGCACCACGGACTACATCAACAGATTCTATATTTCCTAAAGAGACAGGCGCCATCGAAAGCTGTGGTTGGCCATACGGTGCAAATGACATTGGGATGCCATCGATCAACACGGTTGAACGTGGAGAGAGGCGAGAGGTTAATCCTCGAACGCCAATATTTAATGAAACATCGCTACCGCCAGTACCATTATTTTCTTGAACCTGAACGCCGGGAACTTGGCGTAACGCATCTTTAAGAGATGTTGCTGCGCTTTCGTTTAAGCGTTTACGGTCAATGATGGTCCGCGCACCGGCATGCTTTTGCACCTTTTTTTCATTGGCGTTTTCCAGCCAGTTCCCTTGAGTTTCAATGGTGATGGTTGGCAAAACATTTGCTTGCGCTATCTCTGTATTTTCAGCAGCTGAAGCCAAAGTGGCAACCATGCTTATACCTACCGCAATACTCAGCGGTAATAACGGGAAATTTTGAAGCTTTGGAGATTTTTTGCTTGAACTATACATAAAAGTGTGAGCAATGGAGAGAGTGCGCGTATCATAATCTTGAGTGTAATAAATTTAAATAAGGATGATTATCATTTAAATCTATGAATATGATTAAGCTAATAGACTTTTTAATTTAAATAAAGAATAGGTGTAATTTATAGTCAAAAAACCGCGCTAAAGCACGGTTTCTTAAAATGAATTTAATTATTTGAACTGGATAGAGCCATTTGCACTGACCGTGATTTTAGATTCACCACCTGCCATTTCTTGTTCAGGAATAACATCGGCACTTGCAGCTTTCATCATCGCCATACGCGGAACTGGCTGACCACCATAATTGCTGGTATTTAAATTGATATTAACTAAGTTATAGCCTGATTTATTCCATGCCTGAGCGAGCGCTTGGGCACGTTGTTGAAAGTTTTTGGATACTTCAACCATCAGTTCATTTTCAACTTTTTTACGCTGTGCATCTGACACACTAAAGCTGATGGATTGAGTTTGGAAATTTTGTTGTAACTCGCTCACCAATTGGCTAGCTGCTTTAAAGTCTGTACTTTCTAAACGCACTTCGGCACGACCACGCCATTCTTTCAATTTACGACTGTCATTGTCATAAATCGGGTAGGTGCTTTGAGATCCCGTTTCGATTTTTACCGCAGGGTATTTACGGGCTGTGTTCACCGCTTGGGTCATCAATTGGTTGATTTGGGTAGCAAGTTCAGCCGGTTGTTTATTTGATTTTTCAATATATAAAACGGCATACATTTGGTCGTTCGACACTTGGCGAGTAGCATCCGCCTGAATGTTCACGATGTTGTAATTGAGTGGGTCAGCTGCTTGAGTTGCTGCTGCCAAACCTAGACTGGATGCTAATAAAACAGTAGATAAGATAATTTTACGCATTGTTATGACCTATTCTTCTTTCAGAATGACTAATTTAGCTTATGCTGTTATCTTAAAAGGGGATTGTGATGGATTAAAGGAAAATCTGTGGTGGGATTGTAAATCTTTCAAGAAAAATAAATGCAGTGCTTGATGAATATTTATTTAAATAATCAGTGCTTAGTTGTTTAATTAATTGAAGATTACAATAATCATTCATAAGTTGTAAAAAAGCATAAAATAAAAAGGTTTTCTTTGTTTTGTCACACTGTAAGATGATAATTCAAGATATCCATGGAATAGATCTGTTTTTTCTCTAAATTATCTTTTTATTTGATCATAAAAGTGATTTATTTTCTTGAAAAAGTCTGTATCATCCGCCCTCTAGTTAGCCATTATATAGAGAGCTCTTAAAACTAACTGGAACTCATAAAGCACCGAGTCAAAGGACCGCAAGTCACCCGACTTATTTCTTTTAACCCATATCAGAGATGGTAATTCGATATGAGCGTTTCTTCTGTAAACCCTGCCACTAATTCTACTAACGAATACTATTTGACTCGCCAAAGCCAGATGGAATCCAATGTTCGTAGCTATCCGCGTAAACTTCCACTTGCGATAGCAAAAGCTTTAGGTTGTTGGGTTACTGATGTTGAAGGTACAGAGTACCTCGATTGTTTAGCTGGGGCAGGAACATTGGCATTAGGCCATAATCATCCTGCGGTAATTCAAAGTATCCAAGACACACTTGCAAGTGGCCTCCCATTGCATACTTTGGATTTAACAACGCCTTTAAAAGATGCTTTTACTGAAGCACTACTTGAGCAATTACCTGGTGGTAAAGAAGAGTATTGTCTACAGTTCTGTGGCCCATCTGGTGCAGATGGTACAGAAGCAGCAATTAAATTAGCAAAAACTTACACTGGTCGTAGTTCAGTAATCAGCTTCTCAGGTGGTTACCATGGTATGACTCACGGTTCTTTAGCAATGACAGGTAACTTGTCTGCTAAAAATGCTGTAAACGGCTTAATGCCGGGTGTTCAATTTATGCCGTATCCGCATGAATACCGTTGCCCATTAGGCATTGGTGGTGAAGCGGGTGTTGATGCATTAACGTATTATTTCGAAAACTTCATTGAAGACGTAGAAAGCGGTGTAACTAAACCTGCAGCTGTAATCTTGGAAGCAATCCAAGGTGAAGGCGGTGTAGTGACTGCACCTGTAAAATGGTTAAAGAAAATCCGCGAAGTGACTGAAAAGCACAACATCGTGTTGATTCTTGATGAAGTACAAGCAGGCTTTGCACGTTCAGGTAAAATGTTTGCCTTTGAACACGCAGGTATCGAGCCAGACGTCGTTGTAATGTCTAAAGCAGTCGGTGGCAGCTTACCGCTTGCAGTATTGGGTATTAAACGTAAGTTTGACGCATGGCAGCCAGCGGGTCACACGGGCACATTCCGTGGTAACCAGCTTGCTATGGGTACTGGTCTTGCAACAATCAAAACCATCAAAGAACAAAACTTGGCTCAAAACGCGCAAGAGCGTGGCGACTTCTTACAAGCTGAAATTAAAAAATTAGCGGTAGCATTCCCATGTATCGGTAACGTACGCGGCCGTGGTTTGATGATTGGTGTTGAAATTGTTGATGAACGTCAAAAAGCAGATCACATGGGTTCTTTACCAGGTGATTCTCAATTGGCAGCAGCAATTCAAGCAGCATGTTTTGATAACAAATTGTTGTTAGAAAAAGGTGGTCGTAACGGTACTGTAATTCGTTTACTTTGCCCATTGATCATTAACCAAGCTGAATGTATTGAGGTGATCGTTCGCTTCAAGAAAGCACTTGCTGAAGCACTTGTTGCAACTCGAGGCGCATAAGTCATGGTAGATTTTGCAGAACATCGTAAAGCGTTATTCTGCAATGATGCACAATCCATTGCTGACTATCAGTCAGCAATGGGCGAAGCGGTAAAAGCCGTTTCTGCATGGTTGCAAAATGACAAAATGTACACCGGCGGTAGCATTAAAGAGCTTCGTAGTGCAATTGCATTCAATCCTTCAAAAGAAGGTATGGGTGTACAAAAATCACTAGACCGTATGGTTGAGCTGTTCTTAAACAAAAGCTTAAAAGTACATCACCCACATTCTTTAGCGCATTTGCATTGCCCAACAATGGTAACAAGCCAAATCGCTGAAGTGCTCATTAACGCGACAAACCAATCTATGGACTCATGGGATCAAAGCCCTGCCGGTTCATTGATGGAAGTTCAGTTAATTGACTGGCTTCGCCAAAAAGTTGGTTATGGTGCAGGTCAAGCAGGTGTATTCACCTCTGGCGGTACGCAGTCTAACTTAATGGGTGTTTTGCTTGCACGTGATGCATGTATTGCTAAAAACTGGAAAGACGAAAACGGTAACCCGTGGTCTGTTCAGCGTGATGGCGTACCTGCGGAAGCAATGCGTAACGTAAAAGTGATCTGTTCTGAAAATGCACACTTCTCTGTGCAAAAGAACATGGCCATGATGGGTATGGGTTTCCAATCTGTTGTCACTGTTCCTGTAGATGCAAATGCACGCATGGATATAGACGCGCTTGAGAAAACCATGGCGCACCTTCAAGCTGAAGGTAAAATTGTAGCATGTGTGGTTGCAACTGCGGGTACAACCGATGCAGGCGCAATTGACCCATTGAAAGAAGTGCGTGCAATCACCAACAAATATGACGCGTGGATGCATATCGACGCAGCATGGGGCGGTGCACTGATTCTTTCAAATGACTATCGTTCAATGTTAGATGGTATTGAACTGTCTGACTCGGTAACGCTTGATTTCCATAAGCATTACTTCCAAACGATTTCATGTGGCGCGTTCTTGCTGAAAGATGAATCGAACTATCGTTTCATGCATTATGAAGCTGAGTATTTAAACTCTGCTTATGATGAAGAGCATGGCGTTCCTAACTTAGTATCTAAGTCACTACAAACAACACGTCGTTTTGACGCGTTGAAATTGTGGATGACGGTTGAAGCGTTAGGTGAAGAGCTTTACGGTTCGATGATCGATCATGGTGTAGGTCTTACACGTGATGTTGCAGATTATATCAATGCAACTGACGGTCTAGAAATGCTGGTTGATCCTCAATTTGCATCTGTTTTGTTCCGTGTAGTACCAGCAGGTTACCCAGCAGAATTGTTAGATACATTGAACCAAAACGTAGCAGACGAATTGTTTGCTCGTGGTGAAGCGAATATTGGTGTAACTAAAGTGGGTCAGGTTCAATCATTGAAAATGACGACTTTAAGCCCAGTAGCAACTTTAGACAACGTGAAGAACTTGCTTGCTCTTGTGCTAGCAGAAGCGGATCGTATCAAAGGTCCAATTGCTGATGGTACATATACTCCTGCAATTGACTAATCATCATTTTGTAGTTGTAGAAGAAGGAGCTCATTTGAGCCACTGCTGTCCCACAATTTTTCACAAGAGGAAGCTCATTTGAGCTTCCTCTTGTTTTATGGGTATTTTATCGGGTGAAAATAAAGCTTTTAAAGTTCTTCTTTCAAACAAATTCACTTGAATTAT
>NZ_VOYA01000033.1:0-16666 GCF_013420465.1 Acinetobacter sp. YH01005 | reverse complement strand
AGACAAAATGACACCAAATGAGTTTTACTATGATCAGCTACCGCAACAAAACAAGGTGGCTTAACTAGAGCAGAATATCACTTATAAATACGCTTTTAGTTGTTCAAACAAGTGGAACCACCTCTGTGATTTGGGGCACAATATGCGCGTTAATTAACAGAACAAAGGAAATATTCGTGAAAAAATTAGTTGCTGTTCTAGCGCCATTAGCGCTTGTTCTTTCTGCATGTGCTGCGACTGGTACAACTGGTACAAGTACCTCTACAGGTACAACTTCAGCAAACAGCTTGGCAATGATGGCTGTTAAAGTGGGTGTTCAAGCGAAATGCGTGACTGAGCTAAATAACAACAGCTACTGGAAAACAGGTTCAAAATTATTAACAGAAACTCAAAAATCTGAACTACAAACTGAAGTGTGTTCATGTGTAGGCGAGAAAGCGACAACTAGCGTGACTGCAACGGATTTGGTTGTAGCAGCAATGGATAAAACTTCACAAGCAAATCTTGCGGCTAAAATCGTGACAAATACTTTAAATGCTTGCGTGATTGAAACATTTAAAAACTAAGATTTAGAACATTTTATACGACCCAGACATTGGTATTGCTGAGTATTAGCAAATCCAAATTAAGGGTCGTATTTTATTTTGAGTGAGAGATATATGAAAATTGCTGGTGCAGATGAAGCGGGTCGCGGTCCATTGGTGGGTTCGGTTGTTGCGGCAGCTGTCATTTTAGATCCAAATAACCCGATTGAAGGTTTAAACGATTCTAAGAAACTCACTGAAAAAAAACGTGAAAAGTTATTTATTGAGATTCAAGAAAAAGCCTTGGCTTGGGCGATTGCTGAAAGTTCTGCACAAGAAATTGATGAGATCAATATTTTGCAAGCATCATTACTTGCAATGCGTCGTGCAGTGGAAAAACTCAATGTACAGCCAGAACACGTGTTGGTCGATGGTAATAAAGTCCCAACCGGTTTAGCAATGAGCTGTGATGCAATCGTGGGCGGTGATGCGATTCATCCAGAGATTTCGGCTGCGAGTATTTTGGCAAAAGTGACTCGAGACCACGAAATGGTTGAACTGGATGCAAAATATCCACAGTATGGTTTTGCGAAACACAAGGGCTATCCAACCAAAGCGCACTTCGAAGCGATTGCACAGTATGGGGTGATTGATGAACATCGCCGCAGTTTTGGTCCCGTACGTAAAGTTCTAGAAGGGCAGTAATTAAGCTCAGTTGAACTTATATAGTAAACGCATGTTCTAGATAAATTTAAAGCGGCCTAATGAGCCGCTTTATCATTTAACAACTTAAATCTTAGCGATTATAGTTGTTTTGTGAATAATCAGTTTCTTCAAAAGATGGCTGATATTCTTGATCAATGTTTTGGAGATGTTCGTGCATTGCGCGTTCATGTTGAATTCGTTGGTAAATTTCTTCACGATGAACAGATACTTCTTTTGGAGCATTCACGCCAATACGAACCTGATTACCTTTAACACCAAGTACAGTCACGCTAACTTGGTCTCCAATCATTAATGTTTCTCCGACACGACGAGTCAGAATCAGCATGTTTCTCTCCTTGCAAAATGCAAAACCTGCAAATGATCTGTTATGTAAAATTCATAACTTGTAAAAGCAAAAAAATTTAGCAGTGCATCTGAAACAATCATTGTGACAGTCGCAAACTGAGTAAATTTTAAAATCCTCAGGTTTAATATAACAGAGCCACTATAAAAAAAACTATAGTGGCTCTGAATTTTTACGATGTTTTTCAAAATCTGTCTAACAATGACAAATTTTGACACACAGCAAGGTTAATTAAGCACGCGCGCTTGATTCACCTATTTCACGATCTAGACCGAATGCAGTGTGTAGAGCACGTACAGCAAGCTCTAAGTATTTCTCATCGATAATCACTGAAATTTTGATTTCAGAAGTCGAGATCATCAAAATGTTAATGCCTTCTTTTGCAAGAGCAGTAAACATTTTGCTTGCTACACCAGCGTGTGAACGCATACCAACACCAACAATCGATACTTTAACGATGTCTGCGCGAGTTGCAACTTCACGTGCACCAATTTCTTGTGCAGTCGCTTCAAGAATAGCTTTCGCTTTTGGTAATTCACCACGGTTAACTGTAAAAGTGAAATCAGTTGTACCGTCTTCTTCCACGTTTTGGATAATCATATCCACTTCAACATTGGCATCACCAATTGGTGAAAGGATGTTTGAAGCGATACCTGGTTTATCCGGTACACCAAGAATAGTTAATTTAGCTTCATCACGGTTGAACGCGATACCTGAGATGATTGGTTGTTCCATGTTGTCTTCCGCTTCAGTGGTGATTAGTGTCCCGACGTTTTGTTTAAAGTTTTCGTCGAATGCGCCATCATCGTCATTATCAAAACTTGATAATACGCGTAAAGGCACTTGGTATTTACCGGCAAATTCTACAGAGCGAATTTGAAGGACTTTAGAACCAAGTGATGCCATTTCAAGCATTTCTTCAAAAGAAATACGATCAACTTTTTTCGCTTTTGGAGCGACACGAGGGTCAGTGGTGTAAACACCATCAACGTCTGTGTAAATCTGACATTCGTCAGCTTTAAGTGCAGCAGCCAATGCAACACCTGAAGTGTCAGAACCACCACGACCTAGAGTCGTTGTGTTACCTTCAGCATCAAAGCCTTGGAAACCTGCCACTACAATGACACGTCCAGCGTCAAGGTTTGAAGTCAATACATCCGTATCAATCGCTTCAATACGCGCCTTGGTAAATGCGCTGTCGGTTTTAATACCGACTTGACGGCCTGTAAGTGATTTAGCTTCAACACCAATAGAGTTAAGTGCCATTGCTAACATAGAAATCGTTACCTGTTCACCCGTAGACACCATTTGGTCTAATTCGCGTGGATCAGGGGTTTCGGTAATGGCTTTCGCTAAAGCAAGTAGACGATTGGTTTCGCCACTCATTGCAGATACAACAACCACAACTTTGTGACCGTGATCATGCCAACGCTTTACACGACGAGCAACATTTAAAATGCGCTCTGGAGTACCCATTGAGGTACCGCCATATTTTTGAACGATTAATGCCATAACTATCCTTACCAAGTAAATAAGTCTAAAGACTTAAAGCACTTACACATATTTTAAGACCGCACTTCGGCGCGATTTTAATATACCACGTAGCTTATGAACTCCAAGGTAGGAGGAGTTCAAATAGATACTTTGTGTCTGCAGGGGATTCACATGAACCCAGCCTTTTAGACTCCATTTTCATCATTTAGCCAGAGGTTGAATATTGGTTTCAACATGATGATTGAGTTTGCGCTTTCACGCATCAACAGTGTTTAAGCAGGATCCAGCATTAAAAAACACACTGCTTAAACCTGTTGATTTGCTCAAAGGAGGTGAGTCACTTTGAGCTATAGGACTTTTGGTCTTATTTTGCAGCTAACCATGCAACGAGGTCAGTCATTACCGCTTCAAGTTTGTCGCTATAAGGCGCACCACCTTGAGCCATATCAGGTTTACCACCACCTTTACCGCCAAGCTCTTGACCAAGGTGTTTGATGATGTCACCTGCTTTTACAGCAGCAGTGTATTCTTTAGCAACCGAAGCAATGAGGCTCACTTTGTCGGCATCAACCGCTGCGATCACGATCACAGCATTGTCTAACTTAGATTTCACACCGTCGTGCAAGTTGCGAAGTGATTTCGCATCTACACCTTGAACCGTGGTGATTAATGTTTTACGGCCAGCAATTTCTTGAACTTGACTCAATAACTCAGCGGCTTGGAAGCTTGCCAATTTTTGGTTCAATTGTTCAATTTGTTTTTGCAAGCTAGATGCAGTGTGAGAAAGCGCTTCTACTTTTTCTAAAGTTTGGTCTTTTTGAGCTTTTAGCAAGTCGTTAATTGCATGAATGTCACGATCTGCTTTTTGCGCAGCTTCAACAGCTTTAGTACCCGTAACGGCTTCAATACGACGTACGCCTGCAGCAACACCGCCTTCAGAAGTGATTTTGAATAGACCAATATCACCGGTGCGTTTTACATGAATACCGCCACAAAGTTCGATAGAGAAGTTTTTCTCATCTTTGGTTGTACCCATTGAAAGTACACGTACTTCGTCACCGTATTTCTCACCGAACAACATCATTGCGCCTTTTTCTTTGGCCGCCTCGATGTCTAAAAGTTCAGTTGAAACAGCAGTATTGGCAATCACTTCGGCATTGACAATGCGTTCAATTTCTTGAAGCTGTTCAAATGAAACAGGTTGGTCATTAGCAAAGTCAAAACGTAAAAGTTCGCTGGCAACCAATGAGCCTTTTTGCTGTACGTGCGTACCCAAAACTTGGCGCAGCGCTGCATGCAACAGGTGAGTCGCAGAGTGGTTGCGCGATGTTGCTGCACGGATATCTGCTTTAACAATCGCTTCAACCGCTTGAGCCGCTTTTAAGTTACCCATGGTCACGATGCCTTGGTGTACAAATGCGCCGCCTGATTTTTTGGTGTCTTGAACTTCAAAAATACCAGTTTCGTTTTTGAAGATACCTGTATCGCCAACTTGACCGCCACTTTCTGCATAGAACGGAGTTTGGTTTAGAACGATTAGTGCTTCATCGCCCTCAAAAACTTCATCAACTTGTTCGCCGTCTTTGTAGATTGCAACAATTTGACCTTGGCCTTGAGTTGCGTCATAGCCGTCAAATTGAGTCTCGCCTTCAACTTTCACAATTGAGTTGTAGTCGACAGCAAATTTACCAGCATCACGTGCACGTTGACGTTGAGCCGCCATTTCGACTTCGAAACCAGCTTCGTCAATGGTTAAATCACGTTCACGTGCAATGTCTGCTGTTAAGTCAGTCGGGAAGCCGTAAGTATCGTAAAGTTTAAATACAGTTTCGCCTGGAATCACTGAACCTTTAAGTTGAGCCAATTCGCCTTCAAGCAATTTCAAACCTTGCTCTAAAGTTTTTGCGAATTGTTCTTCTTCTTTCAAAAGTTGTGCTTCGATACGTGCTTGCTGTGCAGCAAGCTCAGGATAAGCAGCGCCCATCACGTCGATCAGCGGCTGCAACATTTTATGGAAGAATGAACCTGTTGCACCCAATTTGTTACCATGACGTACTGCACGACGGATAATACGGCGAAGTACATAGCCACGGCCTTCGTTAGACGGGTTAACACCGTCTGCAATCAAGAAGCAGCAAGAACGTGCATGGTCAGCCACAACTTTAAGTGAAGCAGGGTATTCAACTGGTTTGTTTTCTGCTTGTGCTTTTGCTTCAAGTTCAGTGGTATCTAAACCAATGATTTCAGCAGCAGCTTTAAGTAGGTTTTGGAATAGGTCAATTTCGTAGTTTGAGTTTACATGCTGTAAAACTGCAGAAATACGCTCAAGGCCCATACCTGTATCTACAGAAGGTGCTGGAAGTTCATGCAGAACACCATCAGCAGTACGGTTGAACTGCATGAATACGTTGTTCCAAATTTCGATGAAACGATCGCCATCTTCTTCAGGAGTGCCCGGTAAGCCGCCCCAAATGTGGTCACCATGGTCAAAGAAGATTTCAGAACATGGACCGCAAGGACCTGTATCGCCCATTGCCCAGAAGTTATCTGAAGCGTATTTTTCGCCTTTGTTGTCACCAATACGGATAATGCGTGAAGCGTCTAAACCAATTTCTTTGTTCCAGATATCAAATGCTTCGTCATCTGTATGGTAAACAGTGGCATAAAGTTTATCTTTTGGCAGACCTAACCATTTTTTGTTGGTTAAGAAATCCCAAGCAAATGTGATGGCATCACGTTTGAAGTAGTCACCAAATGAGAAGTTACCCAACATTTCAAAGAATGTGTGGTGACGCGCAGTATAGCCAACGTTGTCTAAGTCGTTGTGTTTACCACCGGCACGGACACATTTTTGTGAAGAAGTTGCACGAACGTAGTCACGTTTTTCAAGACCAAGGAAGCAGTCTTTAAACTGGTTCATACCAGCATTTGTGAACAATAGTGTTGGGTCGTTGGCAGGTACCAGAGAACTCGACGCGACACGTGTATGCCCTTGCGATTCAAAGTAGCTTAAAAAAGCTTCGCGAATTTCAGCTGATGTCATAAAACGAGTACTCACAACCAAGTCTCTCCTAATTTCGATTTGGTAATAGCCTATCAAGCAAGTCTTACAAAATTTTAAAGCTGGCTTGAGATGCTGACATAAAATTTAAAAACGCTAAATTATAACGGAAAAAGGTGTAGCGACCAATGATTTTCAATGAACTATATGACTTTTTATATAATTCATTTGAATTGATTCATTTTCATTATGGTTGTGAAAATTTTGGCAGTTTTTACTCAATGGTACTTTGGTTTATTTATAAATTTAAGATGAAATTTTACTTAAATCCTAAACGCATTTTCAAATTTTAAAGGCGTGAATTAATCAGCTTATAAGTCAGGATCTGTCTTTTTTATGTGTTGAATGGGGTATTCCTTGCCATTAAATTTGAGCTGATAACGACCTTGGTCATGTTCAGCGGACGCTTTGCAGTTTTTGTGATTGTAATGGCTGCTAATGCTCGACTCTTTGATTAAGAAAATAGGGAAGCCCTTATGGGTTTGATTGCTGATGTGTAAGGTGCGCTTCAATTCTTCAGTATTCCAGTCATCACAAGCACTTTGTGTACTGCTGTTGTAGTTGGTCATTAGTCCATTTAAGACAGCTAAAATTTTTGAATCAGTTTGAATGGCATAAAGGTAAAGCAATCGTCTTGATGAATGAATACCGCCTATGTGCGATTGTTTTAAAGCAATACCCACCAAGTCCTGATCTTTTGCATAGGGAGTGAGATCAAATTGAACATTATCTAAACGTGTCGTAGGCACAATGCCTTTAGGTGACTTAAATACTTTTAGTACTTGAAATGTGCCTTTATCTATAAGATAAAGCTTTAGATCATAATTGCCCGCATTGTCCTGAATCACGTCAGTCGCATTACTAGAAAGGGCTAATAATCGACGACTATGCTGAAGTTGAATGCAGTCCTGAAATACAGGTTCATTGGCATTGGAGGAATTATCGTCTGAGAATAGGCGTTGTAATTTTTGTATCTCCGCTGATGAACAGTGTTGATATATTTGCGCTGTAGTCTCGGTTGAACCTAATAAAAATATCAAAAATATTGAGATGGAAGCGTAAAAGAGCTTTGTAGGTTTAAGCTTTTGCCAGAACAAATAAAATGGTTGTAGTGTTTGCTTCATCATTGTGATTTATAGTCTATAGAATATTTTTCTTCATTATAAAGTCGAAAAGCTATTTTGAATATTTTCACTCAACACCCATTTTAATAAGTATTAAGAGAATTAATGATTACGAATTATTGTTGAAATCCTTTAATATATAAGCGCTTTATAACTGTTTCAAAATGAAGGGTAAGTCATGCAGCGAGTGGCAATTAATGGATTTGGTCGAATCGGACGCAATGTATTACGCGCTTGGTTTGAAAATCCAAAAGAATTTCATTATGAAATTGTTGCCATAAATGATGTCGCTGATGTGGAAACCATGGTGCATTTGTTTAAATATGACACCACGCATGGTCGTTTTGCAGGCCAAGTCGAAATTCTTGAACAAGATGGCGCTATTTTTCTAGATATCTCTTGTGCTCAAGCGCATCTCAAAGTGCAAGTTTTAAATGAAGCACAGCCGAGTCTTTTGCCTTGGCAGCAACTGAATGTCGATGTGGTACTCGAATGTACAGGTTTATTTAGATCGCGAGAGGCAGCCACACAGCATATTGGTGCAGGTGCCAAACGTGTGATAATTGGTGCTGCGCCGTTTGACAGTGTTGATGCTGCGATTGTCTATGGTGTTAATCATCATGAAGTCAAAGCGACGGATCAAATTATTTCGAGTGTGTCTTGTACCACGCAGGCTTTGGTGCCCTTAGTCAAAATTATTGATGATGCCTTTGGTATAGACACCGCACTGATGACAGAAATTCATGCTGTGACTGCGGATCAGTCTGTATTGGATCATGCACATCGTGACTTACGTCGTGCACGAGCTTCGGGTCAAAATATTATTCCAACGACGTCTTCAGCTCTGGGTGCGTTGAAACGGGTCATGCTGAAAATGGAAGATCGAATTGATGGCTATTCGATTCGTGTGCCGACTATCAATGTTGCTGCAATCGATTTAAGTTTTGTGTCTCAATCAGTTATCACCAAGCATGAGTTAAATGCAGTGTTAAGCAAAGCTGCACGTTTTGATTATCATGAAATTATGTCAGTAACCGATGAGCCCTTGGTCTCAAGTGATTTTAATCATTCACCTTATTCATTGATTGTCGATTTGAATCAAACCATGGTGGTAGGAAAGCAAGCAAAAGTTTTCGCATGGTATGACAATGAATGGGGCTATGCGAACCGCTTGCTCGATTTATGTGAAAGTTTCCATTCTCTATAAAAATTCAAACTTATCCAATATAGAAAACATCTACTAGCTTATAGGTGTTTTTTTATTTTCTAAAATTAGATGAAAAATCATGCGTAATGACGTTGATGTATCTCGAAAATATTGAAAAACTTTAAAAAATATTCAAGCACAGCCGATTTATTGTTTAAGATGAAAGCCAAAGAAATATATAAAGAGTATTGAGTATGATGTTGATGTTACTTTGGGGATTTATTTTATTATTGGCGCTTGCGGTTATATTTTTAATTTGGCTACAGTTTAATCGTGACGTATCGCAGTCTACCGCGCATGAAACCTTGCCACTTGAAGAAAAAGTGGTGCATCTAGAAGCCAACCTGAAAAAGACCTTGGAAATTATGCAAGACCTTGCAAAGAAAATGCATATCCAGCAAGAAGTTCTAGATCAGACCGCTCATAAATTACAACAAGTTGAATTGCAAAATGCAGAGTTGGTGAACCTTTTGGCAAAAGTGGTCAAGACTGATCAAAGTTAATCGAAAAATACAAAAGACTGCCCATAGCTCGATATCTGCATGAAGCATGTGATCTCAAGGTATAGGTATTTTTTATCCAATAAGATGATTCCTAATATTCATCATCATTGGGTTTAAATCGTAGTTCTTTCTTATTCAAAACATGATCGCGTATTACTTAGTTAAATCAAAATTTGTCTTAATACTGCTGCTGAAAGCATGCTAATCACAACGGTAGGCAATAACGAAAAACGTGATGCTGCAAATAGGGTAATGGCCATCACGATCAAATCAGCAGGATTATCTTTGACAAAATAGGGCGCAATCACTGATATCAACACACAGCCGGGAACAACTTCCATAATTTGACGTTGTTTGTTGGTGAGGCTACGGTTTTTCAGTAACACATAACCCAAGATGCGGGTCAGGTAAGTGGTTAAGGCTATAAATAGAATCGCGATCAGGGTGCTAGTGTGGATCATGCATCATCTCCAATTAGGAAAAATGCAGAAGCAATGCCAGTAACTGCGCCAATCGGAACATACCAGCCCGCAGGGAGATACAAGTAAGCCAAAGATGCGGCAATCAAACTGACCAGCCATGGACGCGCCGCTTTAAAGCCTTTCCACATGCCACGTAGTAAAACAAGAAATACAGCAGGGAAGGCCATATCAAAACCAAGTCGACTAATATCGCCAAGTATCGGTCCGATCATTGCTCCTAAAGTGGTAAAGCCGACCCACATCAAATATAGAGCACAGCATAAGCCTGCATAGAACATTAAACTAAAGGCGCGCTGAATTCCCAAAGCATTAGATTTTTTTTGCGCATCGGCCAAACCTACGGCCCAACTTTCATCGCACATAAAAAATAAAGCGGTATAAACCGTGCGATTCGGGAGATGTCGTAAATACGGGACAAGGCTCGCCCCCATTAATAGGTGCCGACTATTCACTAAAAACGTAATAAACATCAGCATGAGAATATTAGGGGGATTGGTCCAAACTTCCAAAATGGCAAATTCAGAACCACCGGCAAAGTTAAGGCCAGTCAAAAGCGGAACTTCTAAACTAGAAAAGCCTTTATGTGTTGCCTGAGCACCCAAAACTAATGCAAAAGGAATAATGCCCAGCAGCATTGGAATAGATGTTTTTAGACCTCGTTTAAACTCAATAGAATGCTGTGAGTGGGTGTGATTGAGTGTACTTTGTCTAAACATCAACATGACGTTTTCCATGAAGCGAGATCGAAAGCAATATTTTATGGATATCTGAGCAGCATTTGGCAGCTATTTTATGGAAGATTGCTTTTATTGTGCAATAAAATTGCTAAAATAAAGATTATTGTGAAATTTAGTGCCTTTATTGATGGATCAGATAGATAAACGCATTTTGCAAGCATTACAGCAAAATGGAAAACTACAAAATAATGAATTGGCCCAACTAGTTGGTTTATCACCTTCGCCGTGTTTGAGGCGGGTTAGGCAACTAGAAGATGAAGGCTATATTGAGAAATATGTGGCTTTACTGAATCAGTCAAAAATGAATTTAAGTTTAACGGTATTTGCGCGGATTTGGCTAAAAGGTCAAGATGCAAAAACCGTGAATGATTTTGTTGCAGCGATTCAAACGATGCCTGAAGTGGTTGAATGTCAACTCATGGCAGGGGATTGTGACTTTTTCTTACGTATCGTCGTGGCAGATTTAGAAGCCTATCGAAAGTTTCAGATTCATCATTTAACGCAGATCGCCAGTGTGCAAAATGTAAAAACAGAGATACCGTTACAGGCTGTTAAACAAACTACAGCACTTCCTTTGGATTGATGTTCGAGTCTTAAATTAAGTTATTGAGCCTGATCATATTTATAACTTTGTTTAAAACTTCATCTATAGAAAGTAGGACGCTTATTATTTTTTATCAAATGGTTAAAAAAATAACGTTCACAGGATTTTAAAATATAAGCATAAACATGGATTTAGTTGTAAAAGTTAAAGCTGTAGATGAAGTAATGAATGCTGAAGCATCTTTTATGAAAAAGTCGTGTGCAAGCGTAAAACTATCGTGCTAAACTAGGAGAAATCGGGTGTGCTCCCGATTTTTTTATGCGGATTTGTTCCGCGCTGACAAGAATTTAGGTTTACAACATGCCCATTTCAGAGACATGGTTATTACCTGATGGTGTAGCTGATGTACTGCCAGAACAGGCGCAAGTGATTGAATCTTTGCGTCGTGAAGCATTAGATTTCCTCGCATCTCGAGGTTATCAGTTGGTGTACACGCCATTCATTGAATACATCGAATCTCTATCTTCTCTTTCAGAATCGAATCAAGATTTAGACTTAGCCACTTTTAAAGTGATCGACCAACTTTCAGGTCGTTTGCTTGGTGTGCGTGCCGATATGACACCACAAGTGGCTCGTATTGATGCGCATGTACATCCTGTCGAAGGTGTAGCTCGTTATTGCTACGCTGGTACAGTACTACATACTAAGCCACAGGGTTTTAATACCACACGTGCACCTTTACAGTTAGGTGCTGAATTATTTGGTTCAGACAGCATTGATGCTGACGTTGAACTGATTGATGTCATGATCAACTTGCTTGCTAAAGCAGGTCATGCAGATGGTATCCATCTTGATTTAGGGCATGTCGGTTTATTCCGCAGCATGGTGAAACAAGCTGGCTTGAGCAAAGCAGTTGAACGTCAGTTATCTGACTTGTATCAACGTAAAGCTCTACCTGAACTTGCTGAATTCACACAAAGCATTCCAAATGGTGCTGACTTTTATACTTTAGGTCGTTTTGCAAGTGATTTAGATGCGTTACAAGCAAATTTAAGTGCTGAAGTTTTAAATAACGAAGCATTTAAACTGGCTTTTGATGCAGTGAAATCGACTCAAGCGGCAATCCAAGCCCGTTGGCCAGACTTACACATTGGTATTGATGTGGTTGAACTTCGTTCATATCACTATCACACTGGTTTAATGTATGCCGTATATGCGCCAAACCGTGCTGCGCCATTGGCTCAAGGCGGTCGCTATGACGGTATTGGTGAACACTTCGGTCGTGCGCGTCCAGCTACAGGTTTTTCTTGTGACCTATATGCATTAACTGCAGGTCAAGTTCAGAAAAGCCAAGTTTTGGTTGCACCAAAAGGCATCGAAGCAGATTTATTAAAGGCAATTGAAGCAGCACGTACCGAAGGATTCAGTGTGGTTCAATTGTTAGGTAATGATGATTTAAGCTCAGCACCGTATGCAACGCACCAGTTGGTGAATGCAAATGGCGAGTGGACAATCAAACAAATTTAATCGCGGATGTGCCTGCGGGCACACACGTTTTTTCCAATTTTAACAGCATGATGCAATGAGGCTATTATGGGCAAGAATGTTGTGGTACTTGGTACCCAATGGGGCGACGAAGGTAAAGGTAAGATCGTCGACCTGCTCACAGATCAAGCGGCTGCGGTAGTTCGCTATCAAGGTGGACACAACGCAGGTCATACACTTGTGGTTGGTGGTAAGAAAACTGTATTACACCTCATTCCATCTGGTATTTTACGTGACAACGTATTGTGCTTAATTGGTAATGGTGTTGTTTTATCACCTGAAGCTTTAATCCATGAAATGGAAGTTTTAGAAAAAGAAGGCGTGCCTGTACGTGAACGTCTACGTATTTCTCCAAACTGCCCATTGATCCTTCCACACCATATCGCCCTTGACCAAGCACGTGAGAAAAAACGTGGCAATGCGAAAATTGGTACAACAGGTCGTGGTATCGGTCCTGCATACGAAGACAAAGTGGCCCGTCGTGCAATCCGTGTTGCTGACTTGGTTCGTGGTGGTGCTCATCTTAAAGCTCAACTTGAAGAGCTTCTTGAATACCATAACTTCCAATTGACTCAATTCTTCGGTGTTGAAGCCGTTAAAGTTGAAGATGTGATCGCTCTATGTGACGAATGGCGTAAAGTCATCGAACCTATGGTGATGGACGTTACTGGTGAACTTCATGCTTACCGTAAAGCAGGTAAGAAAATCATGTTTGAAGGCGCGCAAGGTTCACTTCTTGACGTTGACCACGGTACATATCCGTATGTTACATCTTCAAATACGACTGCTGGTGGCGTAAGCTCAGGTTCAGGTCTTGGTCCATTACACCTTGACTATGTATTGGGTATCACTAAAGCGTACACAACTCGTGTAGGTGCTGGTCCGTTCCCAACTGAACTTGTTTATGATGCTGCTAATGATGTTGGTGATGCGATCGGTAAACACTTGGGTACTGTCGGTTCTGAGTTTGGTGCGTCTACTGGCCGTCAACGTCGTTGTGGTTGGTTCGATGCTGAAATTCTACGTCGCTCAGTAGAAGTAAACTCACTTTCTGGTATTTGCTTAACTAAACTAGACGTTCTAGATGGTTTAGAAGAAGTGAAAATCTGTGTAGGTTACGAAGCAGCTGATTCTGGTTGTGTAGGTTCTTCTGATGCGCTTGCATTTGAAACTTTAAAACCGATCTACGAAACTATGCCAGGTTGGTCTGAGTCTACTTTCGGTGCGAAATCACTAGATCAATTGCCACAAAATGCAATTAACTATGTGAAACGTTTAGAGCAATTGATTGAATGTCCAATCGACATCATTTCAACTGGTCCAGACCGTGATGAAACAATCGTATTACGTCATCCATTCGACGCATAATGTGCTGTTGAATTAAGATGTAAAAGCCTCGCGAAAGCGGGGCTTTTTTTATATAGCGAAGAACATAACTTCAAAAAACGGCATGTATTATAAACTGAGAATACTTAGTAACATCCGAAGTGCCATTTGATTCAAATAAAAGAATGATACGCGGTAAGGTCATCCGTAAGTGTTTGAGACAGGAAAACTTTTAATTAAAAATGTTATTGCAATACTGTGAATAATTTGACACTAGTGAACGAGTTTTGTCGGTGAGGTGCATTGCACCGCAAGATGGTTTCCTTACGAAACGTTGTTTCTCATTTTGCCTAATGAGAAACAACGTTTCGTAAGAGGTACCTCCAGCCGAAGGCTAATCCCTGTATTTAAACCCAAGATGTAAGACTCCGTTGAATATACTTAAAAGTATTTAAAAAATGTGAAATTATTTTTACGGGGTAACATCAGATATTAAATTTAAATAATGGAAAAATAAAGATTTTGAAAAAAATAAGCATAAAAATATTGAGTCAGTCAATTTTTTGTATATATTTGACACTCTTTATAAATAACTAGAGATCATGATGAATTATAAAAAATCTTTGGCATGCTTTGCCGTAGCAGCTTCTTTATCAGGTTGTACCACGATTGCTGATCTTGCAGGTGCTGATTCTGCATCTTTGAACTTACAAGCAACACAGTCTTATAACGCAATGCTGAAAGACGCGCAGACCAAACAAGTGCTCGATACCAAGTCTGCGACTTATCAAAAAGTAAACCGTGTTTTCTGGAAAATGAAACCGTTTGCAGATCAGATGAATCAAACGGGTCAGGCTTTTGATTGGAAAGTTGCCGTGATCAAGTCTAAAGAAATCAATGCCTATGTCGCACCCGGTGGCAAAGTTGTTTTCTATACAGGAATCGTCGAAACACTCAAACTTACGGATGATGAAGTCGCTGCAATCATGGGTCACGAAATGGTTCATGCCTTAGAAGAACATGCAAAAAATAAAATTGGCGCTTCAGCACTAACCAATCTTGCGGTGAGTATCGGTTCACAATATGTAGGCAATGCTGCAGGCGGCTATGGTGCAACCTTGCTTGATTTGGGTAGTCAATTTGGTGTGGGCTTGCCGTATTCACGTAATTTGGAAAGCCGCGCAGACAAAGGTGGCCTAGTGATGATGGCAAAGGCTGGATACAATCCAGAAGCGGCGATTTCATTGTGGAAAAAAATGAATGCGAATGATAACAGTGGCAACGACGCACTGAGCAAATTTATGTCTACACACCCAAGCAATAATGACCGTATTGCTGCTATGCAAAAAATGATGCCAGAAGCACAGCAATATTATAAAAATGCGACACCTTCGAGTGTACGTCGTTAATATCTGCGGTTTTCAAGACTAAAGTTGCATTTTAGTACGCTATACACATTGTGTTGAGTTGCTAAAATGCAATTTGAATTAGGAAGAGAAGTGCAGGATGCAAAAGAATATTTCGACCACCATTTTTTATTCTTTATTATTTGCGATGGGGGGAGCACCCACTATTGCTATGATGATCATTCGTGCCCAAACTCAAGATCCACAATTAATTTATCAAGCCCTGATTGGGTTGTCGGTGATTATTGCCTGTATTCTTGTGCCCATAGTTTTGATACAAAATGCTATCCTATTTTTTAAGCGAAAAAATGTGCAGTTAGAGGAAAAAATTAAGCCATTAATGCATGTGTATTTGGGCTTGAATGTGGTTTGTTTAATCTATTGGTTGGTTCTTCAATTTTCAGCTTAAAAAAATTACATAAATACTATTATAAGTCGCTATAACTTCGTTTTAAGCTCCAAACCATAAGAATATAATATCCATAAATTCACTTATATTTTAATGGTCTGGAGTATCCTTAATGAAAAAAATAATTCTAACGAGCCTGTGTATGGCCGGTGTAATGACGATTTCGGGCTGTGCGACAGTGGCAGATATGGCAGGAGCGGATACTGCTACATTGAACGCGCAAGCAACACAAAGTTATAACAAAATGGTGACAGATGCGCGTTCTAAAAATCAGCTCGATACCTCTTCGAGTACATATAAGCGCATTAATACTGTATTCCAAAAACTGCGTCCTTATGCAGACCAAATGAACCAAACGGGTCAAGCGTTCCAATGGCAATTGGCGGTTATGAAATCTGATCAAGTCAATGCCTTTGTAGCTCCAGGCGGTAAAGTTGTATTTTATACAGGTATCGTCAATAAACTGAATTTAACCGATGCAGAAATTGCAGCAGTTATGGGACATGAAATGGTCCATGCTCTTGAAGAACATGCAAAAAGTAAATTGGGTGCTCAAGCTTTAACGGATCTTGCGCTGAATATTGGTTTAAGTGCCGCAGGCAATAATGTCGGTCAATTGGGCACTGCTGCTGCGCAGTTAGGTAGTCAAATCGGTATAGGGTTACCGTATTCACGTTCTCTAGAAAGCCGTGCTGACCAAGGTGGTTTAATGTTAATGGCACGTGCAGGTTATAACCCACAAGCGGCGATTACACTTTGGGAAAAAATGAACAAGCTTGAAGGTGCGGGAGGTTCATCATTCCTGTCTACGCATCCATCAAACTCACAACGTATTGAAGCGATGCGTAAAAATCTACCAGCAGCGCAGCAGGTTTATAACCAACGTCGTTAATATTATGAATTAATTATCCATTTTAAAAAAGCAGGCCGTGGCCTGCTTTTTTTCTATCACGAACAAAAATCATTAATAGATTTTGATGATATTTCATTTAGAGATTTAATTTCATTATCTTTTTTATCAAATTCTTTAAGGTTGTTTTGATAAGTTTTAAAGATTGTACAATTCCATTGCTTTAGCTTTTGATCCGATTCTTTCCATTGATAAGGGAGAGGTGGATCAGGAAATTTGAACAACACTTATAAGTGATATTTTGCTCCCCAAATGATGTTATAAACATCAATATATGGAGTATTTTATGGCACGTAGACCAAGAAGAAATCATTCAAATGATTTT
>NZ_VOYA01000032.1:0-19061 GCF_013420465.1 Acinetobacter sp. YH01005 | reverse complement strand
ATGAAGACGGCTTACGCCACCATCAAAGGTATTGAGGTGATGCGTGCACTACGCAAAGGCCAGGCCTCAGCATTTTATTATGGTGATCCCCTGGGCGAAATGCGCCTGGTAAGCAGAGTTTTTGAAATGTAAGGCCTTTGAATAAGACAAAAGGCTGCCTCATCGCTAACTTTGCAACAGTGCCTCAAAGCGGACGGTTTGATATGTTGGTGTCTATGTCGGATAAAGAACTTAAACGATTGTCGATCTTGCAGGAAATCTGTGATCAACGCATAACTCAGTCCCGGGCTGCTCAGCTGCTTCATGTTTCAGAACGTCAGATCAGACGCTTACTGCAGAAATACAAAGCTCAAGGCCCAGTTGCATTAGCCCATGCCGGTCGTGGCCAAACCAGCAACTCAAGGCTTCCTGAAGAAATCAGGCTCAAGTGCCTCAATCTTGTCGCTGAGCAACTGCATGGTTTCGGACCCACTTTAGCGCATGAAAAGCTCACCACCGTGCATGGATTTGATATTTCAGTGGAAACACTGCGTTCCTGGATGATTGCAGCCAATTTATGGATACCTCGATCCAAGCGCCTGAAACGCCCGTATCAGCCTCGATATAACCGGGATTGTTATGGTGAACTGATTCAGATTGATGGCTCACATCATGACTGGTTCGAAGGACGTGCTGCCAAATGCTGTCTGCTGGTGTTTATTGATGATGCCACAGGAAAATTACAGCATTTACGCTTCTGTGAGTCGGAATCAGCCTTTGACTATATGATTTCAACACGCTTGTATGTCGAACAGCATGGTAAGCCTTTAGCGTTTTACAGCGACAAACATTCAGTCTTTAGGGTAAATCAAAGCAGCAAGAAAGACACCAAGATTACCCAATTTGGGCGAGTACTCAGTACCCTGAATATCGATATCATCTTCGCCAATTCACCCCAGGCCAAAGGTCGTGTAGAACGTGCCAATAGAACCCTTCAGGACCGTCTGATTAAAGAAATGCGCCTGGAAGGCATCTGTTCAATTGAAGAGGCGAATAAGTGGCTGCCCTGCTTTATTGAGCAGTTCAATCTCAAGTTTGCCAAGATGGCCTTTAATCCGAAGGATCTACATCGGACTGTCACTGAAACAGCTGAGGAATTAGATGATATTTTTACCTGGCGTGAACCCCGCAGAGTCACGAACAGCCTGACGATTACTTATGATAAATGCGTGTATCTCCTGGAAAATACGGCAGAAAATCAGAGGCTGATCGGTAAATATCTTGAGTTTCTGGAATACCCGGATGGCACGGTAGCCATTGAACATCAAGGAAGAAAAATCAATTACAGCATCTTCGATAAGTTAAGTCAGCTCAACCAGCGAGAGATCGTTGAGAATAAACGTTTAGGTGCTGTTCTGAATCATATTCAGCAACAGCATGAAGAATTAGAACAACAAAACAAACGAAATCGTTCTCAAAAGATGCCAAGCAGACGTGCACAGAAAACAGCAATCAAAGAACGAAATATGAATCCTGTGCTTGACTTGGAAATGTCCATATAGGACATTTCTATTTGGTTATTAGGTAGGACATTTCTACTTGGGAATAACACCATTTGAAAATTATCAAAGATTAATGATTTTTTGATATTTTTTTCACTTTAATGTAGGCACAGATGCAGAGTAAAACTCCTGAGAACACCCAAACATAAGCACCTATTAGAACTGGTTGGCTGTTTTTGCCATCTATCACTAAAATAGTGACAAGACCATAGCTCATCATTGCTAAAGTTATACAGCTCCAACGAAATGACTTGGGATCATTTTCATTTAATAAAAAATATGTAAAAACGAGTGATAAATTTGCCCAAATTGGAAAAACTAAAATAATGGGGGCGATTAAAAATTGTAAAAAAAACGAATATACAAAAAGTTCATAACCTTTCATGCCATCGAATACAGGAAGAAGCCATGAAATAATCAGAATTAAAACGGCCATTAATGAAAAAAAATCGACAATCTTTTCTTTAAAAAAAAATTTCATTATGAATACTTTATAAGTAATTAATCGCAGTTTACTTCAAATGTCTTACTGGTATATAGAGCATAAAAAAGCCCGACATCCTGTCGGGCTTTTTCATATCGGGTTGCTAGTCTTACTGATCTCGTACTGCCCATTCCTTGCGCTATTTTCTTATTCTTTTTTTCTAGAAACATCCAGTTCCCTTATGTATTCATCATAGGGCTAATGCTTTGGATTACCAATCCGCAAAATCCTTAAATCTGTGTAAGTTTTAGCTTACAAAGTTGGCCTATTTTATCCCAAGAGTTGTCCGCAGAAATTGGGGATAGTTTCGGGATGGGGCGCATTGATAAGCCAGAGAAAAATGACAATTTGATTAAATATTGATCAATTTTATTGGCAGAATATATCAAAACTGAACATAAAAAAGCCGACTTGTTTCCAAGTCGGCTTTTCGGGTTTGCGCCCCCGATTTTTTATAGCATAACTTTTTGAAATATAAAACTATTTATTTTGCATTTCGTATAACGACCATTATGTTAAATAGTCCGAAGCGTGTTCAAGCATGATTCGGACTGGTTGCATTAAAATTAACATTTTTATAAAAAAATGTGGCTTGTATTACATTAATTTAATATAATTTATTGAATGTAAAGAATATCACTATTTAGTTGTACAGGTTTAGTGTGCTCTTTTCACATATATGCATTAACAATTCGATGTAAAAGGGTTCATAAATGAAAAAGGTTATTTCTTATGCTACGTTAGCAGTAATTGGGCTAATCGGTATTCAAGCCGCAAATGCTGCAACTACAACAGGTACATTAACTGTGAAAGCGACAGTTGCAAAAGGTTGTTCGGTAAATACCGATGCGTCTGGCACTGTAGCAAGTGCGGTGCTTGACTTTGGGACAATCACTTCTTTGACAGCCAATGTGGATGGTGACACTACTACTTCTTCTGGAACTTCTATCAAGGTATTATGTAACAACGGTACAGCTTATACAGTTGCATTTGGTGCTGGTAACAATGTTCTAAGTGGCGTACGTCGTATGGCGGGTGGTTCATCAGAATTTATTCCATACAATTTATATTTAACGTCAAATCGTGCAACTGAACTTGCAGTTAATGGCACGACAGCTTCAATTATAGGTGATGGTACTCCACAGACACTTGACGTTTATGGTCGTATCCCAGCAGGAAGTGTTTTACCAACTGCAGGTAATTATACAGATGCAGTGACATTGACGGTTACTTATTAACAGTTGCGTTGTATTAAGCTAGGTATTATTTGCTAGCTTAATATTTATTTAATGATAGGTTGATAATGAAAAGTATTTTTAGCTCATTACTGAAAATTTCTTTATGTATGCCAGTTTGTATTTATGCTGCATCGATTCGTTTATCGCCTATCGGTTTAGAACTCTTAGATACACAGTCGGCTACCACGCTAAATATTTATAATCAATCAACTGAAAGTAGTGATTTTCAGGTGCGCGCATTTGAATGGTCGCAAGTAGAAGGAAAAGATCAACTAATACCGACAGATGATATTGTCATTAGTCCACCAATATTTAAACTTGCTTCCGAAGGGTCTTATAATTTACGCGTTGTAAGATTGAATTCGGCACCTATTACAAATGAAAAGTCATATCGTATTATTGTGGATGAATTACCTAAGCCGGCAGATAGCCGTAAGGTAAGTCAAGGTGTAAATGTTTTACTTCGCTCTTCGATGCCACTTTTTGTAGTGAACAAAAATGCTTATTATGAAATTAAATGGAAAATTGAAAATAGTGAAAATCAATCATTTTTGATTTTAAATAATATTGGAACCAGACACGTTTTACTTAGTAGTCTCTCTATTATTGATAAAACTTCTAAAATGACCTATTTGATACCTGTCAACACACTGAATGGCTACATTTTACATAAGCAGACAAAAAGTTATGCGATTGCAAATAATTTTAAATTTCAAGCTAATCATGAATATAGCGTAACTTTAGTAGTAGATGGTAAAACCATCGTATTGTAAAAGGCATTTAATGCTATGAAATATAGGGTTCTAGCAGCATGTTTGATTTGTATACCATATACAACTGCTTATGCTATGTTAAGGGATGACACTCATGCTACGACTCCAATTATTCCTGATATTATCCCACAAAATATTACTAACAAAGAATCTAATATCAATTTGTTTTTGAATGTATCTGTTAATAGTGAAAATACAAGTGATTTAACAGCGGTTAAAAAAGATAATAATGGTAAATTATATATTTTAGCAAAGCATTTAAGAGCACTAAGAATAATATTAGATGAGAATATTTCTGATACACAATTAATTTGTTTAAATGATTATAAAAAAATTCAATTTAAATATGATGAAAGTAATCAGAATTTAGACTTAACTGTACCTCAAGAGATGCTTACTAGGTTTAGTCTGGATTTAGAAGGATCCAATGCGACTCCAAATCAGCTATTAAACTTAAAACCATTGAATGCAGCGATCATTAATTATAGTCTTTACAATACGATTAATGACGAACAGAATGTTTTTTCTGGATCTGCTGAAGCATTTTATAGCACTCGGCTAGGCAATTTCTATACAGGTGTTTTGTATAATGGTGATGATCTAAATGATTATAGCCATAATAAATTTGTACGGTTAGAATCGAAATGGCAATATATTAATCCGATAAAAATTAGACTTTATACCATTGGTGATTTTACATCAAACACTACTGACTGGGGTAACAGTGTGCGTTTAGGTGGTGCGCAATGGTCAAGTGCGTATGCTCAACGCTCAGACATTATTACTACAGCATTACCTCAATTCTCAGGATCAGCAGCACTACCATCAACGCTTGATTTATATGTTAATCAGCAAAAAGTATATTCTGGAATAGTGCCCTCTGGCCCATTCGATATTAAACAGTTACCTCTTATTTCTGGAAATGAGGTCACTTTAGTAACAACCGATGCTACAGGAAAGCAAAATTTAGTTAAAAAGGCATACTACTTTTCACCTAAAGTTTTAGCAAAAGGTGTTAATCAGTTTTCTGTAGATGTTGGTATGCCACGTTACAATTATGGTTCTTATTCGAATGATTATGATGATGGGGTGCTTTTTGGTTCGGGATCGATTCGTTACGGGATTAAACAATCGCTCACGTTAAGTGGTGGGATGGAAGCATCAACTGATGGATTGTCTAATGCAGGTATCGGTTTTGCACAAAACTTATGGGGTTTGGGCGTTGTAAATGCAGATTTTTCGTTGAGTAACTATAAAGATGAAAATGGTTATTTAAGTTCTATTGGGTTAGAAGGTCGGATTAATAAAGATATTTCATTTAATACAAGCTTTAGAAAAGTTTTTGATAATTATTATGACCTAGCACGTGTTTCAAAAGTTCGTTATGAAAATGGATATAATAAGAATGAAAAAGATGCAGAATACAATTTTTTAACATCAGGCGCTTTAGCTGATGAACTCTTTCGGGCGGGATTAAGCTATAATTTTTATAATGGTTATGGGGTTTATGCTGGTTATAATAAGATAAAATCACAAGAATCTCAATATAGCCTTTTATCTGCCAACTTCAATGCAAATCTTGGTAAAAACTGGAATTTATATGCATCGGTTTATAAAGATTTTAATGATGCTAAAAATTATGGTTCTTATATTGCTTTACGTTATACCCCATCATTTAAGTTTAATGCTATCACGAGCATGTCGAGAGATGCAGATAATACTACAAGTTACCGCCAAGAATTTAATGGCTTATCAGGCCCAGAAATTGGCTCATTAGGTTGGGGTGGCTATGTTGAGCACAATGAAAGAAGTTCGAATAACAATGCTTCAGCATATGTAAATTATCGGGCTCGACCTGCCTATCTCACAGCTAGTTATAGTCGATATAGTGATATAGATCAGGCTTCGTTATCTGCAACAGGTTCACTCGTTTTTGCTGCAGGAAGGGTTTTTGCTGCAAATGAAATTGGAGATGGTTATGCAGTTGTTACAAATGCAGGACCAAAAAGCCAAATCCTAAATGGTGGTGTTAATTTAGGTAAAACCGATCATCAAGGTCGTTTCTTAATTTCTAATTTACTACCTTACCAAACCCATCATATTTTCCTTGATCCAACCTATTTACCGTTGCAGTGGGAAGTGCCAAATACTGCACAGAAAGTAATTGTGGGGTATCGCCAAGGTGCACACATTGACTTTGATGCTCACCAAGTAATATCTGCTGTTGTAAAACTAGTAGATAAAAACAATAACCCTATTCAGCCTGGTTATAGCGTAACGATTAATGGCGAAAATACAGCACTCATTGGTTATGATGGTGAGGTTTTTGTACAAGGTCTACTACCTAAAAACATCCTTGATGTTGATTTGCTAGATCAGGGTTCATGTCAGGTTCATTTTGATTATGGTAGTGAACATTATTCATTAAAGAAATTAGGGCCATATGTATGTCAATAATTTGCACAAACTATCAAGTTACAATGAAAAATATAATTTCGACTAATTTGTGTAAGTTTTTGATAATTAGTTTTTTTATTCTGTTTATAAGCTTGTTTTTTAATAAAGCGCATGCTAAATGTAAACCAGTTGGCACAACTACAACTACCCATACTTATAATGCTACAAATTTGGATAGTCCTGCTAAAATTACCTTTACAGGAACAATAACTTGTACTGAAGGAAGTAGTTCCAATAAAGTTGAAAAATATATGTGCATGAAAACAATTTTTACAGGTACAACAACTGCAAATAGTTCAACATCATTACCTTATACGGTAATAGCTTCTGTGGGCGGTGCTGGTTCAACTTCAACTAATCAAACTTCTAATACATGGTACGGCCCCGTTACTACAGTATCAAATAACAATGTCATTGATTATTCTGTAACAGTAACTGTACCTAAAAGATCCTCTTCAACCAATATTTATCCAGTCGGTACGTATACTGCAGCAGTTAATCTTTATTGGGATATGCAAGGTGGCTCTGCCAGTCAATGTGAAGGGACTAGTTCTAGTACTGGTAGTGGATGGGATTCTGGTGGCACTACATTAACAGCTAACTATGTTGTTCCAAAAATATGTCAGCTCAATTCTACAGATGTAATAAATTTTGGTAGCATCTCTGATATTGGATCAACAAAAAATAATTATACCGCATCTGGAGCTATTTCAACGACTTGTAATAATGCAACAAATTACACAATATATTTAGGTAATGGTAATAATTATAGTAGCAGTCGGCGAATGAAACATTCGACTGCCACTGAATATATCCCTTATCAACTTTATAAGGATTCTAATTTTAGTAATCTTTGGAGTGAAACAGGTGGAACTACTAGCACAGGGGGAAGTGGTGGTCTTTCTCTAACAGGTATAGGTTCTGCTCAGTCAAGTACTGTATATGGGAAAATTGCATCAGGTATAACTATTGGTAGTACACCTGGCGATTATACTGATAGTGTTATCGTGACAGTAACATATTAAAATGGTGACTAAACAAATATTTAGATATGCATCATAAACCAGACATTTTTATTGGTGGGAATATAGACACTTTAAATGGGTTCTAACAACTGATGTTATTCCCAAGTAGAAATGTCCTACCTAATAACCAAATAGAAATGTCCTATATGGACATTTCCAAGTCAAGCACAGGATTTAGATTTCGTTGTTCAATCGCTGTTTTCTGTGCTTGTCTACGTGGCATCTTTTGAGAACGATTGCGTTTGTTTTGGTGTTCCAGTTGTTCATGCTGTTGTTTAATATGTGCCAGCACAGAACCCAAACGTTTATTCTCAACGATCTCTCTCTGGTTGAGCTGACTTAATTTATCAAAGATGCTGTAATTGATTTTTCTTCCCTGATATTCAATGGCTACAGTACCATCCGGATATTCCAGGAACTCAAGATACTTGCCGCCCAATCTTTGATTTTCTTCGCTGTTTTCCAAGATATATACGCATTTATCATAAGTAATCGTCAAGCTGTTCGTGACCCTGCGGGGTTCACGCCAGGTAAAAACATCATCTAATTCTTCGGCTGTTTCAGCGATAGGCCGATGTAGATCCTTGGAATTAAAAGCCATCTTGGCGAATTTACGATTAAATTGCTCAATAAAGCACGGCAGCCACTTATTGGCATCTGCAATTGAACTGATGCCTTCTAGACGCATCTCCTTAATCAGACGATCCTGAAGTGTTCTATTCGCTCGTTCTACACGACCTTTGGCTTGAGGGGAGTTAGCGAAGATGATATCGATATTGAGGGTACTGAGCACACGTCCAAATTGCGTGATCTTGGTGTCTTTATTGCTGCTTTGATTCACCCTGAAGACTGAATGTTTGTCGCTGTAAAATGCTAAAGGCTTACCGTGCTGTTCGACATATAAGCGTGTTGAAATCATATAGTCAAAGGCTGATTCTGATTCACAGAAGCGTAAATGCTGTAATTTTCCTGTGGCATCATCGATAAATACCAGTAGGCAGCACTTGGCAGAACGGCCTTCAAACCAGTCATGATATGAGCCATCAATCTGGATCAGTTCACCGACGCAATCTCGGTTATAACGAGGCTGATACGGTCGTTTCAGACGCTTGGCGCGAGGAATCCATAAATTAGCTGCAATCATCCAAGAACGTAGTGTTTCCACTGAAATATCAAATCCATGAACAGTGGTGAGCTTTTCATGCGCTAAAGTGGGTCCAAAACCGTGGAATTGCTCAGCAACAAGATTGAGGCACTTGAGCCTGATTTCTTCAGGAAGCCTGGAGTTGCTGGTTTGGCCACGTGCAGCATGTGCTAATGCAGCTGGGCCTTGAGCTTTATATTTCTGCAGTAAGCGTCTGATCTGACGTTCTGAGATATGAAGTAGCTGAGCAGCCTGAGGTTGAGTTATGCGTTGATCGCAGATTTCTTGCAAGACCGACAATCGTTTAAGTTCTTTATCCGACATAGACACCAACATATCAAACCGTCCGCTAAGGAAATTGCAAAAGCGCATATTCTAAAAGCGGACATTTTTACTTTGGAGAAACCGGACATTTCTATTTTGGGCTTACAACTGAATTTCGTATAACCTCCATTATGTTAAATGGAATGTAATTTGAGGGAAAATAAAATATGTTTAGTGCCTTTTATATGAATCTCTCTTATTCATTTTATATGCAAGTTACACTCATTAGGCATTCAAAAGCCAATTTGAACGCTTATCTGCCAAGCTAAAGCTTAATTAAGCTATTTAGGGTGATGGTCTACTATTGAAAAAAAAATGATAGACCATGAAAAAGAACTGATGGTTGGATTTACTAAATATTACCTAGGGCGGGGTTTATACGTTGTTTCTTGTCGAACAAATTTTGCATAAGGCCGGCAATTAGCGTCAACATACCTCTTTACTGATTCATCATCCTGAAAGCGTACATAGGCTCTAACTAAATTTCTATGGTTCCATAACTTATCCCAAAATAGGTAAGTTGGCATTGATGGTATAATTTCATCTTGAATAACTAAAGAACTATATTGAAAGGCACGGTCTTTATTTGATGATGCTAAAAGATATTTCTCAATTTCATTAAATCCAAATACTTCATAAGCTGATCTTTCCATTTCATTAATGTAAACACCCACATTTGGTTTAATTTCTAATCGACCAACAAATTCAGAACAAGTATAAATAACAAAACTACGATGTATTTCATCAATATTTGGAACTGTAGGACGCATAAATTCTACAAACGATTTATCGTGTAGGATACGGTCTGTTTCTTTGAATGAAGCATTAATTTGAGCCTTATATTCTTCATGTTGCCTCTTTGCGTATTTTGTTCTTTCCTCTCTTAGTTGCTGCAAATATTGTTTTCTTAGTTCTTCATTTCTAATCCTATTAGAATGAAATTTATGTCTGTGAGCTAGTTTAAACTGCTCATCAATATGATCAAAATATGGTTTATATTTTAATTCTAGATCGGTTGCGGGTTTTTGTCTTCTAACCGTATCGCTAACATGCTTATAAAATGCTTCTGCTTTTTCTTGACCTCCCTCTTGTTCAAATACGGCTTTTCTAGCTGCCTCTGGATCAGTTGATTCTGATATAGAACTTGCTGCAATCCCAATAACTTCCTCTGCATCTTTTTTAGTGCCATCAGTAATTAAAATCATTGGTACATCAGCTATAGCTGCATTGCTTAAAAGCATTAAAGCGGCAAGGTAAAAATATTTAAGCATTGGGTGATTTTCTTTAATTTATATGTTAGGTTATTGAATAATAATATGTTTAATTTATCAATACTATTATTGAAAGTTAATAATTTTAAACGCTGTGGAATATAAAAAGGGATCAATACTCACCCATAGAACAGTACCAGATTTATCGAAGGCTTTTTATTTAAGTTAGGTGACCTAACCTAACAGCTTAATATGATCATAGTACATTGCCCCAAAATCAAAAGGTGAAACATAACCTAGTGCACAATGTACACGTTCGTTATTTAAAGAATACGATTGGTATGGCGAATGGAAAGATACTGTACGCCTCTATCACTATAGTGAATCACGTTCTTGGTCTGAAAGCGGCTGTACTTTGATTAGATTCTGTTGATTTAAATGCTTCTGATGCCAGGAACGTAGTGTTTCAGGCGTACAGCCAATCTTAGGAGCAATTGCTGTTATTGCAGCCCAAGTAGACGGATAATCCTTTTCGGATTCAATCAATAATTGAACCGCTCTATCTCTGATTTCAGGGGTATATTTGGTTTTTTTCATCGGAACATTCTCTCAGGAAAGTTGGTCTCCGACAAACCTGGTATAGTTCATTAAGATTTTAAGAATTTATAAAATTAACATAATACACGTTATACGAAGTTGAAATGAAAAATGGAGCTTAAAGCTCCCTTTTTTACTAGTTTTTTTTAAATTGCTAAGCGTAAATTCAGTGCTTTTACGACTTTAATAACAGTATCAAAGCTTGGATTTACATCGCCAGAAAGTGCTTTATAAAGACTTTCTCGACCTAAACCAGTGTCTCTTGATAATTGAGCCATTCCTTTAGCTTTAGCAATATTACCTAAAGCTTTTGCAATGAATGCCGCATCACCATTAGATTCATCGATACAGGCTTGTAGGTAAGCTTGCATATCTTCTTCTGTTTTAAGATGTTCAGCACTGTCCCATTTGCGAAGTTTGATAGCCATTTACAGCTCCTCCTCTAAATCTTGTGCTAATTGTAGGGCAAGTTTTATATCTTTACTTTGCGTAGACTTGTCTCCGCCTGCTAAAAGAATAACGACCCTTTGCCCTTGCTTACAGTAATAGATCCTGTAGCCAGGTCCAAAGAAGAAACGTAATTCAGAAACACCTTCACCTACTGGTTCAGTATCTCCAAAGTTTCCATCTTCAACCCGATCAATTCGGACTTGTATACGTCTTTTTGCCTGCAGGTCTTTTAACTTAGTAAACCAGTCATCAAAGACTTCAGTGGTATATATTGAGTACATAAGAGTAATGTATCCTATAGGATACATTCATGCAAGAAATAAACTTGAATGTATGGGGCTACAACAGAATTTCGTATAACCACCATTATGTTAAATAGATAGCAGTTGGGAGATTATTTATTCTTTCAATAGACAAAAACTTGCGGAATTTTTCTTAATTTGTAATCCTTGCGGCCAAGGGTGTCTAGCGTAGCTAAGACAGGTATTCGTTATAGTCGGGCCGCTATAATACGGATGACGAGTGCCTGTATGTTTAACCTAAATATCTTTAACAAGATCTCTAGCGAAGTATTGACCATCAAAAATGATCTTGAGCTGAATTCTGAAAATCAACTGATAACTAAGTATAAGACTTCTACTTCTGAAGATTATAAACAGGCTATTGTTTTGATTTTTAAAGAACGTGGCTATACACGTTTGGAAATAGGTCAATTACTTGGGGAGCCAAAAGCTTCATAAAATACCGATTAAACAAAGCTTGGATATAACATCCAGGCTTTATAAAAAAGTACCTAGCTGTTACCCTTGTCCTGATTTTTTTACTCTAAAACGTTCTTTCATCTTATGACACTTACGCCACCTTAAGTTTATTTATCGTCTTAAATCTGTAAATAACTCATCACTGTCTAGTGATGTGGTGTAGTCGTTTGTGTGTTGTATATATCACATCACTAGCCTATCTGAAAAATTAAAAAACAGGCTATGTTTATGTTATCTAATGTCCGAGAACAGTGGTTCTCTAACATCCGTGGGGATGTACTTGCCGGATTAGTCGTCGGTCTTGCACTCATCCCTGAAGCCATCGCATTTTCAATTATTGCAGGTGTAGATCCTAAAGTTGGTCTATACGCATCCTTCTGTATTGCCGTCGTGATTTCTTTCGTAGGTGGTCGTCCTGCCATGATTTCAGCAGCCACTGGTGCAATGGCGCTGCTTATGGTCACATTGGTCAAAGAGCATGGGCTTGAATATCTGCTGGCAGCAACAATTTTGACAGGCGTGATTCAAATATTGGCAGGCTATTTAAAGCTCGCCAAGTTAATGCGGTTTGTATCTAAATCTGTGGTTATTGGATTCGTAAATGCGTTAGCGATCTTAATTTTCATGGCTCAATTGCCTGAACTGATTAATGTGACCTGGCATGTATATGCTTTTGTTGCTTTAGGTTTAGCAATTATTTATCTATTCCCTCTGGTTCCCAAATTAGGAAAATTACTCCCTTCTCCACTAGTCTGCATCATTGCAATCACATTATTGGCAATCGCTTTAGGAATTGATGTACGGACCGTGGGCGATATGGGGTCTTTACCTGACACACTTCCAATGTTCTTGATTCCAGATATTCCTTTGAATATTGAAACATTGATGATTATTTTGCCTTATTCAGTCGCACTGGCGGCTGTAGGTTTACTTGAATCGATGATGACAGCAACTATCGTGGATGAAATGACTGATACGCCAAGTGATAAATATCAGGAATGTAAGGGACAAGGGATTGCGAATATTGCTTCTGGCTTTATGGGTGGCATGGCCGGTTGTGCAATGATTGGTCAATCTATGATTAACGTAAAATCAGGTGGCCTTACACGCTTATCAACATTCTCTGCGGGCATTTTTCTTCTTATTCTGGTTGTATTTATCAGCGACTGGCTCAAAGTGATTCCAATGGCTGCATTGGTAGCGGTAATGATAATGGTCTCTATCAGTACCTTTGAATGGAGTTCTGTCACTCAGTTAAAAGATAATCCTAAGAGTAGTAATATCGTCATGATTGCGACGGTGATTGTAGTTGTTGCTACGCATAACCTGGCTTTGGGTGTGTTAACAGGCGTATTACTTTCAGCCTTGTTCCTGGCGAATAAACTTGAAAATGATATCCAGGTGACAGCATCTTTTGAAGGAATGGCCCGTTTATATGAGTTGAGAGGTCAGATCTTCTTTAGTTCTTCTGAAAAATTCATGCAAGGTTTTGACTTTAAAGAGGATGTAAAGGAGGTGATTATTGATTTGACCCATTCTCACATTTGGGATGTAACATCAGTCGCCATGCTTGATTCTGTTGTAAATAAATTTCAAAAGAATGGTGCGAATGTCACAGTACGTGGTCTAAATGAAGCCAGTTCGATCATGATTGATAAGTATGGGACACATGCCAGAATTTAAGTTTTAAAAATTCTATATTTATATAGAATTTCTAAAATTAACATAATACACCTTATACGAATCTAAAAATGGGAGCCTTTAGCTCCCATTTTTACTATATTTTTAAAGTTTTAAGCGTGTTGTACTGTGAGTTTTAAGCCTAAAGCATTTACTACACGATTAATCGTATCAAAACGTGGTGCTGAATCCTGACGTAGGGCTTTGTAGAGTGCTTCACGCCCAATCCCTGCTTCTTTAGCGATTTGAGTCATGCCACGAGCTTTAGCAATAACACCAAGTGCATGGGCTAATTCAGCTGGATCATTTTCTTCAAGAACCATATTGAGATACATCACAATGTCTTCTTCAGTTTTGAGCGACTCAGCCATATCAAAACTTGGTAAATCAGCGACTTTAACCATTTTAATCCTCCAATGTTTTCGATAGTTTGACTGCCCGATCGATGTCTTGTTGTTGAGTTGATTTATCTCCACCACCAAGCATTACAATCACAACGTCACCATGTTGGATGTAATACATCCTCCATCCAGAACCGAAGAATTCTCTCATTTCCCAAACGCCATCTTGGAGAGGTTTAATGTCTCCCCAGTTTCCACGTTGAACCTTATCTAATCGACGATTCAGGCGGATACGGGTCATATTGTCTTTAATGCCATCCAACCATTCATCAAATTCTGGAAGACGTTTAATTTCAATCATGAGGATTCCTTATCTTCTCACTATATTGTATTCGATCGAATACAATATGCAAGTAATTTATACGAACATCCATTAATTTCGTATAACACCATTATGTTAAATACATAATTTTTTTGGTTAAAATTTAAACTTTTTTACTGTTTTTCAGGCAAGATGCATATTTTTTTGAAGCCATACTTTCCTTGTCAGATGTTCAAACATTTTAAGGAGAAAGCAATGACACAAACAGCGAATGATCAACGTGCTACAGTAAAAAATCCTAATAATATTCAACATGCGCAGAATCAGGACAACCGTAGCCGACAATTGAATCCTAATCATAAACCTACGAAATCTAAATAAGGATGAAAACTATGAGCACAGCAGGTTGGCCTAGTACTACTGGAAATCCATCAGGTGGTGGCCGAGACAATAATCCACCTCGTAAATAAAAATTTATTTATCTTGTAATATCAATTCAGAAGGCCAAAGATATTGGCCTTCTGAAGGATATTTCTTCAGGAAGGCTTCCCATATCACGATAAAATCTTCTGATGTAGCTAACGTAGAAACGCTGGCTGTTTTTTGAAAATGTTTATAATAAAAGTCTTGCCAAAAATATATTAACCATAGGCCAGCTATGGCATTAATACTTTCAAACCACTTATCTTCTGGAAGTTCATTTTTCAGGAATAAATAATTCTCTTCTGAGACTTGTTCATAAATTTCATCATTTTTAAACTCACCATAAGGTAGACCTAGGAACTCATAGACTTCATTCAAGTAGCATAGTCTTCTGTTTTCTCTAACTTTTTTAATTAGTTGTATAAATTCTTTAATTTGTTCATCTTCGAGAGAAGGATCTAACCATTGCTCAAAACCATTAGTTGGAGGAATAGTCTTCAGAATCTCGACTTTATGTCCTTTTGTTGCTTCAAACTTTGCATTTATCTTTAAGATAAATAAAAGAAAATCTGTAAAAGTTTTTGATGGGAAGTATGGTCGTTTATTTTTAAACTTAAACTTTAATGCTTGGTTTAGTGAGATTGATTGGAATCCCCACTTCTTAGAAATTAAATGATCTAAGTGAATTAAAATTAGCAGTATATTGACGCCAGAATTTCTAAGCATCTCATGACTAATAATATTCTTTAAATCACCGTTAAAGCTAAAGTTATTTACCAGAAAATCATGTAGTTTGCAGACATCTTCATATAAAAAATTATTTTTTTCTAATTCTGAAAATAGCTTTATATGCTCATTCCAATAAAAAAAATCGTTATTCTTAATTGGATATAGTTCTAAGATTTTTAAGCAGTATGCAAAATTATAGTTTTCTTCATCTACAGCTAAAGAAGTTGCTGAATTAAGTACGAAAAACCCCATTTCTGAAGCAAATTCGGATTTAATTTTAACTTTAGCTATTTCATCATTTTTAAATGGAACATTAGTATATTTTTTCTCAATTTTACCTAGTTTCTTAGCCAGGTTTTTATCCATATTTTTCAATATTAAACAGTAGAATTCTAAAGGATTCATGGATGCCCTAATTTTTTAAAAAATCTAAAATTAACATAATACACCTTATACGAAATGCGTTATAATTCTCTATAGAAATCAATGCTGTAGTTTCTAGTTGATAGCCCATCTTCCCCAAGGTGGGCTTTTTTTATGATTTTTCACGTTCCACGCTTATTATTTAATCAAAAGACCTCTTGCGAAAGTATAGTTTATCTAATTTTTGAATTGGCTAAAACCTCATAAAATATAGCTTTTGGCTGCTTAAAATTTGACTAACGCAAGAATTCTAAAGTTTCTCAACTTTGATTAGCTCAAATAAATACCATTTCTCTTTTTCTAGGTCTCTTTAAATCACGAATTATGTAACTATAGAGTATAGCCTAACGGAACAAAATAAAGTCTTAAAAAGCAACTCAAAAACCGTATTTATAGACTTAATATTTAATTTCGGTACAATATGTATTTAATTATCTAAACTCTAACGGTACAGAATGCCTAATCAGGTCGGATATATTCGAGTCAGTTCAACTGAACAAAATACTGAACGTCAATTAGATGGAATCAGCCTGGATAAGACCTTTACTGAAAAGGCAAGCGGTGGTAGCCGTGAACGTCCTCAGTTAAATGCAATGCTCGACTATCTGCGTGAAGGTGATACGGTGCATGTTCATAGTATTGATCGTCTGGCACGTAATACAAATGATCTGAACGAAATTGTGAATAGTCTGAATGATCGTGGTATAACCATTATTTTTCATAAAGAGAATTTGACCTTCAGTCATGATGTAGCACAATCGGCAATAAATAAACTCATGTTTCAGATGCTTGCTGCATTTGCAGAGTTTGAACGCTCCATGATCCGTGAGCGTCAAAAGGAAGGAATTGCAAAAGCCAAAGCGAAGGGCTTATATAAGGGAAGAAAGCGGAAGGTTGACTATGTTGAAATACGAAAAGCAATGGCTGAAGAAAATTCAACATTTAGAGGTGTTGCAGAAAAGTTTAAAGTAGGGATAGCAACAGTACAAAGAGCTTTAAAAGAAGAAACTAATAATCAATAAGGTTGATTAATGAAGACGCTTAGATATTCAAATTTAGAAAAGATCATGACCATTTATACTGAAATTTCTACTTATATTACATTTCATAATGCGACTGGTTTAACAGATATAAATAAATCAATGGAAGATTTTTGAACCGTACCGGGTTTGTCGGAGACCAAGCTTTCTGAGAGAATGTCCCGATGAAAAAAGTAAAATATACCCCTGAAATCAGAGAAAGAGCGGTTCAATTATTGATTGAATCCGAGAAAGATTATCCATCGAATTGGGCTGCGATCACCGCTATTGCTCCCTGAGCAGTATACTGCGCAAGGGTTGTACTCCTGAAACACTACGTGTTTGGTATCAAAAATATTTAGATAAACAAAATCCAGTTAAAGTACAGCAGCTTTCAGACCAAGAACGTATCAAACAACTCGAACGCGAAAATAAAGAACTGCAACGCGCCAATGAAATTCTACGTAAAGCAGCCGCTTTTTTCGCCCAGGCGGAGCTCGACCGCCCACACAAATAATGGTGGATTTTATCCATAATAATAAAGAGCTGTACGGAGTCGAGGCGATTTGTAGAATTTTACCGATCGCACCTTCAACCTATTACCGGACTCTAGATCTCTGTGAAAATCCAGAACATCGAGCAAAGCGAGATTTACATGACTTGCATCATGCTGAGGAGATTAAACGAATTTGGAAGGAAAGTTCAGGTCGGTATGGTGTACGTAAAGTCTGGCAAAAACTGAAACGTGAAGGCTATATTATTGCGCGCTGTACTGTTGCTCGATTAATGCAAAAGCTAGGTATAAAAGGTGTTTGGCGTGGTAAGAACAAACAAACCACCCGTAGCCGAGATGATCAAAAACGAGCGGATGACTTGGTAAAACGTAATTTTACTGCTGATCATCCTGACCAACTGTGGGTGAGTGACTTTACGTATATTCAAACAAATTCAGGCTGGGTTTATACTGCATTTATTATTGATGTGTTCTCACGAGCAATTGTTGGATGGAAAGTATCGACACGGATGAATACAGATATGGTGCTCGATGCATTGGAGCAAGCATTTAGGGCGGCAGAGGGGGCTGGAACGCTGAGTGCGCCCATGCCGCATTGCGAAGCAAAAGATAATCGGATAAAATGTAGCAATTCATATTCGTAAGCGTGGAGTAATCAGATGGGAAATTCCAAGTCAGCAGACAAGTAAGCCGCAACAACCAGTATTGTTGTTGCGGCGCTCTGTAAGGCTAGTCTCATCTGATTGCTGACGAGCAGACGTCGCCCGGTATTCCTTAATCGAGGGTTGATTCGTCATGACCACCACACGCCCCGCGTGGGCCTATACGCTGCCGGCAGCACTGCTGCTGATGGCTCCTTTCGACATCCTCGCTTCACTGGCGATGGATATTTATCTCCCTGTCGTTCCAGCGATGCCCGGCATCCTGAACACGACGCCCGCTATGATCCAACTCACGTTGAGCCTCTATATGGTGATGCTCGGCGTGGGCCAGGTGATTTTTGGTCCGCTCTCAGACAGAATCGGGCGACGGCCAATTCTACTTGCGGGCGCAACGGCTTTCGTCATTGCGTCTCTGGGAGCAGCTTGGTCTTCAACTGCACCGGCCTTTGTCGCTTTCCGTCTACTTCAAGCAGTGGGCGCGTCGGCCATGCTGGTGGCGACGTTCGCGACGGTTCGCGACGTTTATGCCAACCGTCCTGAGGGTGTCGTCATCTACGGCCTTTTCAGTTCGATGCTGGCGTTCGTGCCTGCGCTCGGCCCTATCGCCGGAGTATTGATCGGCGAGTTCTTGGGATGGCAGGCGATATTCATTACTTTGGCTATACTGGCGATGCTCGCACTCCTAAATGCGGGTTTCAGGTGGCACGAAACCCGCCCTCTGGATCAAGTCAAGACGCGCCGATCTGTCTTGCCGATCTTCGCGAGTCCGGCTTTTTGGGTTTACACTGTCGGCTTTAGCGCCGGTATGGGCACCTACTTCGTCTTCTTCTCGACGGCTCCCCGTGTGCTCATAGGCCAAGCGGAATATTCCGAGATCGGATTCAGCTTTGCCTTCGCCACTGTCGCGCTTGTAATGATCGTGACAACCCGTTTCGCGAAGTCC
>NZ_VOYA01000031.1:0-19473 GCF_013420465.1 Acinetobacter sp. YH01005 | reverse complement strand
AATAATTCAAGTGAATTTGTTTGAAAGAAGAACTTTAAAAGCTTTATTTTCACCCGATAAAATACCCATAAAACAAGAGGAAGCTCAAATGAGCTTCCTCTTGTGAAAAATTGTGGGACAGCAGTGGAGCTACGGCTCTCCTTTTTTTATTTACGCTTATTTTTCTTCAAAAATAGTCGCAAGTGGAATCGAGAGTTTGGCCGCGAGATAATCATCCGATTCGACCAGTTGCGGCCCAATTTTTTCCATCCAAACATCATCTGGATCGACGCGACCTAAATCTTGCCGTTTAGGGAGCGGATAGGGCAGCTTACTGTAAAAACTCCAAAAGTCCACTTGGGTTAAATTACGAACTAAAACATAATGATCATCATCTGTACGTTTAATCAGGTGTTGCTCTTCAAACAATAAAATATAGCTTGGCAGGCGGCCGATTTCATCACGCCCTAAAACCTCAAGCGCTTCTTTTTCTGTCACGCTCTGACCGAGTTTTTGCTTTTTATAAAATAATTCAAGCAAATCCATCAACATAATAACAGGATGACGTTTTTGGTCGTTGCCCGAATTGAAAGCGGTCAGTGCATAACTAATTTCTACCCCAATCAGTACGATATTCCATGAAAGGAATATCCAAAGCAGGAAAATTGGCACTGCAGCAAAAGCACCGTAAACGATTTGATAACTAGTGAAATTTGACATGACAAAACCAAAGAGGTTTTTGAGTAATTCAAATACCACGGCACTAAAGACACCCGCGATCAGCGCCGCCTTAATCGGCACACTGCGGTTGGGAATCGTCCAATACAGAATGAAAAAACCTAAAATGGTCAATGAAAAAGACAAGATCCACAGCAGAAAAGCCCCATCCAGTTCATAGCCGGCAAAATTATTGCTGAGGACATTCATAGAGGCCAAGGTAGATGACACAACAAATGCGCTACCCAGTAAGATTGGGCCTAATGAGATAATAGTCCAATAGCGCATAAAGCCAATAATGCCGCCACGTGTCTCACGCACCCGCCAAATTCGGTTAAATACTGTCTCAATGCTGGTCAGCATCATAACTGTGGTAATGAATAAAAACAGTACACCAATAACAGTCAGGTTACTGGATTTATCGGTGAATGCATTCAGTGCTTTATCAAAAGCAATTGTCGTTTTCGGTAGAAAATTACTATAAATCAATTGTTGAAGCTGTTGACGAGCAGGTTCTAAAGCTTTAATTGAGGAGATGATGACCAAGAATACGGTCAACATGGGTACCACTGCAAACAAGGTGGTATAGGTTAATGATCCTGCTTGTTCACGGCAGCGATCGGCTTCAAAACGTCGAATGACAAATAAAACAAACTGAAACCATTTCTTGTCGTAAAAGGGAAGTTTTTTTAAAAATGCTTCGATCATTCGTTCAAGTCTCGAGTTATTTTAGTCATGTTTATGCAATTTTCATCACTTAGCTTAACCAAAAAATAGGAAAAATACCGTATAGTTTTCTTTTTTCATTGAATTTATAAAAATGACGCAAGCTTATGTACTGGTGTTGTATTACAGCAAATATGGTTCAACACGTGAGATGGCACATTTAATTGCCAATGGAATTGAAGCGTCTGGAATGGCAGTAAAAATACGAACCGTTCCAAATTTATCCGCTGTGGTGACTGACGTGCAGCCCAGTATTCCTGCCGAAGGCGATATTTACTGTAGCTTAGATGACTTAGCGCATTGCTCAGGTTTAGCCCTTGGTTCGCCAACACGTTTTGGTAATATGGCGTCGGAAATGAAATATTTCTGGGATCAAACCACAGCGCTTTGGCTCAATGGCGCATTACATGGCAAACCTGCCTGTGTGTTTACCAGTTCAGGTTCAATGCATGGGGGACAGGAAAGTACTTTGCTGACCATGCTGCCGCCTTTGTTTCATCACGGAATGATGGTCATGGGTCTAAGTAATGCCCATCCGGCATTATCGAATACCAAAACGGGTGGTACACCTTATGGTGCAAGCCATGTCAGTGGCCCACGCCATGATCAGTCATTGAGTCAAGATGAGCGTAACTTGTGTGAAGAGCTGGGTAAACGCCTAGGCGAAGTCGTCAAAAAGTTGATTTGATACTTACTTGCTCTAGGAAGTTGCGCTAACTTTGTAGCGAACGGGCAAGAAAAGGCTTAAATATTGCACTTTTCTTGCTTTATTTACGTGTGACGTCTTTTTATTTATGACGTTGTAAAACGCCCAAAATATAAAAATAAATCTGTAGAACTATTCCTGAAATATTAAAAATAAATGATATCAACAATATATTGAAATTTTTTAAATACAGCCTGTTCAGTGATGGCCTTGAGTCGATTATTGCTGTCTCTTTGGGCGCGCTATTTTTATTTTTTGATTACATGATTTGTATTTAAATTTCTTCTTTGGGGTGTGTGATGTCTATTATTAATTTTCGAATGATTTTCCTGTGTTCCGCATTGGCTGCTTCTTCCTTGTGTACGGCAATGCCAGTTTTATACAGTATGGATTTCCCGCAAGAGAAAAAAGCCGAAGAAAAAGAATTTTTGGCGAAACAAGATCAAGTCAAAGCGGACTCAAAATCTTTAACCGATGCTTCAAAATAATTGATTCACTATGGTTTCGAATAGCATTTCAATAGGCTAGAAATACATGCTAGAAAAACAATAACCCATTAAAAAAGAGCACTGCTGCGCTCTTTTTTTACATCGAATTTAGTCTTGATCCGAAGTCTTTGCAGCGTCTTCAGGCTGTTGCTCAACTTCAAAGCGCTGTTTGCAGTCTAAACATTGGTAGTCGAGAAAAATATTTTGATCGACGATCACGCCGGCTTTTTTACCAAAACGGTGTCCGAGAAAACCGCCTGTGATACCGACGCTAATCGCACCGACAAAAGTCCCGATGGTTCCGCCCATAATCACGCCAAGTGGGCCTGCAGTCACACCACCAATCGCAGCACCAATAGATGCGCCAGATGCCGCACCACCGACAGTCCCTGCAGCAGTTCCTGCACCACTGAGTAAAACCCCACCAATTTTTTGTAAGTTTTGTTCATGGTTACGCTTTTCAATATGGGTTGATCCACATCTTGGACATTTAACTGTCGGTTCCATGTTTTGATCTTCTGTATTCATAACTTTCCGTAGCCTTAAAAAATAAAGTGGCCGAATTTATGGTGCAGCATAATGTAATTTGACAGATGAGTAGTTGACCCATTTGATCAAATGCAACGATTTTCCTGAATTTTATCGAGTTTTGCGCACAGATGTTTTGTCTGCTTGTAACCAAGGCGTTAAAAAGTGCGCTCTACGTCACCTTAATCGTAAGTTTTTAGCAAAAAAAAGAACACCTGATGTGTTCTTTTTTTCTTTTGAACGCAAACTTAGTCACGAACAAATTCAACTGTACCATTCGCCAGTGATTTCACACGTGCCAATGATTCAACGCGATAGCCTTTTTCAAGCAAAATATCACGACCAGGTTGGAATGATTTTTCAATCACGATACCGATACCCAATACTTCAGCACTTGCTTGATGAATAAGATCTGCAAGACCTAAAGCCGCTTGACCATTGGCCAAGAAGTCATCAATCACTAAAACTTTATCTTCAGCATTGATGTGCTTTTTAGAAATCGCGATCGTGCTTTCAGTTTGTTTCGTGAAAGAAAACACTTTTGAGCGATACAAATCATCTTTTAAGGTCAAAGATTGATATTTACGTGCAAAAATCACAGGAACACCAAGTTCAAGACCAGCCATTACCGCAGGTGCAATACCTGATGCTTCAATCGTAATGATTTTTGTGATGCCAGCATCTTTAAAAAGACGGGCAAATTCTTGACCAATTTGTTGCATCATCACAGGGTCAATTTGGTGGTTCAGGAAAGAATCGACTTTCAGAACTTCTTCAGAGAGAACGATACCTTCAGCTAAGATTTTCTGTTCCAGAGCGTGCACGGGAGAATCCTCGAGGGGGCAGGTGCTTTTTAAAGCAAAAGCGTATTTTAAAAAGCACCGTGAAAAATGCAAGCGAAATTGATCAAATCAATTAATTTGTTGCACCTTTATAGCCCGTTAACAATAAACCGTAAGAGGTTTTATTGTCTTGGTGGGAAACTTTGACAGGTAGATAATCTAGTTTTGGTGCTAACCAGAAAGTCGTTTGACGGCCTGGTTTGTCATGACGCATCACGACTTTAACGGTGTCAAAAGTTCCATAAGTGGTTTTCACTTTTTCAGTGCCTTGTTTCACGAACTTACGAGCTTCAACCTCTTTGGCATCGGCAATGTAGTAATTCGATTTCAAACCACCATTTTTTAAATCTTCACGAATTTGCAATTCAGCATTGAGTTCATCTAACACACCTGATTTCCACGCAAATGAACGCGCTTTATCATCTTTTTTGGTGTTAATGGTTTTTGCGCCAGCATTAAAATTAATATTCATGGTGTTGTTGTGCACCAAAATTTTGCTACTGCGGCTAAAGCTGTTCGAGTGAATTTGGCTGCCATTTAAACTAAAACGACTGGTTTCAGTTGCAGAGGCCATCGCACCAGCTTTTGCTGCGAAAACATACGTCCAGTTATTCCCAGATTGTTTTAGGGTACGTGTTGCAGAACCCAAGTTTTTGCCATTGTAGTTAAATTGGTAGTTGGCTTGGAATGGACTCATGGCAAATGACTGACTTGAGAAACCAGTCAAAAGCAGTGTAGTCGATACCCCAGCAACAAGACCTAAATTTTTCAAAACTGAATGTGCCATAAGTATGGTTTTCCTATTCAATAGAAGTGTGGTGGGCAAAACCACCTGATATATTTATTATGCGGCTGGATTGTGGAGAATCTCGTCGCAAATCCGTGCCTAATGTATATGTTGTGTAGCGTTTTATAGGCTCAAGATATCTAAGTACAGGATAAGTCTAGCTTTCCTTTTGCTTAATTGGCGTGACTTCATCGTCTTTTAAATTTGAATCATCCCAGTCTTCAATCCGTTCTTGCGACATCTTGGTGAACAATGCGGTTAAATTAACATTACCAATCACCACCAATTCGGCCTCACGTAAAACAGCATGGTTGACATGGACTTTGCCCAGTGTGTCGATAATCGATCGACTTTTACCGAGCCAGCGATTCAGGTCTAAATACAGTAAATCATCTTTAACTTTGATCACATTGAGCTTTTCCAAAATCATACCCAATGGATCTTGGTTGAGTACTTTTTGATAGAACCATAACGCCATGCGCACGCCCATCTTATACAGAACATTTGGATACTTCGCTTCAATCACTTGTGTATCACTAATTTGTTCAAATACGATCAATTGCGTTAGTTTGTTGAGTTCCATCTGTACCAGTTTTAAATCAACAGAGAGTGTTATGATCAGCCCGTTATAATCCAATGTAGCATACAGTCGAAGCCAGTCATCATGCAGGTCAGCATGCAAGTCTTTGAGCATTTTCACATTATCGGTCACAAAGCGCTGAAATGTCGCATTTAAAAACACTTGAGACATTGGGAATTCACGCTCATCTTCAATAAATCCTTCAGCTTTTTGGTACACTTGACGTATACGTTTAGCGATATTGGAAACTAGCGTTTGCATAAGAAGTGCATCCTGACAAATTATGTTTTTTGACGATGTGTATCTTGTCGATTTCTATAAAAACACAAGGTTTTGATCTTGCAGTTTAGCAAAATAAATTGCACCATTTTCATGATTTTAATTGTGCATTATCTATGTGTTGATGGATTTCTCGTTTTCATCAAAAAATGAATACGAGTTTTATTTTATACTGTTTTAAGCAGTTTGGGGAATGCGGCAAATTGTCGGTTTAATGAGATGCTGAAAAAAATAACGTTCATGCCCTTGATGAAAGAGTGGTGGAAAGATCCCATATTTGCAACTGCGTTGGTGTTTGCTGCTGTGTTGCATTTGGCATTTTTAACCATGCAATTTACCATGCCCCAAGAGGCTGACTATAACACCAAAGAAATTGCAGTTTCTTTACGTCCTACGACGGAAAAAATTGAACATGCAGACTTTTTAGCGCAAGCCGATCAGCAGGGCTCGGGGACATTCCGTGAGTCGCATCGTATGTCGAGTGACATGCCTGCACCGATGATTGAACAAAAAGCCGGTGAGCAAAAAAGTGAAGCTTTAGAACAACTGCAACAAAAGAAAGAGCTCAGCTTTGAAGATAAAGTGTTGATGACAACTTTGAGTTGGCAAAAGCAAGCGGAAGAAAACAGTCGCAAAAAAGCCGTTGAGGAGTTGAATAGTCAGTTTCAGGCTAAGGCTGCGATGGTGGCGAGTATCGAAGCTCAATATTTACAACGTCAGCAAAACTTTAGCCGTCAGCAAAAAATTAAAACCATTGATGGTATTCAAGCCAAGCAAGATGTTTCTGCTGCTTATATGGAAAAATTCCGCGAAAAAGTCGAGTTTTATGGTAACCGTTATTATCCTGAAGCGGCAAAACAGCAGCAGCTCCGCGGTGAAGTACGCTTAATGGTTATTTTGAACAGTAATGGCGGGATTCGTGCCATTCGTTTGATCGAAAGTTCAGGTTCAAGTTTATTGGATGAAGCTGCAAAAACCTCTGTGCGTAAGGCGGCACCTTTTGGTTTGTTTGATGCCAAAATGAAAGACATCTCAGAACTTCGTATTGTACGTACTTGGCGCTTCGATCCTGCAGAAGCAGAGTTTGAGGTGCGTTAAAATTCAGTTGTGATAGCGTCGCAAAACTTCGCAGATTTCGACGCTAAAACTCGCATACCATTGGTTTTTCCCCAATTGCTGCGCCACCAGATGTTGTGCATCTTGCTGCCAAGCTCGAATGTCTTCTAATGTATTCCAGTAGGAAAGGGCGATTTCATGCTCACCCTCTGTCAGCGCTTCAAAATGTTGACAGTTAAAGTGTGTCAAGGCTTTGTATCTAAGCTGCTGTGCAGTCGAAAAATACAGCTCATCAAGCGTACGAATGCGTGCTTTAAAAATCACGACATATTGCATATCTTTCCTTCCTTGTTTTTTATGACGATAAAAAAAGCGAGCCGGAGCTCGCTTTTTTGGTTCTTAATCTCTTTCCAGATAAGGGTTATCAAACCCCAATTTGGCTAAAATCTCGATCTCCAAAGCTTCCATTTCTTCAGCATCTTCATCAGAGGTTTCATGGTCGTAACCCATGAGGTGCAACGTACCGTGTACCAGCATATGCGTAAAGTGGGTCAGGGGTGCTTTGCTTTGTTCTTGTGCTTCACGAAGAACCACAGGAATACAAATCACCAAGTCGCCAATCGGAAATGAGTCTAAAACTGCAGCCATTTCATCGGGGAGATCGCTCGGAAAAGACAACACATTAGTCGGTTTGTCTTTACCACGATATTCCAAGTTCAATTTGTGGCTTTCGTCATTGTCCACACATGCAATACCGATCTCACAATCACTTTGTGTATCGATATGACGTAAAGCCGTTTCCACGACTTTTTTGATATGCGCACGTTTCACCACCAATTCAGGTGACTGAAAATTTTGCTGCAAGGAGAGATTAAGTTTCAAAATGAATCCTTAAATGTTTTCGTCTTGATGCTGCCCATCAGCTTTAGCATCATTGTCCGCCACCAAGGCTTCCTGACGTGCTTTACGTTCTGCACGTTGTTCAGCTGTAAGGCGATGTTGTTCGCTGTCCCATCCCTCATAGGCTTCAACAATTTTTTGAACCAATTGATGACGTACCACGTCACGAGAGTGGAAGCGAGTAATATGAATTTCTTTGATTTTTTCAATCACACGTAAGGCATGTGCCAAACCAGATTGTTGACCACGAGGTAAATCGACCTGTGTAATGTCGCCCGTGATCACCGCTCGAGAACCAAAGCCTAAACGGGTGAGGAACATTTTCATCTGTTCAGGGGTAGTGTTCTGTGCTTCATCTAAAATCACAAAAGAATGATTTAAGGTACGACCACGCATGTAGGCCAGTGGTGCAACTTCAATCACTTGACGTTCAATTAGTTTTGCGACTTTTTCAAAACCGAGCATTTCATACAAAGCGTCGTATAGCGGACGTAAGTAAGGGTCAATTTTTTGGCTCAAATCACCGGGTAAAAAACCCAATTTTTCACCGGCTTCAACCGCAGGGCGAACCAATAAAATGCGTTGAATTTCATTACGTTCTAGCATATCTACAGCAGCGGCGACCGCGAGATAAGTTTTACCTGTACCCGCTGGGCCGATACCAAATGAAATATCGCTTTGTAAAATACGCTGTACATAGCGTTTTTGATTGGCACCACGTGGATTGATTCGACCTTTACGGGTTTGTAGATAAACATTGTCTAAACCGGTATGCTCATTTTCAGAAAAATCTTCCTGAATTTCGCGGTCAGTCTGACTGCCTTGAATCATCATGTGTAAAATGTCCGCACTAATCTGTGGATTGGTTTCGGACTCTTCATAAAGACGGTGAAGGAGACTTTCGGCTCTCTCTACCGCATCGATTTCCCCATCGACAAAAAAAGCATCTGCGCGATGAGAAATTTTGACATCTAAACGTTGTTCAATTTGTTTGAGATGACCGTTATAGGCACCGAGCATGCTTTGTAAACGGTCAAGTGGAATACCAGCAAAAGTTACAGTACGTCGAATCGCTGCAGTCAAGAGAATTCCTTTAAATTGGTCTGACGATTAAGCTTACATTACGCCACGTCAGGCTCAAGATTCAAGAGTTCACCATAAACAAACTTCAAAGTTTTAATATCAGTCACTTCAATCTCTGCAAAACGCCCAACCCATGCAGGATCACCAATGAAGCTGACCAAACGTGTATTGTCTGCAGTACCAATCAGCAAGTTCGGATCTTTGTCTGAAACAGACTCAACCAAGACACGTTGAATGGTGCCTAGCATGGCATCAGTTTTATCAATACTGGATTGTTTAATCCATTGTTGAACTTTGGCAAGACGTTCTTTTTTCACATCCTCAGGGGTGGTGTCTTCAAGCTCTGACGCAGGTGTACCCGGACGTTTTGAGTAGATGAAACTGTATGAATGATCGAAGTCCATATCTTGAATAAATTGATAAGTTTCTTCGAAGTTCTCGTCAGTCTCGCCCGGAAAGCCAATAATAAAGTCGCTAGATAAATGCATATCAGGGCGAACTTGACGTAATTTGGCAATTTTATCGATATAAACATCAATCGTGTGGTTACGTTTCATGGCTTGTAGCACGTCATTCGAACCACTTTGAACTGGTAGATGCAAGTGAGAAACCATTTGCGGTAAGTCACGGTAGCATTGAATCAAGTCATCATTAAATTCAAGCGGGTGCGATGTGGTGTAACGAATACGGCCAATCCCTGGAATCTCAGCAACTAAACGTAATAAGTCTGCAAAGGTACAGATTTCCCCTTCAAAAGTTTCACCACGGTAGCCATTCACGTTTTGGCCGAGTAATGAAATTTCACGTACGCCTTTTTCAGCTAAAGTGGCAATTTCAGCCAATACGTCATCGAGTGGGCGAGAAACCTCTTCACCACGAGTATAAGGAACTACGCAGAATGAACAGTATTTAGAACAGCCTTCCATGATAGAAACAAAGGCTTTAAACCCTTCTACACGCGGTTCAGGTAAAAAGTCGAATTTTTCAATATCAGGGAATGAAATATCCACCAACTGAATTTTTTCTTTTTTTGGTTTGACCACTTGCTCAGTATGTTGATCGAGCATTTGTGGTAAACGGTGTAAGGTTTGCGGACCAAACACCATATCTACATACGGTGCGCGTTTTTGAATGTTGTCACCTTCCTGAGAGGCAACACAGCCACCAACACCAATCACCAAGTCAGGATTTTTTTCTTTCAGCTTGCGCCAGCGGCCTAACTCAGAAAATACTTTTTCTTGGGCTTTTTCACGGATAGAGCAGGTATTCATCAGGAGAATATCCGCTTCTTTTGGATCGTTTGTCAGCACATAGCCGTGAGAATCACCTAAAAGGTCGCCCATACGTTGACTGTCATACTCATTCATCTGACACCCTTGCGTTTCGATGTACAGTTTTTTCACTGCTCCATCTTGAGCTGGGGTGTGCTGTGGCTGGGTAACAGTGTTATCTGGGGCAGCTTGGGCACTATTGGGGATGAAGGTTTGAACCGTCATGTAGGCTCCTAAAGGAATTTTATGAAAATCAATAACCATACGTGGCTGACAGACAATTCAATCAATTGAATTGTGCAGCTGCGGAGGTCAAAAAGGGGATTTTAAGAATGGGCAATATTTTAGCAGTAATTTACTAGAAACTTACAGCCTAAAATTACAACTCTGCCATACTGATTTATGAAGCAAAAATGTTTGAAAATTAATATTGGCTAATCATAAGGTTACATAACAGAACACAATGCAGAGTTTAGAATTATTAAACTAATTCCTAAACAAAGTTCGATGTGCTGTAACTGAGCAGAATGACATGAAAGAAGGCAAGTGGATGTTAAAACATAATTTTAAACAGAAAAATTACGCTAAATTACTTGCTTTGAGTGTCGGGCTCTCCGGAATTTCTGCGTTTGCCCAAGCCGCAGATGAGCAGTTTAACGATGCTTTACGTGCTGCGAATGCAGGCAATATAGGTTTGTTACAACAATACCAATCATCCATGCAAAATGATGTTTTGGGCTATTATCCAGAATATTGGTTACTGAATAATAATTTGGCTTCACAACCTGCAAGTGCCATTATTAATTTTGCACAGCGCTATCCAAACTCGGCAATGGCAGAAAAATTAGCCGCAGATTATGTTGAAGAAAAAGTCAAACAAGCTGATTTCGCTACAGCACAGCCTGTCTTGCAATATGTGACTAATGCTGACCGTGCTGAAACATGTGCCATGGCTCAAGTCCGCGCAAAGTCGGGCGACCCTCTGGTTTACGCAGAATTTAAAGATGTATGGTTGACCACAAACTCACAACCTGACTCGTGTACGGGCTTGGGCCGTATGATGCTGTCGAGTCCTTTAATGACTCAAGATGACCGCCATCAACGGATGTGGGGACAGTTAAGAGCGGGTCAGTCAGGACAAGCGATTGCGACTGCGCAAACCATTGGCGTGAATATTAATTTGTCACAACTCAACACCATTCAAGCCAATCCACTGAATTATTTATGGTCTGCACCCAAAGCCACAGCTGAAGATCATGCATACCTGATTTATGCGATGGGTCGCTTGGCCGATAGCGACTTAAATGGCGCGATTTCTTCGGTCAAACGTGCAGCAGAAGGCACACCAGCCGATGTACAAAAAGCCCTATACCGTAGTGTCGGGTATATCGGTGGTACAACGGTAATGAAAAACAATTTCAACCGTGAAGTTCTAAATTATCTTGATTTGAGTTATGGACTGCCTTTTAGTGCAGAAGAGGCCGAGATTTATGCGCGACAAGCCATTCGTTTTGGCGCATGGGAAAGTGTCATTCGTGCAATTGATGCGATGAGCGTTTCGCAAAAGCAGGAAGACCGTTGGCAATATTGGTTAGCACGTGCCTCTGAACAACGTGGAGATGCCTCATCTAAACGTGCGGCTAAAGAAATTTATCGCAAGCTTGCCGTTGGCGATGATTACCATAATTTGTTAGCACGTGACAAAATTGGTCAGTCTTATAACAATATTCCGTCAAATGTGCAGCCTTCGTCACAAGATGCGCAGCGTCTCAGTCAGGATATTCACTTCCGTCGTGCCTTTGCATTGCGCAATATTAATGCATCTGATAGCTATATTAACCGTGAATGGAACTGGGCAGTGCGTCAAGCCTACTTAAAGCATGATGATGGCATGATTCTTGCCGCAGCTAAACGTGCAACCGATATGGGGTGGTATGATCGGGCGATTTATGCGGCAGATCGAACCACTAAACAGCACAATTATGCTTTACGTTATGCTATGCCGCATCAAAATTATGTGGTGAGTCATAGTCGTAATGCCGGCATTGACCCTGCATGGGCTTATGGTTTGATGCGTCAAGAAAGTCGGTTTGTCACTAGCGCACGTTCACATGTCGGTGCCGGTGGTTTAATGCAAATTATGCCAGACACCGCAAAATTGGTGGCTCGTCAGATGGGGGAGAGTTATAACCCCGCTGCATTAACGGATATGAATACCAATATTCGTTATGGCACTTTCTATTTATCGATGATTCAACGTCAATTGAGTAATAGTCCAGTCTTAGCGACCGCAGGTTACAATGCGGGTCCAAATCGTGCTCGACGCTGGCAGCCTGAATATCAAGCAATTGCAGCGGATCAATATACGGAATCGATTCCATTAACGGAAACTCGAGACTATGTAAAACATGTGATGACCAATGCAACCCATTACGGCCTTTTATTAGGTCAGGGGCCACAATCGATTGAAAAAAGAATGCAAATGATTCCATTACGGAATGCGCAATAAATTTTAAAGCAAGATGCGCCTGTTTTTAGGCGCAATATGGGTAAATGATGAATGCCGAAAATGGACATTAGACCTGCTTATCGAATACTGACATCACTGCTCATCGGCAGTGGTGCAGGCTTTGGTATGTCTATGCTTTCGGCTGCACCGGTTGTAAAAGGGTATGTGATGGATGTGCAAATGGTGCCTGCTGTTTGCGCCTATGACCCATTAAAAAGTAAAAAACGTAAATGTTTAGAAGGGTATTCACTCAATATCACGGGTCTATATCCAGAAACCTCTACACGTGATTGCACGACCAATAGTTCAGCTAAACTTTCTCCGTTGCAAGCGAAAGTGGTTGCACGGATTATGCCTGATGAAAATGCTCGCGTGGCTCTTTGGCACACTACCGGCGGCTGTGTCCCAATGAATGCTAGCCAGTATTTCAGAACCATTATTAATCATGCAGATAAGCTAAAAATTCCAGATGAATTGACCAGTCAAGAAACCCAATCCATTCAAGCCAATGTCTTGCGTAATAAAATGTTGCGTATGAACAGCGGATTGGTATCACAAAGTATTGAATTTAACTGTATGCAAACCCGTGGTGGTAGTCTGCTGACTGAGATTAAAATTTGCTATAAAAACAATGGTCAGTACAAAAGTTGCCCTGCGACTATCGTCGGAAATTGTCCTGCAACTTTCATAATTAAAGGTTCTTTCTAAGCTTTTTTCGGCATTTTATTTATATTTCCTATCATACTTTTGTTGAAAAGCATTCTCTTTTACATGCAAGCGTCAAAAGATTGGAGTACAATCTTTGCCGTTTATGATTATTAAGATTAGATAGAACAGCTATTTAATCATTATGACCTTCCTCAATTGGAGATAATTACATGAAGCAAGCAGTTCGTGTTGCCGTTACTGGCGCAGCTGGTCAAATCGGTTATAGCTTATTATTCCGTATCGCAAGCGGTGAAATGTTGGGTAAAGACCAACCAGTTATCCTTCAATTATTAGAAATTCCAGTTGAGAAAGCTCAACAAGCGCTTAAAGGCGTAATGATGGAACTTGATGACTGCGCATTCCCTCTTTTAGAAGGTATGATCGGTACTGATGATCCTAAAGTTGCATTCAAAGATGCTGACTACGCTCTTCTTGTAGGTTCACGTCCACGTGGTCCTGGTATGGAACGTGCTGACCTTCTTAAAGTAAACGGTGAAATCTTCATCGGTCAAGGCCAAGCGCTTAACGAAGTTGCTAGCCGTGACGTTAAAGTTCTTGTTGTAGGTAACCCTGCAAACACTAACGCTTACATCGCAATGAAATCTGCTCCAGATCTTCCAGCGAAAAACTTCACAGCAATGTTACGTCTTGACCACAACCGTGCGTTGACTCAACTTGCTCAAAAAGCGGGTGTTGCAGTTTCTGACATCAAAAACATGACAGTTTGGGGTAACCACTCTCCAACGATGTATGCGGACTACCGTTTTGCAAATGTAAACGGCGAAAGCTTAAAAGACAAAATCAACGATGCTGCTTGGAACAAAGACGTGTTCCTTCCAACTGTTGGTAAACGTGGTGCTGCGATCATCGAAGCACGTGGTCTTTCTTCTGCTGCTTCTGCTGCAAACGCTGCAATCGACCATATGCGTGATTGGGCGCTTGGCACAAACGGCGAATGGGTAACGATGGGTATCCCTTCTGACGGTTCTTACGGTATTCCTGAAGGCGTAATGTTCGGTTTCCCTGTAACTTGCGAAAACGGCGAATACAAAATCGTTCAAGGTCTTGAAATCGACGAATTCAGCCGTGAACGTATCAACTTCACTCTAAACGAGCTTGAAGAAGAACGTGCAGCAGTTGCTGACATGGTTAAATAATTTAATTTTTTAAATTAAATTATAAAAAAAGGCACTCCATTTGGGGTGCTTTTTTATGGCCTGCGAAAAATATCACGCTTAAGTTTTGAACAAAAAATAACACGTTGAGATGCTGTTGCAACTGACAAAGTCAAATAAACAGATAACTATAAAGATGGGAGAAATGTTATTAGTTTGAGGAGAACGGCAATGTTTGATCAACAACCAACGTTGGAACTATTTTTTGAACAATTGGGGTTGGATGCAACTCCGGAAGGCATCGATCAATTTATCGAAACGCATCAAATCACCATGGATGTTCCATTGCATGAAGCGCCATTTTGGACGAAGTCACAGCGTGACTTTATTATCAGTCATTGGAAAAAAGATGATGACTGGGCCATAGTGGTCGATATTTTAAATGAACAATTGCATACAGAACATAAGCTTTCCGGATCTTGCAAAATCTAAATACAATTTGAAACAACAAACCTAGTTTTAACGCTAGGTTTTTTTATCAGCATCATATAAGTTAATTAAATAATAAATGACAGATTAGTTGATAAGGAGGGCGAGATGCTCAATCAAAATAAACCATCCTTAGCTTTATTGTTTTCTCAATTGGGGTTAGCCAGCAGTCCAGCTGCGATCGAGTTATACGTGCGTACGCATCAGCTTGCTGCAAGTGAAAATTTACATGATGCGCCGTTTTGGAATAAAGCGCAGCGTGATTTTCTAATCAGTCATTTAGTGCAAGATGATGATTGGGTAATTTGGATTGATGAGCTGAATCAGCAGTTGCATATGGATGCATATAAGCTGCAGCCAGCATAAATTTCATTTCTCCACAAATAAAAAAACACCTCCTCGGAGGTGTTTTTTTATTTAGTGCAGTTTGCTTTGGCGTAATTCTGCAAACCAGTCTTCTTGGCGATATGGATTAAATGCAGGATGCTCAAGTAATGTGGTCAGTTTGAATTCTTGAGATTTGCAGTATTTATTTAACCAATGACGGGTTAAAGCAGGTTCCTGTTTTACCGCAGAGGCATAGGCCAAGTAGAAGTAAATGTCGCCATGTTCAGCTTTTGACATCGGTTTCATAATCTGCTGGGTAATCAGGGCATAGCGCTGCTCTTGGGTGATTTCAAAAAATACCATATAGGCTTTGGCTAAATGCACAGACAAATTGATGTAAAGCTCAATCGGCATTTCTTCAAATTCAATCCGGCTTTGCTCAAGCAGAACAATGGCCTCTTGCAGAAAATACACTTGTTCTTGATGGTTCTTACTTAAATTAACCAATTGCAGGCGTAAGTCAGCACGCTCAAGGGCAAGTTCAGGGCTGTTGCCTTGTAGGAATAATTGATCAGTTTCGCCAATACGCTGAATGATTTTATGACTGTTTTGACGCATCGGGTACATCCTCATCTATGAATGACTCATATATGAGGATAATTTAAGGGATTTAAAGGAGGAATCTCGAATTACCACATCGAGTTGTCATTACGTAGCCAAGCCGTAATCGATAAACGTTGATGTTTTGCTTCGAGTACCTCGTGTAATATGTCACTTTGGAATAACGCAATGCGATTCGGTTTAGGTTCTAAAATATGCCAAACATCATTCTTATCTTGTAAGCGCAATTCACCGCCCCAGTCGGCTTGCCAATATTCATGCAAATAATAAACCGCTGAAATGACACGTCCATTTTTGCCTTGAGGATTATCTTTGTGTAGTGCATAAAACTCACCTGCGTTATAACAAGCAAAATGTGCTTCGACTTCGTGAATGCCAGAAAAAAATGCGCGATTAAATTGTTCTGATAAATGTTCTAACGCTTGAACGTGTTCTTGTGCGACATCTAAGGTGTCGTTAATCCATAAAATATGATCACTTCTAATTTTACTGATGACCCCATTTTGTACGGCTGCATCCCTAAATTTATTTAAATTTGACATACATTCTTCAACAAGTGCATGTATATATTCAGCAGGATAAGCGTCATCAATAATGCTAAACCCGTGTTGATCTAAATCATCGAGGATTTGATCAACCGGCCAAGACTTTGGGAGAAAGGCTGTTTCCATATACGATCCATAAAGTTGTGGAAAAAAAGGTGACGTATTCTAGAGCAAGAATAGCATCGGAATGAAACTATTTTTCATGCTAAAATGTCCGTTGATATCAGGAATTAAAGAAACATGAATTACCGTCACCATTTCCATGCAGGCAACTTTGCCGACGTGATGAAGCACGTTTTGCTGCTTCAGTTATTAAGTCGACTGAATGCAAAAGATAAACCTTATCGCTATGTAGATACACATGGTGGTGCGGGTAAATATGATCTTTCGACCTCTGAAGCACAGAAATCAGGTGAGTTTTTAAATGGTATTCATCGTTTAGTTAAGCTCGATGATTCGATTAAGCGTAATGCGCCTGAAGGTGTTCAACAATATTTAAAAGTTGTTGAAAAAATGCGTGAAAACTTTGGTAAAGGCGCTTACCCAGGCTCTCCATGGTTTGCGCTCGAAGGCATGCGTGAAACTGATAAAGCCACGATTTTTGAAATGCAGCGTGATGTGTTCCAACAATTGCGCCACAATATTTTTGATAAACGTGCAGGCTTGCATGAGCGTGATGCTTACGAAGGTTTATTGGGCGTAATTCCACCAAAAGAAAAGCGTGGTTTGGTCATGATTGACCCGCCTTACGAATTAGAACGTAAAGATTTTCCACAGCTTGTAGAATTATTGGTGGCTGCTTATAAAAAATGGCCGACAGGCGTTTTTGCGGTATGGTATCCAATTAAAGACCGCGCGATGATTGAACGTTTTGAAAAGAAAATGTACAAAACCGGCATTCGTCGTCAGTTGGTTTGCGAAATTTGTGTATGGCCAGATGACACTCCAGTCGGTCTAAATGGTTGTGGTTTATTGGTGATTAACCCACCTTGGAAATTCTCTCAGGATGCGGACGAAGCATTACAATGGTTGTTCCCACATCTTCGTATGAATGAAAATGGTGGTCATGCAGCCGTACGTTGGTTAGTTGGCGAATAATTTTAAACTTGAAAAAGAAAGGTCACAGTTAGGATCGAACAATGACAAATACAAATAAACCTGAGCGGGAAATTTCTTCAAAGGATGAAAATGCATTTGATGGCATTACATTTGAAGTTGAAGAAGAGGAGCACACCCATGAAGGGCATAAAGTGAAACGTCGTGGGATCTATCTGTGGCCAAACTTGATTACAACTGCTGCGTTGTTATCCGGCTTTTATTCAATTATTGCCAGTATGAATGGTGAATTTCAACAAGCCATTTATGCTATTTTTCTTGCAGCATTATTTGATGGTTTGGATGGACGTGTCGCACGTGCTATCGGCGCACAAAGTCCATTTGGTGAACAGTTTGACTCCTTATCAGACTTGCTAGCATTTGGTGTTGCACCTGCCATTTTAATGTATAGCTGGAGTCTAAATGACTTAGGCCGTATTGGCCTGGCAGCATGTTTTGTTTATACCGCATGTGCAGCCTTCCGTTTGGCACGTTTTAACGTACAAATTGGGGTCGTCGATAAACGTTACTTTATTGGTGTTGCAAGTCCACTCGCAGCCGTTATGATTATTTCATTGGTATGGGTAGGTATGGATATCCCTGCGGTCTTCGACTTACGCGAAACAGGTATTCAGATTTTTAATGCGGTAGTGATTATTGCAGTGGGTCTATTGATGATCTCAAATGTAAAATACTATTCATTTAAAACTGTGGATCGTCGCCGTGTTCCATTTGCGGTGTTACCAATAATCGTCTTTGTTTTAGCTGCTGTAACGTATAATATTCCAATGGGTATTTTAATTATTTCAGTAATTTATGCATTATCTGGCTTTGTCACAACCTTAATGGCAAAAAAGGCAGAAGCATGAGTTAAAGCATGAAATAAAAAATGAAAAGGAGCTTGATATGCAGATATTTCAAGATTTCTTGGATCAATCAAGGCGACTGAATCAAGCTCCAGATTTACAACATAAAAAAATAAATTTACATGCGCCGAATACGCCTTATCCTTCAGTCCATTATGGACTTTGTCTACCGAATCTTCCTGCGCCATTACATTATCTTAACTTTATGAGTTGGCTCGGGCAGCCTCAGATTCCCGCTTTTCAAAATCCTGCGGCTATTCAACAAGACGAACTCAATACGGCCACAGTAATGACCAGTGTAAGTGGTCATATGGTTGGTCAATTACAATCCTATTCCATTAAAGATGACTGTAGTCTGAGTGAGACCGTCTTTACGTTTAGAGATAAAGAGCAGATCGGTTGGGATGGAGCGGTATTTCAAATCCATCGAGAAGATACTGAACTCAGTTTAGATTTGTCTGTGCAAACAACCGATATTTCTTCTTGTTTAATAAAATTAAGATTAGGTCTTGCTGAATATTGGTCGGTGATGTGCCAATGTGAAGGGCAAATCAAATTTCAGGGCCAGATGTATGATGTAAATCAGTTGGCGGTTTTGTCTTATGCACAAATACGCAAGTTTCCATATTTACCTTTGGCGTTTTATACCCATCAGGTGATCAACCTGAGCCGAAAGCGTCAAATCATCTTTATGCAAACGCGAGACCGCTATAACAATATTTTGAGTTCACGTTTATATCTAAGAGATTTAAATCAGCAGCAAGTGTTCATGGCAGACCAAGCCGTGTTCTTTAAAGTCATGCGCGTTTATCCTGTGGTTAAAACCCCAAATTTGCAAAAAATGTATTTGCCACGTGAATTTGAATGGATTTACCAAAATGACAAACTGAAAATACATGTACAAGCACAGAGTCGTGGGGATTTTAAATTTGGACTCGGCGCAGGCTATGCAGGAAGCTTTAACTATCAAATCAAAATCAACGACGAAATCGAGTGTGGGGAAGGTGGCTACTGTGAATATGTCGATTGTCGAGCTTTAAAATGGCAAGAAAAGAATGAAAAAGATAAATTAACGGATAAATATGGAAATATTGTCCCTTTTATGCTCAAAAAATAGTAAAAAAACTTAATTTAGTAGAATAAATAAACAAACGTAATGAAAAATTAAAAATAAATGGAAAAGGGTGTTGCAACGGATGTGAAATGCTGTAGAATGCACATCCATCGGCGGTGATGAAGATTAAAACTTCTGATAA
>NZ_VOYA01000003.1:0-267773 GCF_013420465.1 Acinetobacter sp. YH01005 | reverse complement strand
TAGGTATTAACCAAAGTAGCCTCCTCCTCGCTTAAAGTGCTTTACAACCAAAAGGCCTTCTTCACACACGCGGCATGGCTGGATCAGGGTTCCCCCCATTGTCCAATATTCCCCACTGCTGCCTCCCGTAGGAGTCTGGGCCGTGTCTCAGTCCCAGTGTGGCGGATCATCCTCTCAGACCCGCTACAGATCGTCGCCTTGGTAGGCCTTTACCCCACCAACTAGCTAATCCGACTTAGGCTCATCTATTAGCGCAAGGTCCGAAGATCCCCTGCTTTCTCCCGTAGGACGTATGCGGTATTAGCATCCCTTTCGAAATGTTGTCCCCCACTAATAGGCAGATTCCTAAGCATTACTCACCCGTCCGCCGCTAGAAATCGGTAGCAAGCTACCTATTCCCGCTCGACTTGCATGTGTTAAGCCTGCCGCCAGCGTTCAATCTGAGCCATGATCAAACTCTTCAGTTTAAAATCAATAGTACATATAGTGTACCAATCTTGGCTCATCAATTACTGACAAAAATTTGCTCAAATAAACTTCGAGTAATTTCTACCATTAATCAATGAAAATAATTTCGATCGATCAATCAGTAAAAATCCACACAAGTTGTTCTTCATAATCTCTTAATGATCTTCTTGTTGGTTCGTCACCAGCAAGCTAGGTCGGCTATATTACTCTTTATTTCTAAAGAGTCAACCGGTAATTTAAATTATTTTTAAACTTATCAAATAAAACCCAACTCAATCAATTCAACCAAGTCATTGTTTTATCAGAAGTTTTAATCTTCATCACCGCCGATGGATGTGCATTCTACAGTATTTCAGCACCGTTGCAACACCTTTTTTAAAATAATTATTTTGAACGCACATTTTTCACTCAAATTACATTTTTTCATTCATATTTTGATCAAATTTGGTTTAATAGTAATAAATCAGGATTATTTGAACGTTTTTACTTATTATACGGCAAACATTTTGCCGCGCTAAAAGCGTCAGGACTATATATGCGCCAAACTTCTTTTTTATATGCAGGATTATTGTCACTTGTCGTAACAACACCTGTATTTGCAAATGACGAAGCTTCAGCACCTGTTGCTCAAGATTCAGAAGCTGCCAATAAATCAAAAACACAACAACTTGCGCATGCTGCGATGGTCAAGTCATCTGAAGTTGCAAAAAAATTATCTGTTAATGCGAATGCAGCACAATCAGAAGAAGATAAAGACCCTTTCCAACCGATCAACCGGAAAGTTTACGCATTTAATGATTATTTAGATGTCCATATTGCCCGCCCTGCTGCTGTGCAATATGTCGCAAAAACTCCAAAGGATATTCGTGAATCTTATCGTTTATTCCGTAAAAATTTAGGCGAACCTTGGAATGCGTTTAACCAACTCATCCAAGGACGACCGACACGTGCCGCAAAAAGTCTAGGTCGCTTTACTGTTAATACACTGACAACTTTAGGCTTTGCTGACCCTGCGAGTCGCCTAGGCCTAGAAACCGAAGATGAAAATTTTGGTGCAACTTTAGGATATTACGGTATTCCTTCTGGTCCTTATATTGTTCTACCAGTGCTTGGCCCAAGCACATTGCGCCAAACCGTTGGTCTAGCTGTAGATAGTCAAGGACGTCCACAGAAATATATGCTTGATGGTCATGATGTAGCTTACTGGTCTGAGCAAACTTTACGTGGAATTGATACTCGCGCTCAATTACTGGATATCGAAGGTGTATTGCAAGGCGATAAATACGCTCAAATTCGTGATATCTATTTGCAACGCCTGAACTATTCTATTGCCGAGAAAAAAGGTATTGCTGAAGAAAACTTATTTATTGATGAAGAAGATGACGATATTGATGAATCTGAAGATAATTCAACAGATGTTTCATCTGATGATTCTACCGATTTCATTGATGATAGCAGTTCAGATGATACCGACACGGTAACAACTGAATAAATAAAATTTTTCAATTGGCTGGTGTGGTTTTTCCCTCCAGCCATCATTAGCTTGCTATAGTACACTTATTGTCTATCGAAGGATTCATCTAATTCTTTATGTATTTCATTCAACCTACTCGTGATATTCCATATTTAGATCAGGTACTTGATGCGCTTCCTAGCGTACAAATGATTAACATTGAAGATCTAGACTTGTATGATCCAACGATCATTGCAATTGCTGATGTTGCCGACTTTTTAAATCACCAATGGACACTTCCTACCATTGTGCTCGCTTTTGAGCATGAGGGCGCTGCATTGGCTCAAGCGTGGCAACAAGGTGCTTTAGCAGGATGGGTGTGGGATCATATTCCAACTAACCTCCAAGCAGCACTCACTAAAATTGATGCGCAATACAAACGCAATCAAGACAGCCGCGACCTCCCTTCTGCTGCAGATTTGCAAAAACGCTTACTGCCAAATCCAATCGAACTCCACAATTATAAAGTTGAAACATTCTTCCAACCTTCTGCTTATTTATCGGGTGATTGGTACGATTACTGGAAAATCAGCGATAAAGAAATTATGTTTTATCTCGCAGATGTGTCTGGTCATGGGGTAACGAGTAGTTTACTGACCTCATGGATGGCTGCTTTCCACGGTCGTTCAAAAACCCCGAGAGAACTCATCAAAAAGCTCAATGGCATGCTGGTTCAAGAAAATATTGAAAAGCACATTACCATGATTGCTGGGATACTCAATCTCGATACGCATGTCTTGAAATGGTCTAGTGCAGGGCATTATCCGCCGGCCATTTTATTTGAACCCGGTCTTCCTGCGCGAATTTTAAATACCAGCAGCTTCCCACTCGGCTTAATTGAAGACCTAGAAGTTGAAGAGTTTGAATTTATCTTAAATCGTTATTCTCGCTTTGTAATTTGCTCCGATGGCGCACTCGAACCTTTTGACGGTGGATTGAATGAACAGCTAGGTCAATTGGTTTATCACTTGCAAAATCAATCATTTCAAGCACCAGACCATGTTGCTGACGATATTGCCATCCTAAGTTTACGTCGAATCAATTAATCACGAAATCAATTACTTAAACCAAATACGACTTTCTGATCATACTCGGCTACTTGAGTAAGCTGTGCCCCTATGGGATAATTTACTATCCTTCTCTGCAAATGGCATTTATATGTCAACAGGTCATGTTGAATATGCAAGCTTGAACGGAACGCATATTTTTAAGCTTATTGGCGAAGTGCGTGCCCAATCTTGTATTAGTCTAGACAAGTTATTAAACAAAATTGAACAGCAACAAAATGTCGTCGGTGCAATCGTTGATTTAACCCAAACGACATTTATCGATAGTACTGTTCTTGGCATTTTGGCGAAACTGGGTTTGAAGCTCAAACAAGTTCACCATATCCAAGCGGTAATGTTGTCTACAAACTCTGATATCACAACGCTTGCCAATAGCATGGGTTTAGGTCAAGTGTTTGTTATTTTGAATTATTGTGGTGATCCAAGTGTATGCACTCGCGCACTTATGGAAGAACACATTACCCATAGCAATATGCTGAATACGGTTTTAGATGCACACAAAACGCTGATGAAACTGAATGATAGCAACCAAAATATGTTTGAGCCTTTGGTCAAACAACTGCAAAAAGAGCAGGATAATCTAGAGCAACCCAAGCAGCAAAATGTCTAATTTAGGTTAATCACAGCAGAGACCCTCTTCGCATGACTTTACTTTCCGTTGCACAAATGAATTCTCAAAATGACATTGAAGATAACTTCAAAGTGATCGAGTCATTGATGCAACAATGTCAGGCTCAAGGTGCGAGTCTCATTGTATTTCCTGAAAATTTTGTCTGCTTTGCCGCAGGTAAACAACGCGAAACCGCGGCGCAATTTGAAAGTATTCAGCAGCGACTAGAACAACTCGCACATCGTTATCAACTTTGGATTGTTGCGGGCACACTCCCATGCCCTTATCGTCCAGATGGTTCAATCATTCAAGATGGCCGTGTCCGTACTGTTAGCCTGTGTATCAGCCCTGAACATACCGAAGCACGTTATGACAAAATTCATTTATTTGATGTGCAAGTTGGTGACGCTGTCGGTGGCTATCAAGAATCAAAATTTTTTGAACCTGGTACTGAAACCGTAGTTGCAACAACACCTTTTGGCAATATTGGCCTGATGGTGTGCTACGACTTGCGCTTTCCTGAACTGGCTTTGAAACTTCGTAGCCAAGGTGCAAACATTTTAACGGCGCCTGCAGCTTTTACTTATACCACGGGTGAAATGCACTGGCAGTTGTTACTGCAAGCTCGTGCCATGGATAGTCAATGTGCTGTATTAGGTGCCGCACAACAAGGCTGGCATGGTGAAAAGCGTCAAACTTGGGGTCATGCTGGAGCAAGCAACAGCCGTGGTCAAATTTTAGCAATCACCGCAGAAGAAGGCGCTCAACTACTCACATTTCCTTTTGACTTAGACGAACAGCAGCAGATTCGTGCATCAATGCCACTGATGCAGCACCGTGTTTTGGTTCAATATTGATTTTCACTCTGTATAAAATTACAAAAAAACTGAATATTATTTAAACAAAATCCCCCACGATATGATTTTGAACCATCATCTGAGGGATTAGAAAAATGACTTTAGAAAAAGCAGTTTATACAGCCCATGCAAAAGCCACTGGTGGTCGTGATGGTCGTGCAACGACGTCCGATGGTCATTTAGATGTTCAATTGGCGGTGCCGAAAATTATGGGGGGTACAGGTAATGGTACGAATCCTGAACAACTCTTCGCCGCTGGTTATTCAGCCTGTTTTTTAGGTGCAATGAAATTTGTGTCTAACCGAGATAAAATTTCGATTACCCCTGCTGCCTACGTCGAGGGTGATGTTGGTATCGGCCCTATTCCAACAGGATTTGGTATCGAAGTGACGCTTAATATTCATCTTGAGGGTATGGATGCAAGTGAGGCACAAAAATTAGTCGATGCCGCGCATATTGTGTGCCCCTATTCAAATGCTACCCGAAACAATATTAATGTCACTTTAAATGTTTTGACTTAAATCCATTTTCAGCTATCTATACAAAGCACTGTTTTAATTTCTTATAAAATAGTGCTTTGAACTTTTTGACTTCTACAAATCTACAGTTGAGCTCAAAATAAAATCTTATCCATTTCCAATACATTTAAATATTCTTATTCAGCTACCAAAACCTTGCTAAAATATATAACGATTATTATTTACATTCATTTGTTGATCTATGATGCTTAAATCTCTCCTTATCGGTACATTGCTAATCAGCGCATCCACACTAAGTTTTGCCGAATTAACCCTGTCTGAAAAAGTCCGTCCTCAAATTAAATCCTTGGTCAATCCAGATATTCAACGTCTTGCGCTACCGCCAACACCGAACAACATGTCTTTACCTGCCTATGGTCAAGGCATCATTGGTTGGGGTACAGGCCCAGAAGGTGCTGCAGCGCGCTTAGCCAATATCACCAAAGCCGACGTTGAAAAGCTTAAAACTCAAGATGTCACTTTAGAGATAGTTCAAACTTGGCAAAAGTTTTATGAAAATGAAACGCAGCGCAATGCAGGTAACCCAACCGCGCCCATTCGTGCTGAATTAATGAAGAAAATTGTCAGTTTGTGGTAAGTGAAAGACTGTACAGCCCATATTTTTGGGCTGTTTTTAGTCAAATTAGAAATAAAAAATCATGAGATATTCGATAGAAAGAATAATGAATAAAATTAAAAAAATGTTTAATATTCAAACTATAATTAACTATACATCCATAAAAAAATTAAAATCATTTTCAGGACTTTACAATGAAAACATACTTTTCGATGCTTTTTCTAAGCTTGGCCTTAGCCGCATGTAGCCAAACACCTGCGCCTGATTTTTCAGGAGAATGGAAACAAACACCTGACACGGAGAGCCTACGCAAACTTTCCATTAGCAAACAAGGCGATGACTACCAAATTAAAGACGAATTTTGGCTCGATAAAAATAATACTGAGCGCACTTCTAGTACTACATCAGGTATGGCCGAAGTGAGCCATGATGTTTTGAAATATAAAGAGAGCAATAGCATTGAAATGAAACTCAGTGATGCAACTCACCTCACTCTGACAGATAAAGCATACGATGCTGTTATTCATTTTGAAAAGATTAACTAAAGCAAAGCCCCGAGTCCATGCACAGGCTTCGGGGCTTTATTTATATTTTACACTGACTATTCAGCCGCTTCATTCGTCACTCTGAGCACTTCTTCAATGGTGGTTTTACCTGCCAAAACTTTACGCAATCCATCATCACGAATTGAACCCGCATTTGCACGTACATGATTTTCTAACTCAAACTCAGCAGCATTACCATGAATGAGGCGACGTGTTTGCTCATCAATCGGGACGATTTCATAAATTGCGGTACGCCCTGTAAATCCAATATGCGAGCATTGTTCACAGCCTTTAGGTTGTGGCAATTTTAACTCAGCCGATGCATCTAAATGCTTAAATAAGTCTTTTTCAAAATCATCGGCATCATGCCAAGTCGCACAGTGACGGCACAAGGTTCGAACCAAACGCTGTGCCACCACACCGATCAATGAGCTTGAAAGTAGAAAGGGTTCAATCCCCATGTCTTTAAGACGGGTCACTGCACCAATCGCTGTATTGGTATGCAGCGTTGAAAGTACCAAATGGCCTGTTAATGACGCTTGTACTGCAATTTCAGCAGTTTCTAAATCACGAATCTCCCCGACCATCACCACATCTGGGTCTTGTCGAAGCATGGCTTTTAATGCACGAGCAAAGGTCATATCCACTTTGGTATTGACCTGTGTCTGTCCGATCCCTTCAAGTTGATACTCAATTGGATCTTCAGCAGTCAATATATTTTTTGAACCATCATTTAGATCAGACAATGCCGCATATAAGGTTGTGGTTTTACCCGAACCCGTTGGTCCCGTAACTAAAATAATGCCATGCGGACGATGTACCAGTTGTTTCAATCGATCATAGTCATGCTGCATCAAGCCCAAATGGGTCATGTTTAAACGCCCAGCTTGTTTATCGAGTAAACGCATCACCACACGCTCACCATACGAAGACGGTAAAGTTGATACACGCACATCGACTTCACGGCCCGCCAAACGTAGTGAAATACGACCATCTTGTGGAATTCGCTTTTCTGCAATATCGAGTTTGGCCATGACTTTGATCCGTGACACCAACAATGGCGCAAGTTCACGACGAGGCTGGACAATTTCACGTAATTGACCATCAACACGTAAGCGGACAGACAGCTTTTTTTCAAAAGATTCGATATGAATATCTGAAGCTCCAACACGAATTGCTTCCGACAATAAAGCATTGATTAAGCGTACAATCGGCGCATCATCTTCCTGATCCATCAAATCTTCAGCTTCTGGCACAGAGTCCGCAAGGCTAAGTAAATCAGGATGATCTTCCAGACCCGCTGCCACTTGTTGAGACTCACCGGTGTCTCCGGCAAAGCTTGCACTGAGTAATTGATTAAACTCTTGCTCACTACATAATTGATATTGTGCAGGATGCCCTAAATAGCGACGTGCTTCTTGCAAAGCCAGTAGTGGCGTGCTGTCACGACGCACAATAAAAGCTTGATCACCCTCATATCGAAGCAATACGCCATGACGTTTGGCAAAACTATATGGTATTTGTAATTGTTTAAGTACTTGCATCACGCATTATAATGATGAAAAAAGTTGTTTTGAGTGTACTCTAAGCATCTGACAGCGTGAAGTCTGTTTTTAGGATTTATCAGGACAAGGGATATACGCATTGCCATTAGAAAATGATTTGACTGAAAAGGAATCCCCAAAACGTAAATGGTGGGGGGAATATCAATTTGAACTGAATCACCCGCGCAGTTGGCAGTTTGGGTCTTTATTGTTCCGTGTGACGCGCGGCATGCAAGAGTGGCGTATGGAATACCATCGCCCAACCTTTCAGTTTGACTATGAGCAGCAATGGCATCCGATACAAGACCCTGAATTTGGTTTTCCACAACCCATTAAAATGGAACGTTATATGTTCCGCCAGACACATGACAAAATTCAAATCATGCCACGTTTGGCAGATCGGTCTGTGGTGATTAAACCGGTCGATCCGATTTATATTCCAGCCGGACAGCGCGGAACGTTATATATCAGCACACCGCTTTGGATTGCTGGTTTTGTCGAAGGTCTTAGAGAACCCTTGTTTGATATACCTGTTATTCTACCAAAAGATACCTGGTTTGGTCCGAATCATCGAATGGGTGAAATTTGCTATGCCACAGCAGTTGATGGTCGTACAGAACTTAAACAACTCAAACCTCGTGCTTTTCGTGCAGTAACCCCTATTGAGTTTCATAACGTGAGTAATCAACAGATTCGTTTTGACCGTATGAATGTCCCTGTACCAGCTTTGCCATTATTTTATAGTGAAAGTACAGGACGTTTATGGACTTCACAAATTCGAGTCGTGCATGAAGGTCATGACAAACCGCCGCGGGTCAAAATTGAAAACCGTACACCGCCACAAGCCGGTGACGTGACTTATCTGCATCCGCCACGCGAGTCAGCCAATGTACTATTCAATATGTTTGATTCATTTTTCTAACGGTGAGCCATGGCAGATTTAAATATTTCGACAGAAATTACCAGCAGCCTAAAAGGAATGGTCGCCAATCTCAATACCGATCGGCTGACAGAATTATTGGTGGCTGTTTTACTGGCAGTCATCGGCTTTCTGATTGCACGTTTTATCTCAAACACCTTTATCCGCACTGTAGGTATGCGTTTCAATGCCCATCAGCAGTTGGTTTGGCGTCGCGGGATTTTCTATTTCATCTTTTTAATCTTTGTGATGGCAAGTTTAAAAGAAGCCGGCTTTAAACTCAGCGTCTTCTTGGGTGCAGCAGGTATTTTAACGGTCGCACTGGGTTTTGCCTCGCAAACCTCCGCATCCAACCTGATCAGCGGGATGTTCTTGATCGGTGAAGGGTCTTTTGAGGTTGGTGATACCATTCAATTGACACTGATTCGCGGGCATACCATTGAAGGTGAAGTGATCTCGATTGATTTACTGTCGGTCAAATTACTCACGCAAGACAATGTCTATGTCCGTTTGCCGAATGAACAACTGATTCGGGCACCTGTGCATAACTTGTCTAAGTTTCCAATACGGCGAATTCCAATTACCCTTGCGATTAACTTTCATGAAGACATCATCAAAGTTCGCGAAGTTCTATTAGATGCCGTCAGTAAATATCCATTGGTCTTGGCCGACCCTAAACCTGCCGTGACCGTCACTGCCTTTCGTGAATCTTCCATTGAGCTGCTTTTTGCTATTTGGTGTCAAAGAGAGAATTTCCTGAAAGTCCGTGATGAAATGCAGGAACGGATTCGAAATGCCTTTGTCGAAAATAAAATTGAAATCCCTGTCCCGAAAATGGGTTTTGTTGACCACCCGCTTTCTACACAAGCAAGCGATGCTGACGTCGATCAATATGCCAATACACAAGAAATCCAACGAGAGCCTCAACTCAAATAATGGTTTATAGAATTGATATAAAAAGCCCTGCATATCATCAAATGTGCAGGGCTTTTTTATTATCTACTATTTATAGCCAACGACCTCTACAGCTTAGTGATCTAGTACGTTTAAGAACTTCATCATGGTTCAATCTTGTCATTCGGCATGGGGGCAATATAGGCAATCAAAAGCATGGCAAAACCTGCGGCCATAAATGAAATCACTCGCATGAGAGTGCCGACATGAGATAAATCCAGCAAGACCAATTTCAAAGTAACCAAGACCAAAATACTGCCACCAAGTAGCCAAACTGAACGTAATTGGCGCTGAGTGGCAAAGCGCATACTCACCAAAGCCAATAACACCCACAGCACAGTAAAACTCAGCTGAATGGTCGCATCGCTCCAAATGTCTAAACTGTTATAAGGCGTATCCAGATATATATGTAAGGCGCGGAGCACAACATAGCTACTTAACCAAAGTAGCCCAAGAACACTCAACACGGCAGCCAAGCTACGATCTAAACCGGCTTTTAACTGTTGATTCAACATCCATAAAAAAGCCGCTAACAACAGCAAACTCACTGCATCAAAAGGATTCAGTATCGGCAAGATATATCCCACAAAAGCCTGCTGACTAAATAATTGCGAACTGATGATCCAACTCAAAGCCAAAAACAAACTGCTACGCGCTTGCCAAAACATTTTCCAGACAGGTTCTTTGGCTTGCCAATAACACCATGCACAAAATAATAGCGGCAAAATTACCACACTGATATACGGCATACCGGGTATCAGCGTCAGACTGGTCCACGCCAAGCTGCTCAAAATTCCGAGACTGACCCATTCTTTTTCTTCACGCACACCGAGTAATGGTCGTAGCCAAAGCAGCGTCAAGCTCAGCCCAGCGAATGCAAAATACATCTGCTCCATCGTTGAATGCCAAAGTAACTGACCGTTCTCACTCACTGAAATAACTTGGTACAGCCCCATCACATAAACAGGCACTAGACCCGTCCATTTAATGATGGACCAACTCCACGAAGCTTTTCGTTTTAACAAGCCTTCATTCACCAACAGATAAGCCACACTGACGATCAATAGACTCAAGGCCAATTGATGGCTAGTCTGCAGCCAATCTAAGAGCAACATGATGAACATGGTGGTTGCTGAGAGCATTTGCACACATTGAAAGGCAATACTCGAACTTGAAAGCTGTTTATGAAATGCAGGAACAGCATGCGTCACGATAATGGCCGCCAAATAGCTCAAACACACGCCCCAATACATCTGTGCAGGGAAATGTGGCAGTTGAACCAAATAATACAGACTTGAACAACCCGCCATCACCAAGAGCGCCATGCCTAAATAACGGCTGATATTGGACTGCTTGTATAGGGCATATATAAATATCAATGCACCTTCAACTGCCCAACCGACCACACTCCACTGCTCTTTCAATACTATCGGTGGAATCAATGCCAAGAAAATTAAGGTCAAACTCAAATAACTTTGTGCAATCAGTGGGATCACAGCACTACGTTTACTGATGCTATACAGTGCGGCAAAAAGCGCTGCAAATAGCAAGCTATACCCCGCCTGCCATACGGTTTCCTCAAAATACATCAAATACAATGCCAGATAAGCAAGCACTGGTGCAGCAAAAATCAGTGCAATATCCAAGGCAGGTTTAAGCTGAAAATGCGCAAGATCTTGTTTCGCCAATAACTGACTAAAACGAAAACCAAGCCAGATAAAAATCGCGGCATGGGCTAAAACCAGCACGCTCATCATCTGACGTTCGGTGGTGTATCCGTGGTAAAAAGCATATCCACCACCCATGATTACCGTCATCAAAAAAGCGATTTGATTCAGATATTTCCACGGTCTTAATGTACTCATGACCGCAACAGCAATATTAATCACAAGATAATAGGCGATGAATTCCGTTGCAGTTGCATCACGAACAGGCAAGGTAAATGGCGCAAGATAGGCGATCAGCATTGCCATGATCGCCAGTTCTACCGACTGTTGTTTCAAACTGAGCCAAATCGTCAATGCCATAAGCACTGCATACAGTACACAGGCCATGCCAAAGCCCGCAATCACGGCATTGTAATAGGCAAAAAATAAGGTCAAAAACAGCGCTGCAAGCCCCAAACCTTCTAGAGCCAAGGCAAAACTGCGATTTTTGGTTTGTAGCCAAAAACCCAGCCCGACAACACCAGCACTGATCAAACTCACGATCAGCAGTTTCATGGCCAAGCTTAGTTGCCAGTGCTCTGTGGCAAATCTAAGTAAGAGCACCACGCCAATCACCAAAACCAATACCGCCACTTTTAACACGGGATTGCCTTGGAAAAGCCATTGCTGAATTTGACTAGATAGATTTGGTGCAGACTTGGATGGTGTATTAGAAGGCGTTGAATTGACTACTGCCTGATGTCTAGCTGTACCAATTGCCGTCGCGGGATGCACAGATGGTGTATTGTCAGAATCAAAATTTTCAGGACAGTCTATTGTCGACGCTGATATTGAAGTAGCCGCATGACTGGATTGCGACTGAAGAGCACGTCCTTGCAATAGATGCAGCTGACGTTCTAATCGTTTCAGCCAACGCAGGAAAAAATAAACCCACAGGCTAATCCCGATCGCAACCAAATATCCCAATTCTGTTAACAGTCCAACGACCGTTAATAACGATGCAATATATAACGGAACCTTTGATGTCACTTGAAATGGTTGTTTTGATAAGGTCAGTGCATCAGCGCCGTGCTGTAAATCATCGACATAATTCATCACACTGAGCATAAAACCGATGCCACTGATATAACTCAAGATTCGGACATCTAAGTACCATGCCCCGATCCCTACCATGATCAGCGTCATCAACCAAATCATCTTGATTTCATTATTCTGTTTCAGCATACCTGCTTCGTCATTTTCCTGAATGTTTTGATGATACATGAGCCTGACCGATGGATTAAAACTATTCATCAGTGATTCGGTAAGTTACATATACAATCTAGACTCAGCGTACGGGCAAAAAATCACGTACAATAAAACCGTTTTCAGGATTAGGAAATTATCAATGCCACCATTTGTCTTGGTCGATGGCTCATACTTTTTATTTCGTGCCTACCATGCACTGCCACCATTAACCACTTCAACCGGTTTGCATACCAATGCAATCCGAGGTGCCATTTCTGCCATCCAAAAATTAATGCGTCGTATCCAACCGACGCACATGGCCGTTATTTTCGATACACCTGAACCAACCTTCCGTCATGAATTGTCCCCGATTTATAAAGGTGACCGTCCAAGCATGCCTGAAGAATTATCACAACAAATTCCATATCTTCATGCATTAATTCGTGCTCTAGGGATTCCGCTGCATATGTTGCCAGGTGCTGAAGCCGATGACATTATCGGAACTTTAGCCAAACGCGCTGAAGCAGCCGGTCATCAAGTTTTGATCTCCACTGGTGACAAAGACATGGCGCAGCTCGTTACTGAGCGTGTCACTTTAGAAGACAGCTTCAAAGACAAACCGATGGACGTTCAAGGCGTTTTTGAAAAATTTGGGGTGTGGCCGAATCAAATCATTGACTACCTCACGCTGATGGGCGATGCCTCTGATGGTATCCGTGGTGTACCCGGTGTTGGCGCAAAAACGGCAGCGAAACTTTTAACCGAGTACGGCTCGATTGGCGGCATTTTAGAAAATGTTGACAGTATTAAAGGTAAAGTCGGTCAAAACATTAAAGACAATGTCGAAGGAATTGCTCTTGACCACCAACTGGCGAGCATCGTTTGCGACCTCGACATGGGCCTTAAATACGAAGATTTGAAACTTGCTGATCCAAATATTCCAGCTCTTCGTGATTTATATACTGAACTAGAATTCCGTAACCAACTGCAGTCATTAGATCATCCGAACAACCCCAATGGTGCAACCTACAAACAAGCAGCCAAAGCCATCAACACCACGGCGACTGTAGCCAATGCACCCGAAGTGGAAGATCAAGCGGACAAAACCAGTGTTGATGATTTACTCGGTGAAGCACGTTATCACACAGTATTGACCCAAGAAGATTGGGATGTGTTATTTAAACGTCTGAGCACTGAAAAGCGTTTTGCCTTTGATACCGAAACCACCAGCCTCGACTACCGCGTGGCGCAGATTGTAGGTTTCTCGGTGGCTTTAGATGCACATGATGCCTATTACGTGCCGCTTGCGCATGATTATGAAGGTGCACCGCAACAACTTGATCGCGACACGATCCTGAATCAACTCAAACCTTTACTTGAAGATAATGACGTAAAAAAAATTGGTCATCATCTCAAATATGATGCACATGTCTTAGAAAATCATGGCATTCATTTGGCAGGTTGGTATTTCGATACCATGTTGGCCTCTTATGTCCTTAACTCTGTGGCAACACGTCATGGGATGGATGACGTCGCGCGTTTGTATTTAAGTCATCTCACAACGACGTTCGAACAAGTGGCGGGCAAAGGTGCAAAACAAAAGACCTTTAACCAAATTGAGCTCGAAACGGCAGCCCATTATGCCGCAGAAGATGCCCATGTGACCTATCGTCTGTATGAAGTACTCGATAAAAAGTTACAAGCCCATCCGGAACTGATCAATATTTTGCACAATATTGAAATGCCTGTTGCCCGTGTTCTAACCTCTATGGAAGAAAACGGCATTGAGCTAGATATGGACTTCCTCGACCAACTCGGTGTGGAATTTGCCAATACCATTCAAAATTTAGAAACAGAAATTACCGATCTTGCGGGTCAAGGCTTCAATGTCAGCTCGCCTAAACAAGTCGGCGAGATTCTGTTTGATAAATTAGGTTTAAAAGGCGGTAAGAAGACCTCTACAGGTCAGTACAGTACCAGTGAAAGTGTGTTAGAAAAAATCGATCATCCGATTACCGATTTAATTTTGGAATATCGTGGTCTCTCTAAACTGAAAAGCACCTATACCGATGGTCTGTTAAAGCAAGTGAATAATGACACACATCGTGTGCATACAAGTTATCACCAAGCTTTAACAGCTACAGGTCGTTTATCATCCACAGATCCCAACTTACAAAACATTCCTGTCCGTGAAGATATTGGACGTCAAATCCGTAAAGCCTTTATTGCACCTGAAGGTCGCATTTTATTGGCAGCCGATTACTCGCAAATCGAATTACGTTTAATGGCACATTTCTCGCAAGATCATGCCTTGGTCGATGCCTTCAATCATGGACAAGACGTACATAAACGTACTGCGGCAGAAGTTTTGGGTATTCCACTCGATGAAGTGACCAGCAACCAACGTCGTCAAGCCAAAGCGGTGAACTTCGGTCTGCTCTATGGCATGTCAGAATTCGGTTTGACTCGTCAGTTGGGTTTCACTCGCGAAGAGTCACGTAACTATATTGGTAAATACTTCCAACGCTACCCTGGTGTTTTAGAATATATGGAACGTACTCGCCAAGTTGCACGTGAACAAGGTTTTGTGGAAACTATTTTAGGTCGTCGTCTGTATACACCGGACATTATGGCGAGCAACAAAATGGTGAAACAAGGCGCTGAACGTGCAGCGATCAATGCACCACTACAAGGTTCTGCGGCGGATATTATTAAATTGGCCATGATTGCCGTCGATAAAATCTTACCTAAAGATCAAGCCAAAATGTTACTGCAAGTACACGATGAATTGGTGTTTGAAGTTGATGCTGCAATTGCCGATGAACTCTCTGCACAACTGACTGAAGTGATGCAGTCTGTGTTGAAAATTTCCGTTCCACTGATTGTGGAAGTCGGTCAAGGCAATAACTGGGACGAAGCACACTAATTCATTCACGTTCATTCACACCTTTCTCCTTATAGGAGGAAGGTTGGGATGGAGGTGAGATGTTTCTTAGTTAGTAGAAATATCTTGTTTTACACCACATATTAAATCCACAAAAAAGGACGCCTCGGCGTCCTTTTTAATTTAACTTGTCTTAGCTCAGATTAAAGACCAGTCAATAATGCAATTGCGACTTGCTTCATAATGGTTTCCGCAACCAACAATGCCAAAATCGCAAAAATTGGTGACAAGTCAATCATCCCCATATTTGGAAGAATACGGCGGAATGGTGCAAGTAGCGGTTCCGCCAGCTCTTGAACCACTTCAATATAAGGCGAACGTGACTGACTAAACATCACCACCCAACTCAAAATAATCGATGCAAAAATTAAGTAACGACAGAAACGGATTAAATCCTGAATCATGGTCACAAAGGTCATAATGATCAGATGGAATGGACTATTCACTGCCACGCCAGACAAATACATCAAACCAAACATTTTTAACAAATACAGAATCACCACCAACACCAAAGCTGCAGTATTCACTCGACCTTTGGCCAAAGTTGGGAAAATTCGGCTAAAGATATCGACAATTTTTGTTGCTTTTGCTGTTGCCAAAACCACAGGGTTATATGGACTCACGGCAGCAAGCTGCATTAAAAAACGGAAAAATACGAGCAAAATTGCAACGTTAATAATGATTCCAAAAATTTGAGCAGAGCCCATACTTGAACTTTCCTAAATCAAATCGAATTATTTGGTGCTTTCGCTTAACTCTTGTGCTAACTCTTGGCTACGCTTTTGCGCTGCGGCTAAAGCGGCCTGAATATTTTGTGAAATTTGAGCATGATCAAATACTTCAATCGCAGCTTGTGTTGTACCGTTTGGAGAGGTTACATTTTTACGCAACTCCGCAGGACTGTTGGCACTGGTAATCGCCATTTGTGCAGCGCCCAATGCAGTTTGTAAGGTTAGTGCTGTAGCCACTTTTTCATCCAAACCCATGTTTTTCCCTGCACGGATCATACTTTCCATCATATAGAAAAAGTATGCAGGACCTGAGCCAGAAACAGCTGTTACCGCATCAATTTGCGCTTCTGAGTTTACCCAAAGTGTTAAACCCGTTGAAGCCAAAACTTGACTTGCAAGATCACGATCTTCAGCTGAAACCGCTTCACCTGCATACAAACCATGCGCACCGGTTTGAACTAAAGCAGGTGTATTTGGCATGACACGAACAATACGCTCTGTGCCTAATAATTTTGAAATCGTTGCAATTTCTGCACCTGCAACAATTGAAATTACCAACTTCCCTTCTAGCAACCCTTGTAATGGTGCCAAAACTTTTGCCAACACCTGAGGTTTAACTGCAAAAAGTACAATGTCAGCTTCTCGAATTGCTGCAACATTATCATCGGTCACATGCAAATCTTTTTCAGCCAAAAGCTCACGTACTTTTTCTACGGGATCTGAAACTGTAATACGTGTAGTCGGGACACCACGTGCAATTAGGCCACCAATTAAAGCCTGTGCCATGTTGCCGCCACCAATGAAACTGATATTACAATTTAGAATTGCGCTCATGATTGAAGATCCGATATTGCAGATTTAGCGTTAAGAGATAATGTTGGTTGCCAGCCAGCTTGAGTACAAAATTCAGACTGCGCCAACCAAAAGCCCTGAGGCGTAAAGACGCCTAGCATAACATTATCTCGGCTTAATATTTGAATAGTATGACGCTGCCATGGAAAAATTTGCGCCTGCTGAATGGCCTTTTTCAACGGCCAACTTCCGACACGGCCATATAAATGAATTTTTTCACCGCCAAGACGTGGGCGAATCTGCAGTTGCTGCCCCAATAATTCAGGTGATAAGCCAAGCTCTGAGGGTTGAATCACAAAATGTCCTGCAGGCAACTTGAGGCACTGACCTGCAACACAAGTTACAACCTCAACCTCTTGAATGGATTCTGCTGGCAGATAATCCGCTTTGGCAATCCGATGAAGTTGCTGTTGAAAGCGCAGATAATAAAATCCATTCCAGTGTAGTACCGCTTGCGAGTCTTCGCGTGAGTTAATCACTTCTGAAACTAAACGCTGTACCATTTCAAAGCTTGGACGATATTGCCCCTCACCTTTCATCCAGTGCGATAACAACTGACGCTGACGTGCCAGACTGAGCTGTTGTAAAGCCGCCAAAGATAACACTTGCGATGAACCACAGGCCACTAAATCTTGTTGCAACACCTCAAGTAAAATTTCATCAGCATCTTGCATCAAGTAACTGGTTCGACTCAGGGCTTGCTGCATTTTAGGAAATCGATCGCTGAGTAACGGCCACAAAATTTCACGACTCCACGCACGGTCATAGTCGGTATCAAAATTGGTGAGGTCTTGAATATTTTGCACATGCAGCTGTGCTGCCCATTGGCAAATTTGCTCACGTGAAAGATCTAATAGCGGACGCCATAATGTAAAATCTTCACGTACATCGAATTTTTTCATCGCAGCAAGGCCATGGACACCCGCACCTGAAAGTAGGCGCAATATCAGTGTCTCGGCTTGATCTTGCTGATGATGCGCGAGTACTAATATTTCATCTGCTTGTAAATGTTGGGCAAAGGCTTGATAGCGGGCCGAGCGTGCTTGATTTTCAAGGTTACCTTGCGCAACCTGAACTTTTTGTATGATGAATGGAAGATTCAGCGCTGCACACTGAGCACGTACAAACTCCCCCCAAGCGTGACTACACGCTTGTAGTTGGTGATCAATATAAATCACCCGTATTTTTTCAGGGCACAAAAACGACATAAGATGCAGCAGCAACATGGAGTCCATGCCACCACTACATCCTATTAAAAATCGGCTTTGTTCAGGCAGCGCCTGAATTTGACTTAAGCAATCAGCCCTAAATTGTCGCTGCCAAACTTCATTAAACGCTGATAACGCGCTTCGCATCGTTCGTTTGCATCCATTGGTTGCAGTTCTTCTAGAGCTTGCTTCAAGACCACTTTCAAATCCTGCATGACTTTTTCAGGGTTTAAATGTGCGCCTTCCGCTTCGTCCACCACGTATTCCACAATGCCCATCTTCTGCAATTTATCTGCCGTCAATGCCAATGCTTCACTTGCTTGTTCTGCTTTCTCTGCAGTTTTCCACAAAATAGATGCACAGCCTTCAGGTGAAATCACTGAATAAATACTGTGAGATAGCATAATCACACGGTCAGCCACGCCAATACCGAGCGCACCACCCGAACCACCTTCACCCAATACCGTTGCCACTACAGGCACTTTAAGTGAAGAAAGCTGAGCTAAGCTGGTTGCAATCGCTTCGGCCTGACCACGCTCTTCTGCACCCACACCTGGGTACGCACCCATGGTATCAATAAAGGTAAAGACTGGCAGATTAAAACGCTCGGCCATATCCAATAAACGCTGTGCTTTACGGTAACCTTCGGGGTTACTCATACCAAAATTATGTTGTAATTTTTCACGTGTACTACGACCACGGTGCTGACCTACAATCATCACAGGCTGACCATCTAAACGAGCCAAACCACCAATCATCGCTCCGTCATCACCAAATAGGCGGTCACCGTGCAAAGCATCGAACTCTGTAAAAATTTCGCCAACATAATCCAAAAACTGCGGACGTTCAGGATGACGTGCGATCTGAACCGTAGTCCAGGCTTTAGATTGAGCTGCTTTATTTTTCATAGGTCGATCATTATCCCTAACTTAACTGGTCTGTTAATTGATAAATTGTTCCGACTGGATATTCAGTTCAATATCCCAATGCTTAAATTGCACCTGCTCATCATGCAAGTCTGCAACCAACAAAGGCCACTGTTTGGCATCACCAGAAACACTAAGTTGCCATTGTTGCGCATTATCCACGCTTAATTCAATGGCAGGAAGCATCTCATCGCTGCGACTATGATTTAATAAAACTGCTAAACGAAGCAATAGACATAAGTAAACAAGTTTGTTACCACCGACTTTCATCACATCGACACGTGCATCACTGCGTAACTTACGACGATGATGCGCCACTAAATGCGACAAATGATTTTGATCAATTTGCGAGAAACCCGGAATATCCGAATGTTGCAGTAAATAAGCACCATGACGATGGTATCCACTATGACTGATCGCTAAGCCAATTTCATGCAAATACGCGGCACGACGCAGTAAATCACTGTCATCACTGGTCAAATTCAGTGCGGTCGCCACACCATTAAACAGCTGTTGCGCAGTATTTACCACACGCTCAGCTTGTTTCATATCTGCGTTGTAGCGCCCCATCAACGCATGTACAGAACGGTCACGAACATCTTCATGTTGGAAACGTCCCAATAGGTCGTACATTACGCCTTCACGTAACGCGCCATCAGAATAAACCAATTTATCGATATTCAGCACATCAAAGACTGCATACAAAATGGCAATGCCGGCTGGCAAAACTGCTCGACGGTCTTCTTTTAGACCATCAAATTCCATTTCATTGACATGCTTATATTTAAGCAATTTATCTTTGAGTTTAAATAAACCGTCACGTGTCAGTTCTTCCTGATCGTTGCTCCAGCCCATATTGACACAAATCTGACGACATGCTTTGATCGTGCCACTTGAACCGACAACAGTATCCCAGCCCGCAGCTTTATAAGTGTTGGCAATGCCTGCGATTTCCTTGCGAGCAGCATTTACCGCTTTATCAAAACTTTTCAGGTTAATTTCACCATCAGCAAAAAACGCTTTGGTAAAAGCGACACAGCCCATTTGCACAGATTCTGTATGAATCGGTTCAAACTCTTCACCAATAATCAACTCTGTTGAACCCCCACCGATATCAATCACAAGGCGGCGACCACTATTTGCCATAGTATGTGAAACCCCTAAATAAATGAGACGCGCTTCTTCACGACCAGCAATGATTTCAATTGGTTTTGGTAAAATTTCAGCGGCTTTTTGAATAAATTCATGACCATTTTTTGCTTGACGCAAGGCATTAGTCGCCACAATACGTAAACGGTTAGCTTGTACAGGATTTAAACGCCCCACAAAACGTGCTAGGCAGGCTAATCCTCGTTGCTGTGCGGCTTCAGTCAAATTTTTATTTTCGTCTAGACCTGCGGCAAGCTGTACTTTTTCTGACATTGATGCAACTTTTTTCACTTCACCATGGTCTACGCGTGCGATAGCCAAGTGGAAGCTGTTCGATCCCATATCGATAGCAGCAAGTAATTCTTCATCAATCAAAAAATCAGACATTATTCAAAAAAACCTGTTCAGAATTGTGCTTAGATTAATTCACATACATGCAATTTAAAAGCCATTTATGAGTAGTTCGGGCTGAACTTATCGATTTTTTATCTGAAGCAATGATAGTCATACACGATCATCGGCATCGTGATCATCCATTAGACAAACTCGCCATTCAGGTCGAAAATTTACATAACCCCCTACATTGTTATAGTTGGCTATGTAATACTTATAAACATAGAGTCAACTTAAAAATTAATTCCGGAGCAAAATCCATGTCTGGCAATATCGTAAATACAACTGATGAAAACTTCCAAGCCGATGTACTAGAGTCTGATACTCCTGTACTTGTAGATTTCTGGGCAGGTTGGTGTGCTCCTTGTAAAGCCATTGCACCTGTACTTGAAGTACTTTCAACTGAGTTTGAAGGCAAAGTTAAAATCGTTAAAGTAGACGTAACTTCTTGCGAACAAACTGCAGTGAACTACAACATCCGTAACATTCCTGCATTATTAATGTTTAAAAACGGCGAAGTTGTAGCAACTCAAGTCGGTGCTGCACCAAAATCTAAATTGACTGCTTTCATCGAAGAAAACATCTAATATTTTTCGATAAAAACACTCGAAAATACGCTGTTTTACACAGCGTATTTTTTTGGTTGATAAATTGACAAATGCTGTGTTCTCTCTTATATTGTTTACTCAAGAAATTAAGGATCTCAAATCCTGTCATTTTCTTACAACACAACACATAAAATGCCGCTCGGCAACAGAATTGTTTTTCACATCTCTCTTCATATAACGAATCAGATCTCTGAATTGTTTTGTGCAAACCAATTGCTATCGTTTCTTGCATGATCGCGGCACATTTGTTGCTCCCTTTTCCAACCTGTACCTCAGAATTTTAGATTCTATCTGACCACCTATGAACTTAACCGAACTCAAGAAAAAACCGATTGGCGAACTCATCAAGATTGCCGAGTTTATGGGCCTCGAAGGAATGGCTCGTAACCGTAAGCAAGATATTATTTTTGCCATCTTAAAGCGCCACGCAATGAACGGCGAAGAGATTTTTGGTGATGGCGTTCTAGAAATTCTGTCGGACGGCTTTGGTTTCTTACGCTCTGCAGCGGGTTCTTACCTAGCCGGCCCTGACGATATCTATGTGAGCCCATCACAAATCCGTCGCTTCAACCTTCGTACTGGTGACACTATTACAGGTACGATTCGTCCACCTAAAGAAGGCGAACGTTACTTTGCATTATTAAAAGTTAATCAAATTAACTACGACACACCCGAAAACTCACGTAATAAGATTCTTTTCGAAAACTTAACACCTTTATTTCCAACCGAACAATTGGTAATGGAATTAGGTAATGGTACAACAGAAGACTTAACTGCGCGTGTCGTTGACTTGGTTGCTCCGATTGGTAAAGGTCAACGTTCAATTATCGTTGCACCGCCAAAAGCGGGTAAAACCATGTTGTTACAAAACATCGCTCAGTCGATTGTTCGTAACAATCCTGAATGTTTCTTGATTGTCCTTCTGATTGACGAACGTCCTGAAGAAGTAACAGAAATGGAACGTACTGTTCGTGGTGAAGTGGTTGCTTCAACATTCGATGAATCACCAGCTCGTCACGTACAAGTTGCAGAGATGGTGATTGAAAAAGCGAAACGTCTTGTAGAACACAAAAAAGATGTAGTGATTTTGCTTGACTCAATTACTCGTTTAGCCCGTGCTTACAACACCGTGATTCCGTCATCTGGTAAAGTTCTTACTGGTGGTGTGGATGCCCATGCTTTAGAACGTCCAAAACGTTTCTTCGGTGCAGCACGTAATATCGAAGAAGGTGGTTCACTGACAATTATCTCAACTGCGTTGATTGAAACTGGCAGTAAGATGGATGAAGTGATCTACGAAGAATTCAAAGGTACAGGTAACCAAGAAATTACCCTAGACCGTCGTATTGCTGAAAAACGCGTGTTCCCTGCGATGAACATCAAAAAATCAGGTACACGTCGTGAAGAGCGTTTGATGTCTGAAGATAACCTACGTAAAGTTTGGATTTTACGTAAATTGCTTCATACACAAGACGAACTTGCAGCGATGGAATTCTTGCTTGATCGCATGAAAGAAACCAAAACCAATGATGATTTCTTCGATCAAATGAAACGTAAAGCATCCAACTAAGTTGAATGTTTGACTGAAAAGGCCATCTATAACGATGGCCTTTTTATTTGGTTGACTTTGGTTACACAAAGAAACATTTGATAGATCTCCATGTAAACTTATTTTCAAGTTTATGATTATAAAAAATATATGTTAAAAAACCCTATTCTTTTTAGTAGTTTATTTGCTATTTCGCCAATATAAAACTTTCTCTTAATTGTTATTTTCTGTTAAAAAATGGCCGTTTTTCACCTATTTTTAACGGTTTTTTCAAAGTCACTAGTAGCATTTCAAAATACTCAGTGATAGCATACACGCAGACCAGTTAGACTGCTCTATGCATTTTTAATACCTATTCAAATTAGGCATAATAAAAGCACACAACAGACTAACGCAGGTTATTTTTTAATCTCATATTTTAGAGAGTGATGCCATGTTATTCAAAAAAATCGCTATTGCTGCTGCAGTTGCTACTACTTTAGCTTTCGTTGGTTGTGCTAAAAAAACTGAAGAAGCTGCTCCTGCTGCTGCATCTGAAGCTGCTGCTTCTGAAGTAGTTGCTGCGTCTGACGCTGCTGCTGTTGAAGCTTCTGCTGCTGCATCTGAAGCTACTGCTGCTGCTTCTGAAGCTACTGCTGCTGCATCTGAAGCTACTGCTGCTGCTTCTGAAGCTCAATAATCTAACCGATTATTCAGCACAAAAAGAGAGCCCTATGGCTCTCTTTTTTATTGCCTCAAACTTTAAACCCTAGTTCATAAAAAGAGCTAAAATTCAAAATACTAAGCCCATGCTTATTGAAAAATAAAAACTGACGATTTTGCTAAAAGAAAGCCATAATCAACCTCTACGACAACTCAACTCAACTCAACTCAACTCAACTCAACTCAACTCAACTCAACTCAACTCAACTCAACTCAAATATATCATCTCACTTTAAAACGAATATTCTTCAACATGACTTGTGCGATAGATGATGAACACTGCACCTCCTAAATCAAAGGCAAAAAAAAGCAGATCAATCGATCTGCTCATTTCCAACACGTTGACGGAATTTTTGTCCCGCACGGAAGGTCACTACACGACGGGCAGAAATCGGAATTTCTTCACCCGTTTTCGGGTTACGGCCTGGGCGTTGACGTTTATCACGCAACTCGAAGTTACCGAAACCAGAGAGTTTAACTTGTTCCCCAGAGATTAGCGCTTGGCTAATCTCATCGAAGAATAACTCGACCATTTGTTTTGCTTCACGACGGTTTAAACTCGTGAGCTCACTTAAATGATCAGCCATTTCTGCTTTTGTTAATGCTGTCATGAAGCCCTCAATGTCGCCTGGTAAGTGTTTTCCAACACCTGAAGTATGTTATCCATACCGGTTTTGATTTCAGCATCTTCTAATGTACGTGTTGGATGTTGCCATTGAATTGCAAATGCCAATGAGCGCTTGCCTTCTTCGACACCTTGACCAGTGTACACATCGAATAACCAAACTGCGTCTAAAAGCTCACCGCCTGTTTTTTCGATAAGTTGCTGAATTTCACTAACATTAATCTTATCACTAATTAAAAGCGCAATATCACGTCGAACCGACGGAAAACGTGATAATTCTGTAAAATTAGATACATAAGTTTGCAAAACAGCCGATTGATCCAATTCAGCTACCCAAGTAGTCGCCAAATCCAACTCATCTTCTAAAGATGGGTGTAAACGACCGAAGTAACCAATTGATTGACCATTGACTAAGATTTCAGCAGATTGACCCGGATGTAACCACGTACGCTCTGAACGTACATATTCAACATTTAAACGTGCAGAATTTAAAATCTCCTCTACATCGCCTTTAAAGTCAAAGAAATCCATAGGCTGTGCTTTACCATGCCAAGATTCAGTCGTACGCGAACCTGTTGCAACTAGTGCAAAGGTTGGGATCTGTTTGAGATCATGAATGCTGTTCGCACCTTGATAATCAAAACGTAGACCAAGCTCATAGAAACGCACACGGTTTTGCTGACGGTTCACGTTGTATTGCACACATGGGATCAAACTTGATAATAAGGTTGAACGCATCACTGCAAGATCGCTTGAAATCGGGTTTGCAAGCGCTAGTGGTTGAACCTGTGGATTCAATTGTTTCTCTAGTTTCGCATCTGCAAAGCTAAAGCTAATTGCTTCTTGATAACCCAAAGCCACTGCAGTTTGACGTAACTGAACCAATTCAAATTGGTCTTGGTATTTCGCCAGTTTGACATCAATCACCGGCAAGCTAATTTGAATATTGTCGTAACCGTGAATACGTGCCACTTCTTCGATGAGGTCTTGATAAATCGCCATGTCAAAACGGTGTGATGGCGGTACAACTGTCCACTCACCTTCTGCTTTCACAGTGACATTGCAACCCAAACGCGTTAAAGCATCGGTAATAAATGCAGATTCAACTTTATAACCGAGGAGTTGATCGACTTGCGCTTGGTTCAGTTCAATGGCTTCACGTTTTGGTAATAATTCAACTTTTTCAGCAACAGTAATTGGACCAAACTCACCACCAGCTAAATCAGCGATAAGCTGAGAAGCACGGTGCATTGCCGTCATCGGCAATTCAAAGTCTACACCGCGTTCATAACGCTGAGATGCATCAGTATGCAAACCAAAACTACGTGCACGACCTGCGATATAGAGTTGATCAAAGAACGCCGACTCAAGGAAAATTTCAGTGGTATCATCAGAAACCGCTGAACTTAGGCCACCCATGATTCCTGCAATCGCCAAAGCTTTTTGATCATCCGCAATCACCATCACGTTTTCAGGTAATTCAACTTCTTGTTCATTCAACAACGTTAATTTTTCTGCTGCTGTTGCTTGGCGTACACGAACTGAACCTTCAACTTTACCGCCATCGAATGCATGTAAAGGTTGACCCAATTCCATTAAAACGTAGTTGGTAATATCGACCAAAATACTGTGCTGACGGATGCCCGCACGAGCCAATGCACGTTCCATCCACTCAGGAGTTGGTGCTTTGGTATTTACGTTTTTGATCACACGGCCTAAATAGCGTGGGCAACCATCCGTACTAACAACGACATTTTTTTCATCGCTAATGGTTGCAGCAACTTCTGTAATCACTGGTGCAGTCACAGGGAGTTGGTTAATCACACCAATTTCACGTGCAATACCACGAATACTGAAACAGTCACCACGGTTTGGCGTGATGCTGATATCAATCACATGGTCATCAAGACTTAAATATTCACGGATATTGGTGCCCACAGGTGCATCCGCAGGAAGCTCTAATAGACCGTCGATTTTGTCTTCAAGATCAATTTCAGACGCACCGCAGAGCATGCCTTGTGATTCAACACCGCGAAGCTTGCCTTTTTTGATTTTGAAATCGCCCGGAAGTACTGCACCAATGGTTGCTACAGGAGCTTTCATGCCTACACGTACGTTTGGAGCTCCACAAACGATTTGTAACGGCTCGCCTGAACCGATGTTTACAGTAGTGACACGTAAACGGTCAGCATCGGGATGTTGAACCACTGTTAAAACTTCACCGACTACTACACCAGTAAATGGTTTTGCAGCAGGAGATAAATCATCAACTTCTAAACCTAACATGGTCAGTTGGTCAGAAAGTGTATCGCTATCAATGGCTGGGTTAACCCATGTACGCAACCAATTTTCGCTAATTTTCATTGTATAAAAACCTATTAATTCTAAATTCTTAATCCCCTCTAGCGCCCCTTTAAAGAAAGAGGACGAACCCTAAGTCATGATGGACACCCCCTCTCCTTTTAGGAGAGGTTAGGGAGAGGTATAAAACTGTTTAAGCAAATTGGCGTAAGAAACGCACATCATTTTGGTAGAACATACGCAGGTCATTAATGCCGTAACGCAACATGGCAAAACGCTCTACACCTAAACCGAAGGCAAAGCCTTTGTATTTTTCTGGGTCGATGCCAGCGGCTTGTAAAACGTTTGGATGCACCATACCGCAGCCCAAAACTTCCAACCATTTACCACGTTCATCCATGATATCCACTTCCGCACTTGGCTCTGTAAATGGGAAATAAGATGGACGGAAACGTACTTTCAAATCTTTTTCAAAGAATTCATTTAACAAGTTAACCAACAAACCTTTTAGTTCTGCAAAGCTGGTGTTTTCAGCCACATACAAACCTTCGATTTGATGGAACATTGGCGAATGCGTTTGGTCCGAGTCACAGCGATAAACACGACCAGGACACACAATACGGATTGGAGGCTGCTGATTTTCCATCGTACGAATTTGCACGCCTGAGGTATGCGTACGAAGTAAATGATTCGCATCAAAATAGAAAGTGTCGTGCATCGCACGTGCAGGATGATGACCCGGAATGTTCAATGCTTCAAAGTTGTGATAATCATCTTCAACTTCTGGACCAGTCGCAACAGTAAAGCCAGCTTTGGTAAAAAATTGGCAAATACGTTCTTGAACTTGGGTCACAGGGTGAATACTACCCACCGTTTGACCACGGCCGGGTAAAGTAATATCAATCGTTTCGCTAGCAAGCTTTTGTTCTAATGCAGCTTTTTGTAATTCAGCTTGACGAGCAGTCAGTGCGCCAGTAATCGATTCACGAACGGCATGAATTTGAGCACCAAAAACTTTACGTTCTTCTGGGTCCATTTTACCGAGCGACTTCGATTGTTCCGCGAGCTGGCTTTTCTTCCCTGTAAATTGCACTCGCACTTGGTCGAGTGTAGCAAGGTCCTCTGCTGCTGCAATCGCAGCGAGCGCTTCAGTGGTCAGGGCTTCCAGTGACATAGTAACTCTCAAAGCAACAATTTAAAAAAATAATATAAACCCCTTATTCTAACAGTTTTTAGCCGTTATGATGAAGCGCATTCACAAGTTAAAATTGCATTAGCATCAAGTTTTAAAAAAAGTATAAGATAAACACAATATCAATGGGATCCAATCTTTATGGCACTCGATCCAATCTGGAAACAACAGCTCACACTCGTCACTTATGGCAATGAATTTCTCAACCAAGGTTTGAGTTTTCAACGTTGGTTGAATCACCACATTTTTGATCAGCACAGTTTCCATTTTCGTGATTTGCTATCACAGCATTTATTGGCTCAACATTTCCAAATTTGGCTAGAAGGCTTAAAAAAACACGGGGTACAACGCTTAAGTTTACATAGCTCTAGCTTGCTAAATGATGAACAAAATCCGAATGCTAACGTTGAACTTCTTCCCTTTGCCCATTTTATTGTGAGCCACGAACAAAATAAAAAGCAGGCATGGATTTTTGGTAAAGAACTTGCCGAGTGGTATAACGCAGAAAATGACTATGAAGCACCTATATCCCAACAACTACAAATACGTCGCGAAACTTTTTGGCGCTATGAGCTGAACCATAAACTCATTAAACGCATTGAAGCGGATATGCAGTTACCCAAATGGGATGATATTCATAACTTCACTGAAGCAGAATTATTTTTGCAAAAACCGGCGGAAGGTTTTATTGAGCCGGAGGTGTTAGGCACACCTTATTATGGTACGCAGCCTGATCTAAGCAGCGAATCGAATGAATCCGCAAAACTTGCACTCTTGCCAACGGATGCACAAGCGGATTTCGCACATGACAGCTTACATTGCCTAGAAGCATTAAACCGCCATATTCAGTCTAAAATTCAGCATCCCTATCACGCAGATGGCAGCATCTATACACCTGAAGAACAGTTAAATTTGCGACATTTTGCTCAAAAAACTGAAGATTTAACGGCAAAATTTATTGTGAAAGTCGCCAATCACTATAAAACTGCACGCTTAACTCCTGTTGTTGAAAGCTCTCCTCTGGATGGTTTTAAAACTGAGCAAAGAAAATCAAATCTTCAGCATGCACACACGCCAAATCTAACCCATAAACCCGGTGCAGGTGGAGTGATTACCTTACTTATTATTACGGTAGTGATTTGCTTATTGGCTTATTACTTCGGACTTTAACTGTATAAATGTGATCAACACTAAAAAGCCCTTCTCATAGAAGGGCTTTTTTTATGAACATGCTTATGTATGAAAGACCTCAAAATTATGAGGTCGTTAAATAATTAAACGGACGAATTTCTAATCGAACGCGATGCTGATCGGCATGTTGATTAATATAATGACTGACAGAGACTACTTCCCCCTCAAGCTCTGCGTCTGCACCATACATGATTTTGACTGCCTCACCTTTGCGGGGAATCATTTCGAGCTCTACAGTAATGCTACCTTGACCCATACCAACTATTTCAGCCAACATTTTATTTTCCTTTTGTTCTTTTCTATCCATACATTAGGCATGTCGCAAAGCGCGGTATAAAGATTATTTCTGTAACTTAACTGCACTTTTTATTGATAAAACATCAAAACTTAAACATCAAAAACATAAGAGTCCAATTGTTCTAAAAATGCATCAACTGCATTTGCAGACTTTAAACGAATCCATTGAATATGTTGATATTCAGGTGCATTCATCATCTGTAGATATTTTTCACGATTCTTTTTATGGGTCTTAATCATCCACCAGACAATGGAATCTCGACCAAACATCCGCCATAAACTTTCCTGATTATTTGAATCTGGCCAAAGATCTTGTTTGGACTTAGCCCGAGAAAATGCGCGCTTTACAGAGCGGTATAAATTGACTGGAAACGGAAGGTCTAACCATATCACCGTATCTATTTCCGACCATTTCACCGGAATCGCCCGAGTATAGTTGCCATCAATAACATAACCATTTTTTGCTTTGGCAATTTCAGCTTCGATACGTGCAAAAAAGATTTCGTCAGGACACTCCTGCCAATCATCCAGCCAAAATAGGTTATCCAGTTCAATATAATGTAACCTTAATTTTTCCGCCAAAGCTCTGGAAAAGGTTGATTTTCCAGTGGCTGATGTACCGACTACGTTTATTCTTTTCATTGTCATGATGATCTACTTGAGTCTGGTGAATCTACTCCAAGATAACAGCATTGGATCTGTAGGTTAACTTTTATTCTTTACGATAATCCAAAAGATCTGCATCGATATTGATAAAATCAGGCTTTGGGGTTTGTTCAAATTGAACGGCTAATATATCTGACTGATTAGAAATGCAGGCTTTCGCGACTCGATGCATCCCATCCATCACTCGACCACTGGCACATAAAATAATGGGATAACTTAAGTCTGCATCATTTACCAATTGCAGATGTTCAATAATTTGCTGTGTGGTCGGTACAGATTTTGGAAACCAATATGCTTCATTTAACTCTTGAATGTCATTTACAGGGATTTGCTGAATCTTAAAATTTTGACTGAGTTTTACTAAACGATGTACATCCCAAATATACGTATCATCACCTACTTGGCGGAAGTGATACTGTTTGCGCACCAGGCCGTTACCTTTTGAATCAAATTCAAGCTAAGATAACTTACAATTGAAAAATAAAAAAATGATTCATTATGCTAGATCATTACGAGCAATTTATTCTTGGTTTGCAATATAACGCTCAACGCTTTTTTAACCAGAAAATTTACTATGACGAGATTTTGCACCCATGGTGCGGCCAAGCTTGCGACATTTTCTTGATTCGCGATTTTAAAACCAATGCATTACTACATGACTCAGTTGATCATTTGATCATGTATATGGCTGAAAAGCGGATTAGAACATGCTCACTTTATCCATTTGATCTTCTTTTTGAGCATGCAAAACTTAATCAACATCCTCATTTTGACTTTGTAAAAACCAACTACCCTCTTGCTGTTTTCCACAACAATTTAAATCAAGCCTTTGCACTGGTTCAAATCCAATCTGAAACGAAAATTTTAGATATCAGCCCTATTGGTGATCCTCGGGAGTTTTGGGGTGCAAGTTCCACACAATTTCATGACGCATTCGGGCTGTTTACATTGATTGAGCTCAATCAACAACAGCGGAACGAATGCTTTTGCTTTGATAAAAAATCGAGTTGGAGCAGTTTAGTAAATAGCATTCAACTGGATTTATTTGAACATCCGTTTTCTACCCACACTCAGCCTCAATTTAAACTGATCCATAATTTGTATTATTATGACCTTCAGGATGATTCACTCCCTCTTCTTTTGGAGAATCATCAAGCTTCACCTCAAGTTGGATTAAGTCTGCTTAAAATGCTCAATTCAATCGAAGCTGCTATCAAAAATTTAAAACATGTAAAAAACGAAAGTTCACCGATCCATTTATTTACAACCGAAGAATATGCACAACTATTGGATTATGAGTACAAACTGTCAGAACACCATGTAGATGTCACGTGCTATACAGCCAATCATTTCAAGCACGAAAATTTAGTCAATGATGAAGAGAAAGCTTTACTCAAACAACTACAGAAAAAATACCCCAAAGTTAATTATTTCAAGGCAACATCTGATCAAGCTCTTTCCGCCACCAACACTTCAACAGATAAAGAGCCTGAAAAACCATGGGTTGCATTTTTTTCTTTAGTTTTAATTTTTGCCATGCTATTCGCTTTACTTTATGGCTTTTATTTACTTTTTAAACAATTTGAGTTTATAAAATTTGCCGCAATCACAATTGGCATCATTGTGTTTTTAGCCATATGGTCGAAAAAATAAGATGTCTAATCAAATTCGTCCATAAAAAAAAGACCGCTAAAAGCGGTCTTTTTTTAAGTCATAAAGACTTATGCAGCTAATGCATCTTTAGCTTTAGAAGCTAAAGCAGCAAACGCAACTGCGTCATGCATAGCGATGTCAGCAAGTACGCGACGGTCGATAATCACTTGAGCTTTTTTCAAGCCAGCGATCATACGGCTGTACGACAAACCATTTTGACGAGCACCAGCATTGATACGCGCAATCCATAGAGCACGGAATTGACGTTTCTTTTGACGACGGTCACGGTAAGCATATTGACCTGCTTTGATTACTGCTTGGAACGCTACGCGATATACGCGTGAACGAGCGCCGTAGTAACCTTTAGCACGAGCAAGAATTTTTTTATGACGGCGATGAGCCTGTACACCACGTTTAACACGAGCCATTTATAATCTCCTTAGATGTATGGGCACATACGGCGAACTGAAGCAACGTCACTTACGTGAACCATTACACAGCCGCGTAATTGACGGATACGCTTAGCAGATTTTTTGGTCAAAATGTGTCGTTTGAACGCTTGGTGACGCTTAAAACCGTTTGCAGTTGGCTTGAAGCGTTTAGCTGCACCACGGCGAGTTTTCATCTTAGGCATAAGAACCTCTTTTGAACACCTGTTCGGCACGTCTGCACCATTGCAAAGACGCCCTGCAGGTAAGGGAGCGAGTATTCTAAAGCATCTTTGCTCAAAACAAAAGCGAATCTTTCTACCGAATATCGAACTTAATTAATTTTCTGATATAGATTTTCCGATGATTTTATAAGCGATGCCCAATAAGGCTTATATAATGTCGGCACGCCAACTATTACTGTCCATTATGAAACCTGCACAGGATGCTTTTGCAGCCCTACGTTATCGGGATTTCTCGATTGTTACGCTTAATCAATTTTGTCTGACCTTAGCCATTTTGATTCAAGAAATTATTGTTGCTTACTCACTGTATCAAATCACTAAAGACCCGCTAACACTGGGCTTAATTGGTTTAGCCGAAGCAATTCCTTTTATTGCTCTCTCTTTGTGGGGAGGATACTTTGCAGATCGTTTCAATAAACAGACCATTATGAAAATTTGTCTGTTTTTTTCTGTACCGATGCCACTGATTCTTTGGGGGTTATTTCACCAATACGGTCTCGGCCAAATTGATGTCACCCAACTGTCTTGGGGTATTTATGCGGTCATTTTTGGGCTTGGAACGATCCGAGGTTTCTATAATCCCTCGGCAACGTCGCTTAAACCTTTTTTAATCCCGCGGGAGCTCTATGCCAATGGTGCAACATGGACAACGATTGGTTGGCAAAGTGGGGTGATTATTGGGCCAATGCTTGGCGGTTTTATGTTGGCATTTTTAGGCCGTGAAACCAGCTTACTCAGTGTTGCGGCGCTACTAACGGTCTGCTTCGTTCTCATTTACCTACTCAATAAACGCAGTTTTCCTAAAATTGAATCTGACAATTTAAAAGATAGTTTAAGTGAAGGTTTTCGTTTTATCTGGAAAACCAAAATTGTCCTTTGGGCGATTTCACTCGATTTAGTTTCTGTGCTTTTTGGTGGCGTGATTGCCCTCTTACCGATTTTTGCCGAAGATATTTTAAAAGTGGGGCCTGAAGGTTTAGGCTACTTACGGGCAGCACCGTCTATTGGCGCCCTGATCACCATGATTGCATTGACCAAATTCCCTCCAACTCATCATGCATGGCGTAATATGTTATTGGCTGTAGCGGGTTTTGGTGTATTTACCATTTTATTCGCATTTTCAAGCAATCTTTGGTTATCACTCTTTGCACTGGCAATGACTGGGGCATGTGACAGCGTGTCTGTGGTGGTTCGTCAGACCATTTTGCAACTTTATCCACCTGAAAATATGCGGGGTCGTGTTGCTGCGGTGAATGGCATGTTTGTTTCTAGCAGTAATGAACTTGGAGCTTTTGAATCGGGACTTGCAGCAAAATACATGGGCACGATCATGGCGACACTTTTTGGTGGTTGTATGACCATGGCTGTTGTTGCAATCAGCTGGGCAAAAACACATGATTTATTTAAAGTAGATATCACCCAAAGTAATGAAAATTTAAAAAAATAAATTTACCGATCATATTAAGGGCAAATATTCATTTTGCCCTTTTTTTATGGATGATTTACACTCTATTTTTCTCCTTTATTTTAATAATTTAAGATTTATTTTATGAAAATTAAAACATTGATTTTACTGAGCAGTATTTTATGTGGTTATTCCTATGCTGATACTAACCTAAACACCATGCCCAAAGAAGTTAAATTAAAATCTAGTGATGTTAGTTGGCTTAGAACACCAAGAATTGACTTTAATGCAAATGATCTAAAAGGTAAGTCTCGTGAATTTCTTGTACGTTTATATGTAAATGAGACTGGTAAAGTGACTCAAGTCGAAACTCTCAAAAGTACAGGCTTAGATGCTTTGGATCGAAAAATCAGCGTATCCTTAAGATATGCAAGATTTAAGCCTTATATAGAGCATGGTCAAGCCACTTCATTTGTTGCTGACCTACCTATTAAACTAGAAACTATTGAAGAAAATACTGATTCCCCAAGTCGTATTTCACCTCAATGCAAAATAGAACTTCATTCAAATGTTTATGAAGCTCAAGACAAAGGCGCAAAAACCGCATTTAAATATCAACGAACTTTGCAATCTATCTATTTAGATCGAAGTCTGTTCACTAAAACTAGTCCGTCTATCTCCATAACATTCACAATGAAAAAAAATACAGTAACCACTCCAGACATTACACTGATAGAAAGTTCAGGTAATCAATATATCGATGAACAAATCAAACAAGTCATTTCCCATACAGCAGTTCAATCTAAAAAATCATGGTTTCCATTTTTTAAAATGACAGCTACAGATCAAATTCGTCTCGATAGCAGTGATTGTGAAAATAATTAAATCATTAAAATTAGCCTATAAAATGTAGCTTGATAAAAATATATCTACCTGCATTTGCTAGAGTGACCATGAATAAAAGTCGCCATTTTTTTCATTTACTATGCCTGCTATAAACCTCATGGGATCGCGAATCATGAGCATCCAGCTCATCGGCAAAGACCAATCTTCCTATGTGGTGGCTGTATGACAATGGCTGTAGTAGCAATCAGTTGGGCGAAAACACGTGATTTATTTGGCGTGGACATTACTCACCAGTCGAAAAAATAAGAGAATATTTTTCATTTACACCTTGCCAGTATTTTCAATACAGGAAATACTGCGCAGCAATATCGACTCAATATCACTCTACGACGTGATGCAAGAATAGACTTATGAAACAATATCTGTGCTTAACCCTTTTGGCCTGCGCTCCATTTTCTACAGCGTTTAGTGCTTCAACCAAAACCCATCAACTTCCGGCACAGAATATTGAAGTTGCTCCTGCGCATTTAACCACGCGTTTAAATTGGTCGGTTTTTCCAAAACCAGTATATGCCAATGAAGACCTCAAGCAACGTGATCGCGCAGCCATTATTCGTGTCACAGCGAATGCAAAAGGTACAATTACCGATGCAAGTGTTGAAGAAAGTACAGGTGTCGATCAACTCGACCGAATCTTAATTTCTGCTGTCAAAAAAGCTAAAGTCAAACCACATTTAGAAAATGGTGAAGCCAAAGCCATTATTGGCTATCAAGCGTTTAATTTGAGAGTTAAAGGCAATACGCCTGAATGTGATTTCAACTTTGATTCAAAAGTTTGGAATGCACAAAGTGCAGATAAGAAAACGCCATTCCAATATGTATCTCAACCAAAATTAGATCTCACTAGTCATGAGTTGAAACAGCATGATCGTAAAGTCAAATTTAACTTTAAAGTGGATAAACACGGACAAGTGAAAAGGGTCAAGATCAAGCAAGGCTCTGGCATTTATGCACTCGATCAGAAAGTCGTTGAAGCATTGAGAAATAGTCAAATCTCGGTTAAACGTACTGCGAGCACCCTATGGGTCTACAAAAAGTCGAACTTTAAAGATGAAATTCAGTTTAAAGTGAACGGCTGTAAATAAATAATAGATGCAACATTTCAAACAGGGATTGAATCTTTCAATGCCCTGTTTTTTTATCTCAGAAGAAACCTAAAAATATAAGATAAATACAGAGATAACGCCCGGTTTTCGCTACGGTCACCATGAACACAAAGCGCCAGAAGTTTTCTTTCATTAAACCCGCAATTAAAGTAATAGGGTCTCCAATAATCGGCAGCCAACTCAGTAGCAAAGACCAATAACCATATTTGTGATAAATACCCTGTGCCTGCTGCATTTTCAGCTCTGACACGGGAAACCATGTTTTATTTTTATAATGTTCTACTTTTAAACCGAGCCACCAATTCACACAGGAACCGAGAACATTCCCGATACTGGCCACCACAATCAGCAGCCATGGATTATGTTGACCATAGCTCAACAAGCCGAGCAATACGGCCTCGGACTGTAAAGGAAGTAAGGTCGCAGCCCCAAATGCCGCGAAGAATAAAACTAAAAATGACCACATCGAAACGAATGCTTAGAGACCTAATTTTTTCTTCGACTTCAAATATTCAAAATTTGACCAAAGCACTGCGGCAATAATCACAACGATTCTCGACCATTTATATTGTGAAGAAATCGGTTCAATCGCAGCCCGCATCAAGTTTTGATCCTTGGTATGTAAATCTGCAAGAATATTTTGCACATGCACAATTTCCGCGACAAATAGCACTAAACAGCCTGCAATACCAAAAATAATACTCCAATAGATTCTTGGGTTATTTTCAACAATACGGGTAAAATTTAAGAAAAAGTCTTTCATCGCAAAATCGTCCAACTAAGCCGTCAACAACGTGTTCTTTTCGGCAGCGCCGCATTCTAACACAGCGTTAGAATTTTCTTCCGTCCTATCTAAAATCTTAAGGTGAGTCTTTCCGCACTTTACTTTTATACATGAGACTTCTAATCTGCCACGCAAATATTGAATAATTTTAACTCACTTTATGAAAAAAATTCTTTGCTTAAGTTTTATCGTGTTATTACAAATTTTGACCGCTTTATATGCACAAAGTCCTTCTGAAGTTGCCAAACAACACGTGATTACACAAGATCAAATGATTTGGCAAAAGCGACCTATCTTTAACTTCAACAATGACGATCTGGGCAATCAAAATCGTGACCTTAGTTTTAAATTGTATGTTTTAGCCACCGGCGAAGTTCAAAAAGCTGAATTAATCAAAAGCTCTCGACTTACACACATTGATAAGCGGGTTGAGCAGTCACTTTTACGTGCCAAGTTCAAACCTTATATCGAAAATGGTGTAGCCTCCCCCTTTGTTGCCTTACAGCCCTTCTCACTCAAGCCCCTGAAAGAAAACCAAAGACCTTGGTGGAAAAAGCTTCTATTTATTTCGTAAAAAAAGAGCATGTTTCCATGCTCTTTTTTTAAACGTGTATTGCTAAGGCTTTTTGTACCGCTGGACGGGCCGTCAGTCGATCGATATAGTCTTTCACGTATGGATAATCTTCCAGCTGAATTTGCTGCCATTCATGACGCAGTGCCCAAGGCAGAATAGCCATATCTGCAATCGAATACTCTCCAGCCACAAATTTTTGACCAATCAACTGATGGTTCAAAACTTTATATAAGCGTTTAGATTCATTTACATAACGTTCAGTTGCATACGGAATACGTTCAGGTGCAAAACGACTAAAATGATGATTTTGTCCTAACATGGGCCCAAAACCACCCATTTGCCACATCAACCATTGTTCAACTTCAACGCGCTCAAACTCATCTTCTGGATAAAACAAACCTGTTTTACGTCCAAGATATTGCAGAATCGCACCAGACTCAAAAACTGAAATTGACTCTCCTCGTGGGCCATTCTGATCCACGATTGCAGGGATTTTATTGTTCGGAGAAATTCTCAAAAAGTCTGGCTGAAATTGATCATTTTCCAAGATATTAATCGGAAAAATTTGGTATTCCAAACCCATTTCTTCTAAAGCGATGGTAATTTTATGTCCATTGGGTGTACCCCAATAGTAGAGATCAATCATCTATATTCCTTTTTAATTTTCAGTAAGGCAATCTCATTTTGCTTTATGTATAACATGTTTAATCCAGTGAAAGCTTGTCAGTTTTTCTGAAAAGTAACGTTAAAATGTGAATTATCACTTTGCTTTTAAAATCACTTAAGGTACAAAAATTCAAAAAATATAATTTTTTTATAAAAATCCCTTGAAAAAAATCAGCACAGACCGATATTGATACATGTACAAGGATCAAACGATCTTGTTAGTGAACAGTGGATGCCTAGCATCACTGAACATTTCTTATTGTTACAACTTTGCTTATTAAAGAGAGTTCTAATTATGAGTAGTTTAAATCTTAACCCACTTTTCCGTCGTAGCATTGGTTTTGATCGTTTCAACGATTTATTTGATTATGCCATGCAAAGCGACACACCAAATTACCCGCCATACAATATTGAAAAAACGGCTGAAAATAGCTATCGCATTGTGGTGGCAACCGCAGGTTTTACAGAAGATGAACTTTCGCTAAACTTAGAAAATCAAGTGCTAAGCATTTCAGGTAAACCAACTGAAGCGCAAGATACAACTGTGGAATTCCTGCATAAAGGCATTGCTCGTCGTACATTTAAACTGTCTTTACGCTTAGATGAACATATAGAAGTGCAACAAGCCCTATATGAAAATGGTTTATTGACAGTGGACTTACAGCGTATTATTCCTGAAGAAAAACTACCACGCCAAATTCCAATTGGCAAAAAGGCATTGATAGAAAGTCCTGTCCAAGAAAATAGCGCTGAATAAGCCCTCATCTAAAAAGACCCTTCGGGGTCTTTTTTATATTAAGAAAATTAGTTAGATTCAAAACATGACAAACAAGAATAAAAAATCATGCCATCTCAAGAATATAGTGTCTCGATTGCAAATTTTATGTTCTGATTTTCTATTCCAAACTAAATACTCCCTATAGGTGTTTTTAATGAATCTTTGGTGGGTCTGGCTTACAAGCTGTTCATCCACTCTTTTTCATTTTTGGCGTATCTTGCAAAAAATAATCCTACTCTGTATTACTATCTATTTATATGAAATGTACTTTGTTCTGATTGCTTTTATGACATGGAATATACGACCTAATATTACCAAGATGAAACTCTATTGGAGGGTACTGAAAATTCCTATTTCACAGCCTGTTTTATGTAAATAGATCTCACATAGTTAGCTCAATAAAAAGCTTTGCTCACTTTATACCTACATTAAAACTAAATTAAAGCATTTCAAAACGTCTGAATCGAAACAACGATTGAATATCAATTAAAATATAATCAAATTTGTCTTTCTTAAAGAAACTTACTTAATACCCTCAGACATAAGTTCGCATTCATGAATTTTGCTCTATTTTCCAATCAATACGCAGCAAAAATTATTGGTGCCCTTGAACATCATTGAGATTAAAAAACCAAAATATAGGCAAAAAAAAGCACTGCAAATGCAGTGCTTTTTTAATGGATACTTACTTTTTCTTTTTAGGACCAAGCAGCATACCCATTTGACGGCCTTCCATTTTTGGTGTTTGTTCAACAACACCATAGTCAACCACGTCAGCTTCAATTTTTTGCAATTGAGCCAAACCTAACTGTTGGTGTGCCATTTCACGACCACGGAAACGAAGCGTGATTTTTACCTTATTGCCTTCTTCAAGGAACTTGATAATGGCACGTAGTTTAACGTTGTAGTCACCAACATCAGTACCAGGGCGTAGCTTGATTTCTTTCACCTGTACTTGATGTTGTTTTTTCTTCGCTTCTTTTTGCTTTTGTTTTAGATCAAACAAATGCTTGTTAAAATCCATGATTTTGCAGACTGGTGGCTCAGCATTAGCAACAATCTCAACAAGGTCAAGATCTACTGCTTCTGCAGCACGCAAAGCGTCAGCAAGAGATACAATCCCTTTTTGCTCGCCATTTTCGTCTACTAGACGGACTTCTTTTGCACGAATTTCATCATTCAAGGCAGGACGGTTTGATTTTCCGCCCTGTTGATTACGGTCAGGCTGTTTAATCGCTTTTACTCCACAATGTACCGGCCGCGTTCGGCTACGGCTGCTTTTACTAGGTCAACGAATGCATCAATTGACATAGTACCCAAATTTTTTCCAGAGCGAGTACGGACGTTTACAGTACCTTCCTCAACTTCACGGTCTCCAAGAACCAATAAGTAAGGAATACGCTCTAAAGTACGTTCACGAATCTTAAAGCCGATTTTCTCATTTCTCAAGTCTGAAATCGCGCGGATACCGCTTTCTTTAAGTTTAGCGACGACTGACTCACATGCTTCAGCTTGTGAATCGGTAATGTTCATCACACATGCTTGAATTGGAGACAACCAAGGTGGCATGAAACCAGCATAGTGTTCAATAAGTATACCAATAAAACGCTCGAAACTGCCAAGAATTGCACGGTGCAACATTACAGGCTGATCACGGTCGTTATCTTCAGTCACATAAGACGCATCTAAACGTTCTGGTAAGTTAAAGTCACATTGAATTGTACCGCACTGCCATACACGACCTAAGCAGTCTTTCAATGAGAATTCAATTTTCGGACCGTAGAATGCACCTTCACCCGGTTGAAGTTCCCACTCTAGGCCTGCAGCATCTAAAGCATCTGCTAAAGATTTTTCTGCCATGTCCCAAAGTTTGTCATCACCTACACGTTTTTCTGGACGTGTCGACAACTTCATTTGTACTTCTTCAAAGCCGAAGTCTTTATATACATCTAAAGTCAATTTAATGAAGTCTGCAACTTCACTACCGATTTGTTCTTTCGTACAGAAGATATGCGCATCATCTTGTGTAAAGCCACGTACACGCATAATGCCGTGTAATGAACCCGATGGTTCGTTACGGTGACATGAACCAAACTCAGCTAAACGGATTGGCAGGTCACGGTAAGATTTTAAACCTTGGTTGAAGACTTGCACGTGACATGGGCAGTTCATTGGTTTTACTGCATAATTACGGTTCTCTGAGTGAGTCGTAAACATGTTTTCAGCATAGTTAGCTGCGTGCCCTGATTTTTCCCAAAGCGTGAAATCAACCACTTGCGGTGTACGAATTTCTTGGTAACCATTAGCTTGTTGAACTTTACGCATGTATTGTTCAAGCACTTGATAAATAGTCCAGCCGTTCGGATGCCAGAACACCATACCTGGTGCTTCTTCTTGCATATGGAACAAGTCTAACGCTTTACCAATTTTACGGTGATCGCGTTTTTCAGCTTCTTCAATACGTTTAATGTAGGCAGCTAACTGTTTTTTGTCAGCCCAAGCTGTACCGTAAATACGTTGCAGCTGTTCGTTTTTCGCATCACCGCGCCAGTAAGCACCAGAGATTTTAGTCAACTTGAACGATTTTAAGAATTTAGTATTTGGAACGTGCGGACCACGACACATATCCAAGTAGTCTTGATGGTAATACAAGCCCATTTCAGTTTCTTCAGGCATGTCTTCGATCAGACGCAGTTTGTATTCTTCGCCGCGTGCAGTGAACTCTTTGATCACTTCATCACGTGGAGTCATTTTTTTGATGACATCATAGTCTTGGTCGATGAGCTTTTTCATGCGCTCTTCGATTACTGCCATGTCGTCTAAAGTAAACGGACGTGGCATCCAGATGTCATAGTAGAAACCTTCTTCAATGACAGGACCAATGACCATCTTTGCTTCTGGGAACAATTGCTTAACGGCATGACCCACCAAGTGCGCACAAGAGTGACGAATGATGTGAATACCATCTTCATCTTTAGGCGTGATAATTTGTAGGCTTGCATCTTCTGTAATTAAATCACACGCATCAACTAAACGATCGTTTACACGACCCGCAACTGTATTTTTTGCTAGACCAGGACCGATGCTTTGAGCAACTTCCATCACAGACACGGCATGATCAAATTCTTTTTGATCGCCATTTGGCAAAGTGATAATTGGCATATAAAAATCCTTAAGGAGTGATGCCCCGTACAATGGAGCATGTCACCGCGAGATTATGATCGAGGGAGACCCCCCAAAAGATAAAAACGGTGGATAAATAAAATTCGACCTAAATTTTACACGCCCTGCCAACTTTAATAAACCTCTAATCCCATGGAAGTTGATTTTTCTGCCTCCTTTTACAAGACTCCTGATAATTCAAGCAGATTTCAACTGAAATGCGCTTTATGCTGTCAACATAATAATCACGTTCTCATTCATAACTGATGTTACGCACGTAAAAAAAAATTGCGAAACAATTGAACCAAAGAACGTAAGGACGCTTTTTTATTCTCTGAATGTCTCTAAGGCGATCAATTGATCTGATTGATACAACCAAAGCTGTGCAAATTGAGGGATGATCATTTCACTTTGCGCAGGGCGTAAAAAAATATAATCATCTATGTCTATGCTACTTGTCTGCGGAATTTGCACAAGTTCCTGATTACTACTTCGACCATATAATGCATGGGGCTGACTGCCTTGAGGATAAACATAGTCCCCTCGCCAATAGCCTCCATAAATAAACACAGCCTGAGATTTTGCCCAACGACTGAGCCATTCTAACTGTGGTAATTCAGTCCGCGGCAACACTTTTAACACTGGTGTGGCGAGCCACAAGGCACTTTGGAAAGCTTGTAAATTTTTCAGTTCAAAATCTGCGGGTTTTAATAACATCGAGCCAAACGAGACTTCGTTACAGACGCTCTGCTGATAATGAAAACTAAAACTAGGACTACCACCACCATTCCAACAGGTGTGTTCATCACATAAAGTTGGATAGCGCTGTTGTACATAAGCTTTGAATTGTTGATAACTTTTCTGGGATTGTTGATAAGTCTGTTCAGCAGATTGAATCAGTCGTGGAATCTTCGCCACATGTGCGTCATAGCCCATCAATCCTGAAAATTTTAAATGTTGAGGATGTTGAACGATTACATCCAAAATAGCCTTTAGCTCATCGATCGTTTTCAGACCACCGCGGTGTAAACCCACATCGATTTCAATATTGATGCGTAGACACAGTTGATGCTGCTCAGCAAATTTGAGGTATTGGGCTAAACGCTGTTCACTATCAATCAGCCATTGCACTTGCGATTGCGTGGCCTGCAAAACTGCCTTGTCTGCATGCTTCAAGGCCTGAATTGGCATCGGTTTTCCAAACAACACATCGGCTTGTGGCATCGACTCGAAAAGTGTTTTCAGATGTGCAAAATGAAATAGCATGAAACGCTGTGTCTTGAGCTGTGTAGCACAGTGTTGAAGCAGAGCCATGCACGCCAAGGATTTCACCACCAAGCGCGGATGCAGACGCTCTGGCATTTGCTGCTGAGTGACCCCCAAGTTGTGATTTAATGCATCAACATCCACGATTAACTGGGGCATCCCCGTACCATTTTGTTTTAACAGCGAATTCAACTTTTGAAAATATGCATCCATGCCATCCCCTTTTTCATATCGTTCAATTGGTCTTCAACGTTTAACGTTCCACGATGCTTATTCAATCAGTAACTGCTGTAGCTCTGGACTGAGCCACTTTTGCTTCGGATCTAATTCTTGTCGAATATTCAAAAAATCTTGCCACTTGGGGTACACATTTTGAAGCTGCCGCGCATTTAGGCTATGCAATTTCCCCCAATGCGGACGCCCGCCATATTTTAAAAAAATCGGCTCCACGAGCTTAAAGATGACTTGATAATCTTGCTTATAGAACTGATGCACCGAAATTGAGGCCGAATCTTGCTGATAAAACGGACTGAGCCAAATATCATCTCCACGTACAAGTCGATATTCTAGCGGAAAAAACATCGGAACCTTATGTCGTCGAAGGGTATGCAAAATTTCTTCTAAACAATTCATCCCGTGTTGCAGCGGAATCTGGTATTCCATCTCATTAAATTTGGTATTTCGAGCAGAAGGAAAAATTCGACTTGACCAGTCTACGTTCATCGAAGGTTTGACAAAAACACCTAATAATTTTTGTAGCCATGGATTCAGTGGTGGAAATAATCGCGTCAATTCTGCACAAAATTTGAGTAATACGTCGTCATCTAAGCACTGTTCTTTCCGCGGTTGAAGGTTATCTTCCGTCTCATCTAAGGTTTTTAAAATAACCTGATCGGCATGACTAAATGCCCAGAACTCAATATGTCGATGTTCATATTGCCATTGCTGCATATTCTGCATGACATCGTTCAGTGGACATAATCGCGTCTGTTCTTTGAGTTTATACATCGGTCGATTTTGCAGCTGTACATGCGTCAGCACGCCTAAACTCCCGAGTGAAACACGCCCTGCTTGGAAAATTTCGCTGTTCTGTTCAGCACTGCATTGTAGTAACTCGCCCTGCGCGGTTAATAACTCAAACCCCTTAACCAGTGCCGATAAACACGGCAATTCGAGTCCTGTGCCATGTGTCCCTGTTGCGATAGCTCCAGCCAAACTTTGACGATCAATATCTCCTTGATTGATCAGTGCCTGATCAAAAGACGCGAGCTTCTCGCCCAAATCAAATAATCGTGTGCCAGCTTGGACGGTACTTTGGCAGCGTTCAGCATCGATATCTAGAATACCTTTGAGATGATCTAAACTTACTAAGGTATCTGTGGTTTTTGCCAAAGGGCTAAAAGAGTGCCCTGCGCCAACCATACGAATCTTAGGTTGGGATTGAACCACCTCCATTAACTGCTCAAGATTTTTCGGTTGTGTAAATGACTTCGGGATCGACTTCTGAGCACCTGACCAATTTTCCCATACAATGTCGTGTTGAATTGTCATATTCATCCTTATCGCCATACTTTTTATTGTATTCAGCCGTATTGTTTTATTTTTGATTTCCGCTTTTGCAATGTTGATGCACAAGCCATCTTGATTTTTTACTTAGATTATACGAAGTTCTGTATCTTCTCAAATTTAAGTTTATTGTTATAAAACAGCAAATAAGCCACGATCAATTAAAGAGAAAATAATTCATCTATATAGCCACAAAGACTATTCAAGGCGCTCTAGATTATTCGATCAGCATCATTCAAACATTATCAATAAAGAGGATCACACACGGAAATATCTGCAAAATCAGCATAAAAAACCAACAATTATTGTCTATTTTTCAGCTAAATTATTTATTCTAAAAAATCAATTTTGAGAACTACAGGGTTCATTTTCGCCACTGAATTGTATTTTATTTTATTCATTTTCAATCACTTAAAAAATTAGTATAAATACTCGACTAAAGCATAAATGCAGAGACCCTATGGACTGAATTATTGTTAAGTCAGATTTAAAACAAATATACATGGACTTGGAGTACCACGATGGTTAGCGCATACGATGAATTGCCACGGACCCCGGCAAATTTTGTGGCACTTTCGCCTCTACGTTATTTAGAGCGAGCAGCCTATATTTATCCTGATCAGGATGCCATTATCCATGGCAATCGTCATATTTCATGGCGCCAAACGTATAACCGCTGTCGTCAATTTGCACATCAGTTGCAACAATTAGGCATTGGCAAAAACGACACTGTGTCTGTGTTATTACCGAATGTTCCTGCTATGGTTGAAGCACACTTTGCCGTACCAATGGCCGGTGCTGTACTGAATACGCTAAATACACGTCTTGATGCGAAAACCATTGCCTTCATGTTGGAACATGCGGAAACCAAAGTCCTGCTGGTTGACCCTGAATTCACTCAAGTAGCCACAGAAGCTTTAGCTTTAATCGATCAAGACATTTATGTCATTGATGTGGCAGATGCTGAATTTGAAGGTACAGCACAACCGATTGGACAAATCGAATTTGAAGACTGGTTGGCGCAAGGTGATGCCAACTTTGAATGGCACTTACCTCAAGATGAATGGGATGCCATTAGTTTAAGCTATACCTCGGGTACCACAGGGAATCCAAAAGGCGTGGTGTATCATCACCGCGGCGCATATATCAATGCAGCGAGTAACATCATTGCTTGCGGCATGACGCCACGTGCAACGTATCTGTGGACGCTTCCTCTATTCCACTGTAATGGCTGGTGCTTTGCATGGACGATGGCAGCCAATGGCGGAACCAATATTTGTCTACGTAAAATCGACCCTGAACTGATTTTCAAACTGATCGCAGAGCACAAAGTAGATTATTTCTGCGGTGCGCCAATCGTACTTTCAATGATGATCAATACGCCTGAAGAGAAAAAAGCGCAATTTGACCATCGCGTTGAAGTGATGGTTGCTGGTGCAGCGCCACCTGCTGCGATTATTGAAGGGATGCGTAATATTGGTATTAATGTCACACATGTCTATGGTTTGACTGAAACATATGGTCCATCGGCACTTTGCGCATCGCAAGCAGGTTGGTCTGATCTTTCCATTCAAGAACAAGCACAGTTGCATTCTCGCCAAGGTGTGCCATACCCGCTTCAAGATGGCATGAAAGTCATTGATCCTGAAACCATGTTACCTGTTCCGCATGATGGCGAGACCATGGGTGAAATCATGTTCCGTGGCAACATCGTAATGAAAGGTTATTTGAAAAACCCAGAAGCAACGGCTGAAGCCTTTGCCGGTGGCTGGTTCCATACCGGCGACTTAGCCGTCTGCCAACCTGACGGTTATGCCAAAATTACTGACCGCTCTAAAGATGTGATCATTTCAGGGGGTGAAAACATTTCATCGCTCGAAGTAGAAGAAATTCTATATCAACACCCTGCTGTACTGACCGCTGCAGTGGTTGCAAAACCTGACCCTCGTTGGCAAGAAGTGCCTTGTGCCTTTATTGAATTAAAAGCAGGTAAAGAAGCAACGCCTGAAGAACTGATCGAATTCTGTAAGCAGCACCTTGCACGTTTCAAAGTACCTAAAGATGTAGTGATTACCGAAATTCCAAAAACCTCGACAGGTAAACTTCAGAAGTTCGTTCTCCGTGAATGGGCTAAAGAGCGCGCTGTTGGTGAATTTGGTTAATGTTAAAACTCAAAAGCCAAGCATGATTTTTTCAATCATTTAAGCAAAAAAAGCGACCTAATCAGGTCGCTTTTTTGATGTGAAGTCTATAACTTCACGTTTTGCTTCAATGATCAGATCATGTTGAATTCTCTGATCATTGAGCTATCTAAGTACTTGGCTATCTAATCATGCATTAGTTATCAGATAATAAAGCCACTTGTTGAATGTAGTTAAACAATTTCAACTTTGACGCAGTCAGTTCTTCTTCGCTTACATTTTTGGATATATCACGTTGAATACGCAAAATATGCTGACGAATGGGATGATGTTCAGCAGCATTATGTGCTTTCATGAACTCTTTAATGACTGGATCACCTTGGGCAATCATACGTTCAGTCCAGCGTTGAAGCTGTGCTGTTTTTTTCGCACCTTGCTGCGGGGTTAAGTAAGATAAAATCATGGTTTCATCTTCATTACGCAGTAATTTACCTACACGTTGAAACTGACGGCGTCGCGCTTCATGTGAAGTAATTGTTTGTGCATCTAGTAGTGCTTCGATCAGACGCTCTTCAACAGGAAGATTTTTAATCTGTTTAGGATTCAGTTTTGCAAGTTCCTCGCCCAAAGCAGCCATACGTTGTACAGCTTTCTTTTGCTCAGTTTTACTTGCACGTCCTTCTAAGGATTCAAAGTCTTCTTCAGTATAGCGGTTCGGTCGACGTGCCACGTTTAATCTGCCTCGTAAAATTTTGCTGCAAACAGTGCTTGAATTTCAGATAAAGCTTTTTCTTCATCTGCACCTTCAATCACTAAGCGTAAAGTTGTGCCCTTGCCTGCGCCAAGCATCAGCAAAGACATAATATTTTTGGCATCTACTAATTTTCCACCCTTACCAATTTGAATCGACGAGCGAAATTTGGTCGTGACTTCGATTAGCTTGCCAGATGCACGCGCATGTAAACCCAGTTTATTAATTACGTCAACAGTTGTGTCGATCATGACCAGTGCTTCATTTCTCTATGTAGAACCTGAATAGACCATTTTGCCTCAAGTGCTTTTTTTAGTCTATCTACGATATATACCGAACGGTGTTGCCCACCTGTACAACCGATCGACACCGTCATGTAATGACGATGCCCTTCGGCAAATGCCGGCAGCCATTTATCCAAGAAATTATAAATATCTTGGAACATTTCATTGGTTTGTTCACTTTGCTGTAAAAATTGACGAACTGGCTCATCTAATCCTGAATACTTACGTAATTCCATATCCCAGTGCGGATTGGGCAAATGACGGACGTCAAAAACATAATCTGCATCGAGTGGAATACCATGCTTATAGCCAAAAGACTGTAAGATCAAAATTAAATTATCTGCCTGTCCAAGTTTAGACAGCAAGGTATGTTTTAAATCATGTACACTCTTATCTGTAGTATCAATATGTACTGTCGAGCGTAATTGAATCGGCAACAGTAAAGATTTTTCTTCCTGTATGCACTCATTTAAACTTTTGAAACGACTTGCCAACGGATGGGGACGTCGAGATGAACTGAATCGCGCAATCAATTCCTGATCACGCGTGGTCAAATAAATAATATCGACTGAGCCATGGCGTTGTAGCTGTTGAAAAACCAAATCGAACTCTTGTAAATCTGCACGTGTACTGCGGACATCCACACCCAGTGCCAATTGTTCAAGATTATTTTCTGAATCAAGTTTTTCAACAATTTCGGGGAGTAAGGCCAATGGCAAATTATCGATACAGTAATAGCCTAAATCCTCAAGTATCTGTAATGCAGATGACTTTCCAGATCCAGATTGTCCTGTAACAATTAAAATGCGCTTCATCGCTTGCTACCCCATAGCCGTTTTAAACTGCAGTATATTTAACCTGCATATTATCAATAAGACGTGTTGCGCCTAATTTAGCCGCAATAAACAACACCACGTCTTGATCAAATTCTTCAATTTTCTGTAATTCAGGTGTACGTGCTTCAACATAGTCCACAACAAAACCCGCTGCTGTCAATGTTGCTTTAATATTCGCTAACACATCTGCAAGTTGAGTTCCAGCATGTAATTCTGCCTCAGCCGTTTTCAAGCTTTGGTAAATCGTTGGTGCAATCGCACGATTTTCCGCACTTAAATAACCATTACGTGAGCTCAATGCCAAACCATCTTCAGCACGCGTAATCGGCACACCAATCACTTCTAGTGGAATATTTAAGTCACGTACAAACTGACGAATCACTGCAAGTTGCTGGTAATCTTTTTGCCCAAAGAATGCAAAATTCGGTTGAACAATATTAAAGAGTTTTGTCACAACAACAGCAACACCGTCAAAATGACCCGGACGCTGTTCGCCACACAAATCATTGGTAATGCCGCCCACGCTAATATTGGTTAAGCGCGGTTTGTTGCCATACATTTGTTCAACAGTCGGTGCAAACACGATGTCACAACCCACTTCAGCCAATAAGTGCTGATCTTGTTCCAAAGTACGTGGATAGTTGTCAAAGTCTTCATTTGGACCAAACTGAATTGGGTTAACGAAAATACTCACCACCACGACATCACACAGTTTACGTGCTTCACGAACTAAATTAAGGTGACCTTCATGCAAGTTCCCCATCGTTGGTACAAAACCAATGATTTTGCGCGCAGCACGTGCTGGATTTAGCGATGCACTTAAACCTTGAATCGTTGTTTCAGTTTTCATGTCTTACAGCTCAATTTGGAATGTATGTTCTTTGGCAGGGAAACTACCATCAAGTACGGCAGCATGATACGCCTTAAACGCATCCACAATTGCTGTTTCCCCTGCTTGCTCTTTCATAAAGTTGCGAACAAATTTCGCCACGTGACTAAACGTCAGTCCCAACATATCTTGTTGAACCAAGACTTGAGCATCCGTTTCTGCACCGGCACCGATCCCAATCACAGGTGTATTTGGGAATAATTCACTAATTTCTTTACCCACTTGGGCAGGAACACATTCCAAAAGTAAAATTGCTGCACCTGCATCAACCACAGCTTTACAATCTGCAATGAGTTGATCCGCGGTTTCGCGTGTACGTGCTTGCACTTTATAACCGCCAAACACATGAACCGATTGCGGAGTTAACCCTAAATGCACACACACTGGAATACCATTACGGGTCAATACTTCAACTGTTTCTGACAACCATGCGCCACCTTCCAATTTGACCATCTGTGCGCCTGCTTGCATCACGATCTTTGAATTCACTAAAGCGTCATTCAAAGTGGCATAGGTCATAAATGGCAAATCAGTCAAAATAAACGCATGTTTATTGCCACGACGCACTGCTGCAGTGTGATATACCATATCTTCAACAGTGACAGGTAAAGTCGAGTCATTGCCTTGAATGGTCATCCCCAATGAATCCCCAATCAAAATGCTATCGACTTCAGCAACTTCCATTGCTTTTGCCATGCTCGCATCATAGCAAGTCAGGCAGGAGAATTTGCGGCCTTCCGCTTTAAATTTTTTCAAGTCACTTAGACTAATCATTTCAATATTCCTCAGATGACGGCTTTCTCAAGTGGTCATACAAAAATTAAAGATGGGCCCAGTTTCCTGCATCCAATACAGTTAAATTTGGATTATTCAAAATAGGTAAATCTTTTAATGGTTGTCCTTTAATCTGTAGATTCTCATCTAAATCCAATAAAGGTTTCAACACAAAATCACGTTCTAAAACACCAACATGAGGCACCGTTAAACGTTCATTTTGAATGTGCTGTTCACCGTAAATCAGTAAATCTAAATCCAGTGTACGCTCGCCCCAATGGCGTAGGCGTACACGCCCCGACTCTTGTTCAAAGCGTTGTAATTCATCCAACAAAGCCAAAGGTGCTAGATCAGTTTCTAATGCAACCGCTGCATTTAAATAATTCGGCTGATCTTGTGGCCCCATTGGTGGGCTTTGATACAGTTGTGAGACTTTTACAGTACCGAGTGTCGCAAGTTTATGCACCGCTTCACTGAGGATCTGTAGAGAATCACCTAAATTACTGCCTAAACCAATATATGTCAGCGTCATTGTGTTGGCCCAAAAATAACCTGAGTCAAATCTCGTTTCACACGTTTACGTTTTAAAATCGGATGATCTGCACCAATTTCACCACTGGCTGACGCTGCAACGATTGACACTGTCTCTAGACTATTGGCATGTGATTTAGGCTTACGTTGACGGCGACTTCTGCTTTCTGGTTCATTCACCAGCGGTTCAATTTCAACTTGCTGATGAGTAGAAGTTTTGGCTTCCACATCTTCATGCGCCGCTTTACGACGACTCTTGGCACGTTGACGATTGTATTGGCTAATTGCTCGTTCTTTTTCGTCAGTGCTCATCTGCTGATAAGCATCCCACCACTGCCCCATGCCTTGCGTGCTTGTATCGCCCGATTTTTCACGCAGCAGCAGAAAGTCAAAGCCTGCACGGAAACGTGCATGACCTGAAAGTGCTTCAATTTGCTGTGGTTTTGGACTTAGTAAACGGGTTTGCATTTCCCAAACTTCACGAATAAATGTTTCGGCAAAGCGTGGAATAATGGTTCGTGTAGCCTGACGTTTCAATACATCCAAGCCTGCTTGAGCACGCGCTTCAGCAGGAACAACACCTTTATTTAGATAGAACGTACAACGCTCTTGGAACGGAATCCACAATAACACGGCATAGAAAAATGCAGGGTTAATGGTTTTCCCAATCGAAATACGTTGATCGGTATTTTTTGCAGCCAACTCAATAAATGGGGTTACGACCGGTTTGATATCTGCAAATAACTGATACCAAATACCAAAATCGATCAGCATCGGTAAGACGCGATTGAGATGCCCCATAGTAAAGAGTTTTTGTGACTCGTCGTATAAACGATGTGGAGACACATCACGCAGCAATTGAGTAAGTTCTGGGGTAAAGACATCCAGAATTTTTTCATCAATATTAAAGTTTAATTTGGCTGCAAAACGTAAAGTCCGAAGCATCCGCACAGGATCTTCTTCAAAACGTAGTTGTGGATCACCCAATAAACGCAACATTTTATGTTTTATGTCATCTACTGCATGACAAAAATCTAGCACTTCGCCTTTGCGTGGTTGGTAATACATTGCATTGATCGAGAAGTCACGACGTGCAAAGTCTTGCTCAATCGTACCCCAATTATTATCACGTAAAATCATGCCCGCAGCAGAAGTCACGGCTTTTTTAGGCGGCGCACGGAAGGTCGCAACTTCGATCAGTTCACGTCCTGAGTAGACATGCGCCAGCTCAAAACGACGACCAATAATTCGGCAACGTCGCCCGAAGACTTCTTTCACCTGAGCTGGTGTCGCATTAGTTACGGCATCAAAATCTTTAGGTGCATGACCCAACATTAGGTCGCGGACACCGCCACCCACGATATAAGCTTCATAGCCTGCCTTAGTTAAGGCATCAATCACATCTAAAATGGAAGAAGGTAATTGTGCGGTTGATAAACCACATTTGGACGCGCGCAAAGTTTGCAAAAGACGCTGTCTCCTACGTCTGAACGTAAAATTCTTAAGATGTCGCTAATGATATCTCTAACACAATCAAAGGGCAATTTGATTATCTCGATGCTCAAGCTGAGCTTAACCTAATTCTTTTTTTTACACTTCACTTAAAGTGCCAATTTTGCTTTATTTTTAGCAAACAGCGCAGGACCGATGCCCTTAACCTGTTGAATATCATCAATGCTTTTAAATAAGCCATTACTTTTACGATATTGCACAATGGCTTCTGCTTTTTTCTGACCAATTCCATGCAAAGTTTGCAGTTCATCGACTGAGGCTGTATTTAAGCGTACCTGATCTGATCGGCTATTTTGCTGAGTGCTGGGTCGTGACAAATAATAGTTGGCATTGCTGGGTGCAGTTGCCGATTTGGACTTAGAGGCCTCAGATTGCTTTTTTAATTGTTGATCTTGAGCTTGTTGCATGGCTTTCCATTCCGCGTAGCCCGAAGGGCTTTGAGCATAAGTCAAATTTGCCATTAAACTCAAAACCAAGACAAGTAATTGTGTAGAGTATTTATTCTTTAGGATGTGGTACATATTTAGCCTGTTGTTTTAATTGTTGTTTTGCCTGTTCCCATAACTGATCCATTTCAGTCAGGGACAAGTCTTCTACATGTTTTTGTTGTAATGTGGCCTGTGCTTCAATATAAGCAAAACGGCTTCTAAATTTATGAATGGTACTTAACAGTGCCATCTCACTTGAGATGCCAATCTTACGTCCAACATTCACCAGAGAAAATAAGCAATCACCAAATTCATCAAATATTTCGTCGGATTTTTTGCCTGCTAAGGCCTCTTTTAATTCCCCCAGCTCTTCCTCAAGCTTGCCATAAGCCCCTTCAATATCTGGAAAATCAAAGCCAATTTTCGCCACATTTTTTTGAATTTCATCTGCTTGGCTTAATGCAGGTGCATGTTTAACCTCATCTAATCTAGATGCTGATTTCCCTGCTTTTTCTTGTTGTTTAATCTGTTTCCATAGTGTTGCCACATCATCCGCATTAAGTGCTGAGAATTGCTCTGCCTGAAACACATGGGGATGACGGCGAATTAATTTATCTGTAATCGCTTGCACCACATCTTGAAAATCAAACGCGCCTTGTTCGCTATACATCTGCGACTGAAAAACCACTTGCAGCAACAAATCCCCCAGTTCATCTCGTACATCATCACTCTGACCTGAACGAACCGCCGCTTCAACTTCATAGGCCTCTTCTATAGCATAACGAGTCAGACTTTCTGGGGTTTGCTTTTGATCCCATGGACATTTTTCACGTAATTCTTTCATCACTGCTAATAATTGTTCCATGTGAACTCCAGCTATTTACTCATCAGTACATTGTTTCGATTACAGAATTTGATATGCTCAAAATTCACTCAAGGAATGAGCAACTCAATTTAAGGAAGCATAACATGCAAAGTATTTTTATTAGCGGTGCTGGACAAGGGATTGGCGCAGCAATTGCACGACTGTTCATACAACAAGGCTATAAAGTTGGACTCTATGACATTAACCAATCTCAAGTCACCTCATTAGCTGCTGAACTCGGGAGCCATGCCAAAGCTGGGCTTTTAGATGTGACACAACCAGAGCAATGGCAAAGCGCTTTAGCTGAATTTGTTGCTTGGGCAGGTCAGCTGAATATCTTAGTCAATAATGCCGGAATTCTGCATTCAGGCAGCTTTGAACATACGGAACTGTCTGCACACCACCGAACAATTGATATCAATGTCAAAGGGGTGATAAACGGTTGCTATGCGGCATTCCCCTATTTAAAACAAAGCAATTTTGCTCGTGTGATTAACCTCTCTTCGGCTTCAGCAATATATGGACAAGCCGATTTAGCCAGTTATGCCACATCTAAATTTGCTGTCCGCGGGTTCACTGAAAGTTTGGATATTGAATGGCAAAAATACAATATTCGCGTTTTAGATGTGATGCCTTTATTTGTTCAAACCGCGATGGTGCAAGACATGGATGCCCAAAGCATTAAGAAAATGGGCGTCAATCTTCAACCGAGCGATGTCGCTCAGCAAATTTATACCTTGGTACAAAAAAAGGATACGGTCTTAATGGCCACACATACACCTGTGGGGATGAAAGCTAAATTTTTATTTAATTTATCGAAGTTTAGCCCGCAATTTGTCAACCGCTTAAGTAATATTTGGATTGCACAAAAACCCAAATAGCAACGTGTTACTAATCATTTAATTTTGCAATCATATTTGTACGCAAATTACACAAAGTTACACAATTGTCACATTTTAACAGGACAAAATTCCTTTTTTTGAATAATATTCACCCGCCCATTACTTTCGGGCGTTTATTTTCTAACAATAAAAGTGAATTATTTCATGAAAAAATTACTTGTTCTTGCAACTGTTACTTCTATTTCAATTTCTGCTTTTGCTACAACTCAATTCGCATCTTCAGAATTAAAAGCGATGGATTGTGCAACTCTTGCTGTTGAAAAAGCGAATGCTAAGCGGTCTTTAGAAGCTGCTGACAAAAACATTGCAAACATCCAAGCATCTGCTCAAGCGCCAGGCAAATCATTGAGCAAATTTGCTGGTTTAGCGGGTGGCGCTCTTGCTGCTTTCGGTGGTAACTCTGAAAAAGCTGCTCGTGCAAGCAACATTGCAAACAGCTTGGCTGGTGAGCAAGATACTTCAGAAGCAGGCAACCTTGAACTTCAACAAGCGAACAAATCTGCTGCTCAAGCAAACATCGACAACATTGGTATCTACCAAGGTTCTAAAAAATGCAAAATCTAATCTAAAGCTAGTTTAGATTGATTTTCAAAAAAAAGCCCTGTTCAGCCAGAACAGGGCTTTTTTATAGTTATTTTATTTCATACCGATTTATAAGACATTCAACTCAATTTTCGGCAAATGAAAGCCTCGGCAAGATTGTTCACTTTGCCATGCCACCGTCAACATGACATGCGGTAGTTGAATATTATGATAAGCAAAAGTGCCAATAGCGGGGTGACTACACATCCCACCATTCTGCTCAGGATGACACTGGGTATTCAGTTCATTCAGGTTCACTCGAATCCCTAAACCTGACGCTTTAAGTACCGCCTCTTTGGTGGTCCAAACTTTAAACCAAAAATCAGGATCATGCTCACAACTGTCCCAATTGAGCAATTCTTCGGGATGAAAGCTGTGTTGAGCCATCGCATCAAAACGAACTTTTCGATTTAAATCCTCAATATCCACACCAATATTGGCAATTTTTTCACTGCTGGCCAAAACATAATGCTGCTGGCTATGACTATGATTAAAATGAAAATGTGGCAAATCAGGAATAAAAGGCTTACCAAACGCAGACTTTGAAAAATCTGAATTTTCAACTGATCTATTAAGCTGCTGCGCAAGTAATTGATTGCGATATTGGTAAATGGCTTGTTTACGCACAGCAATTCCCTCTTGACGACTCAAGCCATGCGGCTCCACAAAGAAGTCAGTAATTGCACTATATTCAAGCTGAATTTTCGCCATAAGTTGTTGATCCAATATCTTTTACACTACGTCCATGACGCTATATTTTATGCGACTCTCCGACACAAAATACACCACAATACAGATGAGCGCATCGGTCCTTTGACTTATCGAGATTTTAAAACTCAGTTTAAAAATATTTCTAACCACTTAAGAAATACTTAATATTATAAATATATTCAAATACTTAAGTATAATAAATATTTTAAATACATCTTCAATTAGATAAAATACTCTAGATTCTTATAACTTTAATTTAAAACTCGGGGTAAACCAGATGCTAAGAAAAATCACCTTAATCAGTTCACTTTGTGTCCTACCATGTTTCGCTCAAGCAGGCTTATTGGATGCAGCTGTTGCAGTAATGGGTGCCAAAAATGGCGCGATTATGGACCAAGCTGAAGCGCGTATGAATCAAAGCCGTCAAGAAGCTGCCAATGCTGTAGCTCAAGCAGACCGTGGCTATGCCTCAAATTTCAATCAAGCTAACCAAACCAACAATAGTGTTTATAGCACCAGTTATTTAAAAACCTTAGATTGCACTGATCTGAGCGTTGAACGTAAAACTTTCGAACGCACATTGGAAGCATCGCAACTGGCATTAAGCCAAGCGTCTGCACAGCAAAATAATCAAGTTTCAAAATGGGCTGGTCTTGCTGGCAACGCGCTATCCGCATTTTCAGGTCAATCTGAAACAGCCGCGCGTATGGGACAATTTGCGACAGCTTTTTCTGGCAATAAAAATACACAACAGGATAGCAGCAGCGCACAGCAAGCCATGGAAATTGCTCAAACTAATCTGGATAATATTGATATTTACCGCCAAGCTAAAAAGTGTAAAAACTAATTTCTACATCTTTTTAGATAAATAAAGTGAAATAAAAAAGCCTGCATATCTGCAGGCTTTTTTTGTTCATCTAAACTTAGCGTTTGAATTTCTTTTCCGCCTTTTTGAACTTCTGAACATAACGACGTTTACGTGCCGCCGTACGCTCATCGATTTGCGACTTACGACCTTCAAATGGGTTATCAGAGGTTTTAAATTCAATTTTGACTGGCGTACCTTCAAGTCTATAAACTTTACGGAACACGTTTTCTAGGTAACGACGATAGTCATTTGGCGTTTTATCGACCTTGTTACCATGAATCACAATCGTCGGTGGATTTTGTCCGCCAATATGCGCATAACGCATTTTGATACGACGACCTTGAACCATTGGTGGTTGGTGCGCATCAGTTGCATCATTCAAGATCTGAGTGATTTTCGCAGGTGATACTTTCAAATGCGAAGAATCATAAGCACGGTGGATCGATGGATAAAGATCACCAACACCTGTACCGTGAAGTGCAGAAATTAAGTGAATTTTTGCCCATGGAATAAAGTCAAAACGACGTTCAACATCTAATTTACACTGTTTACGGTCATAGTCAGACATGTTGTCCCATTTGTTGATGGCAATCACCATCGCACGGCCTGCTTCAAGCGCATAACCAATCAAATGCAAGTCTTGCTCAACGATCCCTTCACGTGCATCGACAACAATAACCACAACATGCGCATCTTTCATCGCTTGTAAAGTTTTCACAATCGAGAATTTCTCGATCATTTCGTCCACTTTACCTTTACGACGTACACCCGCAGTATCGATTAGTGTGTATTTACGGCCATCACGTTCAAATGGGATATAAATCGAGTCACGTGTAGTACCCGGTTGGTCAAATGCAACCACACGGTCTTCACCCAACAAACGGTTCACTAAAGTCGATTTACCTACGTTTGGACGACCAATAATCGCTAAACGTAAGCCTGTGTCTTTATCGTGTTGTTCTTCACTTTCATCTTCAGGTACATCAGCCAACACTTCTTCAAGCATTTGCTGAACACCACGACCATGGCTGGCAGCCACTTGAAGTGGTTCACCCATACCTAATTTGAAGAATTCAACTAAAGCTGCTTCGGCATGAACACCATCAACTTTGTTGGCAACAAGATAAACTTTTTTACCCAGCGTACGTAGGTCACGAGCAATTTGCTCATCAGATGCCAATAAGCCTGCGCGAGCATCAACAACGAAGACAATAATATCTGCTTCATTGATGGCAGTTTTTGACTGTTCTGCCATGTACGAATCGATACCACCTTCAGTTTCGCCAATACCCCCAGTATCAACGACGATAAAGGATTTATTTTGATAAGTCGCGTCACCATATTTACGGTCACGAGTCAGACCGGCAAAGTCAGCAACGAGAGCATCACGGCTCTTGGTTATCTGGTTAAACAACGTTGATTTTCCGACGTTCGGACGACCAATGAGCGCAATTACGGGTTTCATAGATTAACCTTTATTCCAGATCAGCCAGTTTGGTCTGGTCTGAACATCAGAAAGCTTAGGAAGAATGGAAATAGGATAAATGCCTAAAATAAATAAAAACACGGGGCATTGATGGTTCAATCCCCCGCGTTCAAAAATACGGTTTGGCTTATTTTAACATAAGCCGCAGAAAAATTAACGGTTCTGCCAAATGCTTAATGCACCCTTACGTGTCGACACATATAATTGGTTGTCAATCACACGTAGTGAGCGTACTTCACCACTGGTTTTAGAACGACCAACCAATTCGCCTGTCGCTGGGTTGATTAAGTGAAGTACACCATCCAGATCACCAACCACAAGGTCTTGACCTAACATCACTGGGTTACTCAAATTACGATTAAGCAATTGGTCATTTTCCCACAATGTTTGACCAGTGGTAATTTCGTAAGCCACAATTTTACCATCAGTTTGTGTCACAAAGACACCATTGCCTGCAACTTCAGGGCGCTGAATGCTGCTCGCATCATTACTCCAGATCACTTGTTGTGATGCAAGATCAAGTGCAGTCACTTGGCCTTGGTAACTGGTGGTAATTAAAAATTGACCTGCTACAGTCGGTTCACCATCAATATCAATGAGACGTTGTACATCTGAACGACCATCTGACACTGCAACACGACGCTGCATTTTCGGAATGCCACTCAATGCATCAATCACATAAATATAGGCATTTGAAGAAGCGATGAGAACATGACGCGCATCGAGTGATACCGGTGCTGCCATACCACGTAAACTAAACTGCACATTTGGCAAGTTATAGGTCCAAGTTTGTTGACCCGTTGCCACATCGTTTGCGTATACCGTACCATCATTGGTGACTGAAATAACACGACCTGCTTGAATCAACGACGGTGAAAGTAACGCGCCAGTTAATTGTGCAGTCCACTTTTGCTCACCTGTTGCCTGATCTAATGCAAATAATTGACCTTTTGCATTACCGACAACCACGATACCGTCAGCAGCTTCAACACCTGCAGTCAAACCTTGCTTAGAGATTTTCTTCTGCCATAAACGCTCTTTACCTTTGTAGGCTTGAACTTCACCGTTAGGGTTTACGCTAAAAACAACGCCATTATCTGCATCCATACGTAAACGCAGTGGATCCGCTTCCTCAGTTGAAGCCACACTGTTTGAAAATACAGGTGCTAAAGTTTTTGCCTGTTCCAATTTTGGTAAAGGATTTGGTTTTACTTTTTCTACTTTTCCTTTATTTGCACAACCAGCCAAAGCAAGTGTTAAAACTGTCAGCGCACAGGTAATTTTGTATTTTCTATTCATTCAGTTGCTTCCACTTGTGTATCTATAATCGGACGTTCAATTTCAGGATCATCAACTAAAACGCCTACACTTTCGAGTTTAATTTGTAAAATTTGACGTTCTTCTTGTCGCTCAACCAAAGCATCCCATGCACTTTGATAAACTTTCTTTGCATTTTCGATATCATTTTTTGCAACATAGACATCGCCACGGGCTTCATCTGCAGTCGCTTGAAAAGCAGGTTCATTAACTGCTTCTAAGGTTTTTAATGCTTCATCAAATTTCTTTTGTGCCAATTGTGCATACGCCAAACGTAATTTCACCAATTGAACTAAGCCTGCATCGTCAACTTTTGAATTTTCAACTTTTTTCAAAGCTTTCTCAGCATTGGCATAATCCGCTTTATCATACGCCAATTTTGCCATAAGCAACTGAGTTTGGATGGCTTGTGGCGAATCTGGCGCTTCTTTTACAATTTTATCTGCAGTCGCAGAAAGTTGTGTAAAAGCGTCACCCGTCGCCGACTGAGCATCATCCATTAACTGCTGTACTTTGGCTGTTTGCATTTGCGATTCAGCCAAAGTTTTCTTCTGCCAGTATTCCCATCCGAAAAAGGCAATCAACGCAATTAAAATGCCGCTAACAATGGCAGAGCCATATTTTTTAGCAAACGATTTTAAATTATCAAGTTGTTCTTCTTCACTCAATGCGCTCATGAAATTACCTTTTTCCTTATGTTATAGGGATTATTTTGAAGAAATTTTTTCGATAATGAAGGCAACAAAGTCTGCCACATTCACTTCGTGTTGTTCTGCAATCGCTAGCTCTTTCACCAGCACTTGCCCTGCTGCTTGCTCACGTTCACCGTAAATCAAAGCAAATAAAGCGCCCGATTGGTCGGCTTTTTTCATTTGCGATTTCATTGAACCTTGTGAACCAACTTTTAAGCGAATGTTGCTACCCGCTGCTTCAAGTTGATCACGAATTTGTTCAGCAAGTACCAATGCCTTACCTTGAGTTGCAGGATCTGAAACCAAGAATAGCTCACAGTCACGCACTGGGGTATTGTCTTCCACTTGTTCAAGTAGAAGAAGCAAACGCTCCATACCCATTGCAAAACCAACAGCAGGCACAGACTGGTCTGCTTTACCTTTAAGCTGACCGACTAAACCGTCATAACGACCACCAGCACATACCGTTCCTTGAGAACCTAAGTGTGTAGTTGTCCATTCAAAGACCGTTTTATTGTAGTAGTCGAGACCACGAACCAATTTTTGATTGATCACAAAACCAACACCAGCGTCAGTCAAATACTGCTGCAATTGAGCAAAGTGAGCCAACGTTTCTTCACCCATAAAGTCGTGAAGTTTTGGCGCATTTTCCAAAATGCTTTGTGTTTTTGCATCTTTAGAATCCAAAATACGCAGTGGATTCGTGGTTAGACGACGCTGTGAATCTTCATCTAAGTCATTTTTATGTGACTCTAAAAATTCAACCAATGCTGCACGATAAGCTGCACGTTCATCAGACTCACCTAAAGTATTGAGTTCTAATTGAACTTTATCTGCAACGCCCATGCGTTTCCACAAACGTGCAGTCATTAAAATCAATTCTGCATCTTGATCTGGTGTTGCAACACCAAAAGTTTCTACGCCAAATTGATGGAACTGACGGTAGCGACCTTTTTGTGGTTTTTCATAGCGGAACATTGGGCCGACATACCATACACGCGGTGTAGCACCACGAAGTAAGTTATGTTCAAGCATTGCACGCACACACCCTGCTGTTCCTTCAGGACGCAAAGTCAAAGACTCAGGCGGATTACCTTTGTCTAAGAATGTGTACATTTCTTTTTCAACGATATCCGTTGCATCACCAATAGAACGTTTGAACAGATGAGTCTGCTCCACAATCGGCAAGCGAATTTGCTGATAACCATAAGCATCCATCAGGCTAGATAGATGCTGTTCTAGACGTCTCCATGCAGGACTTTGCGTAGGGAGAATGTCATTAAAACCTTTGATTGCGACGATTGAACTCATGATCTACTCAGAAAAACTTGTGCGAATAATCTCTTTAGCTTTAGCGTCTTCAAGATCGCTAACACGTTGACGAACCATCGCTTCGATTTCGTCAACCAACTGATTTGTGTCAATTAAATGGCTCTTTTCGCCATTACGATACACCAGTGAACGCGGACTTGCACCTACTACACCAATATCGGCTTCTTTGGCTTCACCCGGACCATTTACTTTACAACCAATCACCGATACATCCATTGAGGTACGAATATCTTCTAAACGCTCTTCCAATGTTTGCATGACTTTGATGACATTAAATTCTTGGCGCGAACAACTTGGGCATGCAATAAAGTTAATGCCGTTTGAACGTAAGCCCAATGATTTTAAAATATCAAAGCCAATTTTGATTTCTTCTTCAGGCTCTGCGGCCAATGAAATACGCATGGTGTCACCAATGCCTTCCATCAACAAACCGCCTAAAGCGATAGCAGATTTGACTGAACCCGTGCGGTAGACACCTGCTTCAGTCACACCTAAGTGTAATGGGTTATCAATTTGTGCAGAAAGTAATCGGTAAGCATCCATAGTCAGGAATACATTCGATGCTTTGACTGACACTTTAAATTCATGGAAATTTAAACGGTCTAAAATATCAATATGGCGCATTGCAGATTCAAGCAAGGCCTGACCTGTAGGCTCACCATATTTCTTTTGAATATCTTTTTCGAGCGAACCTGCATTGACACCAATACGCATAGAGATGTCATTATGTTGTGCAGCAGCTACCACTTCACGGATTTTGGCTTCAGAACCAATATTACCCGGGTTAATACGCAAACAATCTGCACCAAGGTCTGCAACACGTAAAGCAATTTTATAATCAAAGTGAATATCGGCAACCAGTGGCACTTGCACACGTTTACGAATTTCACCAAAAGCTTCAGCAGCTTCCATACTCGGTACAGAAACACGCATGATGTCCGCACCGACGTCTACACAGCGCTGAATCTGTGCCACGGTCGCTTCGACATCACAGGTTTCAGTATTGGTCATACTTTGGATGCTGATCGGCGCATCACCACCGACATACACCGAACCTACTTTAATTTTACGCGTTGGACGGCGCTTAATTGGATTTTCAATCATTGTTCAGTCTGCTCTGTTGTCCCTTAACGTGATAAACGGAAATCTGCTTTGCCGTTTACGGTATATGGTGACAATGAAATATTTTCATTATTTAAGCTTAATGACACTGCTGTTGCATCATCCAAACGAATTTGGAATGGTGTTTCACCGTTTAAGTTGAGCGTCGATGCTTGACGACCTGTCGCCAACACCTTACCCGTCGAATCAACAATATGTACTGAAGTCGGGCTACTGAAGGTCAATGTCAATTGATCACCGCTGACCGCTGCATTTCCACCATTCATGTCGAGGACTTGAACTTCTGAAGCGACATCACTGGTCACAGCGTCTTCATTATCGCTGCCCGAGGTCATGCCTTGAATCGCTGCCACGATCGCACCAATGACCACCAACACCGCCAATGCAATCAAACCACGTTTGATCCATTTACGATTACGGTCACGGTTAGAACCGGGTAATTTACCCATAATTTTAATCGGTGAATTATTTAACGCGTGATTTGGCAACAATCCCGTATCGTTGGCATAAATATCATCAAAACGTTGAATGATATTGGTTGCATCAACTTTTAAATATTTGGCATAAGTGCGGTAGTAACCTTTAATAAAGGTCGCTTCAGGCAATGACTTATAATCATCTTGCTCAAGTGCAGTCAGTGTTTTTAATGGAATATTGAGTTCTGATGCGACAGCTTCAAGTTCCAGTTTTTGCGTAATACGTACTTGACGTAAATACTCACCTGGGCGTTGTACATTTCCTAATGCATTTGGAGCTACGCTCGAACCATTCGATTGCGGTGAATTAGGATTTACTTCCATACGGCCTCAGTACTGTACTGTAATTGCAAATAGCGTTGGTATTCAGGACTTTCTGGGAACAAAGCACGTAACTGGTTAACCAGTACTTGCATACCCAAATTGTCGCCATTGGCACGCGCTGTTCGAATGCCAATCCAGAGTGCGCGCGCACCCTGATTTTTTTGTCCTACTGCACGTACAAATTGTTCATACATTTGTGTGGCAGCAGGGAACTGCTGATTCAAATAAAAGATTTCAGACAACTCTAACATTGAAACATAGGAATCACGATTAGCCTGCAAAGCTTGTTTGAATGATTTTTCAGCATTCGCCACATCACCCACTTTCAGGTAAATTCGACCTAAATTTTCCAATGCTTTGAAACGTTGATCATAACCTAAAGTTGAACCTGCGATGCTGAACTGTTCAATCGCATCATTATAGCGCTCAACTTGGTATAAATACGTACCGTAGTTGTTACGCGCTTGAGAATTTTTTGAGTCTGCTGAAATTGCACGCTTAAAATAACTATCTGCTTTTTCTAAGTTGGCTGGGCTGCCTTCTCGTTGTAGTAAGACACCCATCATCATATTGGCTTGGGAATCGCGAGAATCCACTTCTAAAGCCTGATCTAATGCGCGTTTAGCAGAGTCCAAATCCCCTGCTTTCAGGTGTTCAACAGCCAATTGCGTTCTGATTTTTACGGCTTTCTCTGGGTCTTTTTTCCCAATCTCAGGCGTTTGACATGCTGTTAATGCCAAAACCGATGCACATAAAGCTGAAACGAAAGTGAACTTATACGTTAACTTTTTCAATTGGCTGCCTCTTTATTATCCTTGTGAGCGCAGTATCTCATTTTGCTGCGCAACTTTCTTTTTCCATTGCTCCGCACGACGAGTACGGTCAGCAACTTGCCCCACGAGTTGTCCACACGCAGCGTCGATATCATCACCACGTGTCTGACGAATCGTACACACAAAACCGGCATCAGACAAAGTTTTTTGGAAAGAAATAATACGGTTACGGCTTGAACGACCGTATGGCGCATGCGGGAACGGGTTAAACGGAATTAAATTAATTTTGCTTGGTAAGTTTTTCAACAGCTTTAACATTTGCTGTGCATGTTCAGGATGGTCATTTACACCATCTAACATCACGTATTCGATGGTCACATGTTTACGTGAACTTTCATTGCCATCTTTGGCGATATAACGCTGACAAGCTGCTATCAACTGTTCCAACGGATACTTTTTATTGATCGGAACAAGTTCGTTACGTAGTTCATCATTTGGCGCATGGAGTGAAATTGCCAAGGCTACATCAATGTCTTGTGCCAATTGGTCAATTTTAGGCACCACACCTGAGGTTGATAAAGTCACACGGCGCTTCGACATGCCATACGCAAAGTCATCCAGCATGATACGCATTGAATTCAATACGGCATCATAGTTCAACAGTGGCTCACCCATACCCATCATCACCACGTTGGTCACTGAACGCTCACGATCAGCAACTGGCACATCTTCCATATAAGAGAAGTTCGCCATCCACAGCTGTCCAATAATTTCAGCTTGGCTCAAGTCACGTTGGAAACCTTGTTTACCAGTTGAACAAAATGAACAGTCCAGAGCACAGCCCACTTGTGACGAAATACACAAGGTCTTACGTGCGCCGGTTTTATCTTCTGCAGGAATGAGCACGGTTTCAACCAATGAACCTGCACCATCACCTACACGGAACACCCATTTACGAGTACCGTCTTTTGAATAATTTTTATGCACCACTTCAGGCGCTTTAATTTCACAAATCTTTTCTAGTTTTTCACGCAATTTGCCAGAAATATTGGTCATTTCAGCAAAATCAGTCACGAAGAACTGATGAATCCATTTCATCACCTGCCCAGCACGGAACTTTTTCTCCCCCATTTCTTCGAAGAATTTTTCCATTTGCGGACGTGACATGCCCAGTAAATTCACTTTCTCCACAGTATTTTGCTGCGTCGGAGCGGATGGAGATTGTTGCTGTGCATCAGAAACAACTGATGTAGCGACTACTTCAGTACTCATGTGTAATTACCTAAACCATGTCTAAAGATCAAAGGAGATGCTCAGTATTTGAGCGAAGAATTATTCAGAGAATAAAAAAACCAGACAAGCAGTATACCACTTATCTGGTTCGAATACTTCGAATTAACGAGTACGTGGAGCGATCTCAGTTTGAGCGAAGAAGTAGTTAACTTCACGATCAGCAGATGCTACAGAGTCAGAACCGTGAGCAGCGTTTTCGTCGATGCTTACAGCGAAGTCTGCACGGATAGTACCAGGAGCAGCTTCTTTAGGGTTAGTTGCGCCAAGGATTTCACGGTGAGCAAGAACTGCATTTTCGCCTTCAAGAACTGAAACTACAACTGGACCAGAAGTCATGAATGCAACTAGGTCACCAAAGAAACCACGTTCTTTGTGCTCAGCGTAGAAGCCTTCAGCTTCAGCTTGAGTCAAGTGTTTCATTTTAGTTGCAACGATTTGAAGACCAGCTTTTTCGAAACGAGCAAAGATGTCGCCGATGTGGTTTTTAGCAACTGCGTCTGGTTTAACGATAGATAAAGTACGTTCAATAGCCATGAGAGGCTCCTTAAGTCAATTTGACGTGAAAAATTTGCCGCATTATACCGAATAATGCGCTATTTTCTGCTTTTGCTATACAAAAAAATTGCTTTTTTCGATGTAGGGATTAACTTGCCTCATCAATCCAGGCCATCTGAATTCCCTCAAGCAGACCTTCAGTCGACTTTTCAGGGTCATCAGTGAAATTTGGCAATGCACATACCCATGCATGTAGGTCAGTAAAGCGAATCCATTGCGGATCAACATCAGGGTGAGCTTCATACAGCTCAATTGCGATATCAATGGTATCTGTCCAGCGTAAACCCATGGGTCTTCCTAACATCGTCTATAGAATGATGGCTTACTTTAACAAATTTCAGCAATTCGACGTGATAAACCCTTTTAATTTTTTTATTACCAGATTTTGCAATTGAGATGTCCACATCAAACTATAAAACCAAACCGAAAAGAGGTGCACAGAGAATAATCGCCGCACCCACTGCAGCACCTATAGCAGCACCGACAGCGACATCACTTGGGTAATGCAAACCTAAGATCATGCGGGATAATGCCACTAATAAGCTAAAGGGCAACATTAAGACCAACAGCATGGGTTGAATATAGCCCAATACTGTTGTCGCCATGACTGCATGTAGAGTATGCCCCGATGGAAAACTAAAATGATCTAGAGGACGTTCACCTAAGCGAATCACTTGATGCACTTGGTACGGTCTTGGGCGCACAGTTTTCTTTTTGAGGAGTTTGTAGACCGAGGTGCCGACGAAACCACCCAGTAATACATAGACGATTTGTACACTGTAAGACATGCCCTGCACGATCCAGACCGTCGCCAACATGACATACCAAAACACACCATCACCAAGTCGACTCACCATTTTAAATATGTCAGCAACAACTTGTTGATGCGAAAAATGATTGAGATAAATACAGCCTTTTAAATCGAGATGCAGCATTCTTGTTTTTGCATTTTTAAAATTCATCGCTAATCTCCTATCTACAGTCAAAGCCTGACTGTGTTGGGGTTGAGCTAGATTTGTGTTGTTATTTTTACAAGTTTAGTTCTGTGTTTAACTTAGCTTAGGTTCTCTTTTTGACAGTGCAATGATGCTTTGATGACAGTTCAATGAATACTGATTATGAGGATGCTCAACTTCTCTATACAACCAATAGCGCTAGCTCCATTGGCTCATCATGGCTTGATCCACCACGCGATATAGCGCTTGCTCAAATTGCTGTACAGGATATTGCCAACCAATTTTAGCTGCGTCGTTTGCCGCCTCGATGCCCATGGTTTTTAATTTAGCGCGTTGCGGTAATTGCTGCATGAGGCGAATAAATTCATCGGTTCGAGATAAATGACATAACCATCCCGTTTGCTGATTTCTCACGTGCAGTTGGGCACATGCAGCATTATATGCAATCACCGGCAATCCGCTGGCCATTGCCTCCAAAACCACATTACCAAAGGTCTCAACCTGACTTGCGAAAACAAAAACATCCGCACTGGCATAGGCTTCCGATAAAGCCTGACCACTTAAACTTCCCATAAAAATAACATCTAGGGATTTTGCCAGTTGCATTAATCGTTCAAGATCTGGGCCATCCCCCACAATGACCAATTTCGTTCGTGCATCCATAGCCAACATCGAACGGTAGGCAGAAATCAAAACATCTACCTCTTTTTCAGGAGATAGCCGACCGACATACAGCATCACGCGGGTATGTTCATCTGCTTGCCACTGTTGTCTCAGATCTGCTCGATAATGTGAGGGAGAAAATCGACTATGGTCCACACCACGCCCCACCACCACCAATGGACAACTAAAACCTAATCGATGCAGGGCATCTGCAGTATCTTGGCTCGGGACACAGGTGAGTTGAGTATTGTTATGAAACCATCGTAAATAATGTTGTACAGGCTTCATTAAAAACGCTAAATCAAAGAATCGACTAAAATCATGAAAGGCCGAATGAAAACCACTGGACACAGGAATCTGTAAAGAACGCGCCAGTTGAAGCATAGCAAATCCCAAAGGCCCTTCAGTGACTATATGCACAATGTCGACTTGGGCTTTTTTTAAAGCTTTACTCAGCTTGATCAATTGCGGCCAGCCAAATTGTAAACCTGAATATCTAGGAATCGACTGCGCTCGAACCAAACACTCTTGATCAGGTTTGAAATCCTGACAACTTTCGGACTGTTCAGGACGTATTAAAAATATTGAGTTGCCTTGTTGCTGCAAGCCCTTACACAGTTGCAATAAAGAATGTGCAACACCATTAATTTCTGGCGCCCACGTATCTGTAACAATGGCAATTTTTAGACCTAGACGGATTAAGGTTGAGACCGTTTGCACATCCATTCGTGATTGCATATGCTTAAATTGGAATTGAAAGCGTGCAGGTTCATCCTGTATACGCCCCAAATTGATAGCCGATTCTGTCATGATCTTACATGCTTCTTATAAATGTATATCCACAATTTAAGCAGCAGTTTTTGCATTTTGATGATTATTTGATGACACAATCGTGAAAAAAGGAGAATTATTCATCTCCTTTTTTACAATGTAAGATTGGATGATTATTTTTAAAAATCGACATTAACATAAATCTTATCCCGATATACTCCTGCTGGAACATTATAGGAAAGTGGGTTATCCATTAAACGCGCAGAAATCGTATATTTTCTATCCTGTCCAGCACGTTGGTTCATGATTGCCCCCCATAGATTATCAGAACCTCCTATGACTTTAAGTTGCGTTCTTAATTGATACGGTCCATTCGAAACAGAACTTAATCCATTACTATTTTTTAAATTTTGACTACGAAATGTGATTGAATAACTCCGATCACAAGATACATGAAATGACGTAGCTGTCTCACTATAAACATAATTGGATAATCGCATTTCTGGTGCAGATAACCCACCAACAGAACAGCCAGCAGCATAAACTGCTGTGCTAGATATTGCAGATAAACAGCATATGAGTAAAAATCTCATAGGAACCTCCCATATTACCTACAAACCAATTCAATAATTGAGGATTCGGCGGTATTAATTTGATTTTGAGTAACACTTAAACTCGCACTGCAAGTTTTTCCTTCTTTAGTTAACACATGAAGATTATAATTTGTTTTTTGCGATAAATAGACATAAAACAATCCATCGCTATCAACGAAATAACCTTCATCATTATTGACATTAACCACTGTTCCCAGAGGGAAATTTTGATTATTTATGTTCTTAAGATGCACAATAAACTTCTTAGTTGGCGCTACATTAAAATCTACAATATAGCCTCGCTTATCTAGAGCATTAATTTTCTTAGTGGTTTGATCAAATGAATAATCCAATGGAAGCTGATCTTGATCAAAAGAAATATCATAATTAATATATGGAATAACATTATGCACAAATGCATAACCATCCTTATTTGTTTTACCCACAACAGATAAAGACTTCATAACATCAACATTTTCCATTCCGCTCAAGCTAACTAATGCAAATGCATTATCAACATATTTTGTAAATGCGGCTTTATTCCCTAGCCAAACTAATGCACCATTGTACTGTGCTTGCACCAATCTAAGATTATCATACTCATCATATGAAGCACTTAAATCACCTACATTGGTTTTATACAAACCAAAGGCATGATAATTCATTTCACCATCTGAACGTCCAACTGCAAGCGAATAATCTAAACCTGTCTGATTAATGCTATTGCGCGTATAACTGAGCAAACTTTCATTTCTATCCGTATCATGCTCTAAATTTACTCTATTTACATTACCCCAACTATAGCTCAACATAATATTAAAGCTATTATCATGTTGTTTAAAATCTTTATAATAATTTACTGTCGTATATAAATTATTGGTTAATCGTTTTTGCACACCCACATTGACAATTTGACTATCTTCTTGTTCAAATCCATCTTTATTATAATTAACATTATCAACATAACTTAAACTTAAACTATCAATAAATTTTAAATTTGAAAAATTCAAATAAGCTAAATTTGAATATTTAGTATTTATAGAATACTCTTCAAAACCTAGCTGCTTAAATTCTTCTGTGTAATAACGACTATTTAAACCAAACGACCAATCCTTAAAACTTCTGCTAACACTACCTGAAACACCATATCCCACTTCACCGTTATAATCACTAACAGCATATTCAGTATCTAAAATAAAATACTTACTAACACCTTGTGTCCACATTAAATTTAAAATTTTAATATCATCTGAATACGTTGCATCAAAACCCATTGTTGTGCTACGACTCAAACCTCGACGATAATACAGTTTAGAAAAAAATTCGCGATAGTCAGTATCATCTTCATCATAGTTATATCTTAATTTCCCCAATGAAATATCATATTCATTCAAGCCAACACTTAGTAGCTTATTACTGATATAAATTGGAAAACTTTGTACCGACCTATTCCCTAACACATCTTCTACAACTATTGTCGCTTCCCCTCCCTGATCAATACTCGCACCTGTTTGTAGAGAGTATTTTCCAGGAGTAATTGCTTGTTTATATAAACTAACACCGTTCAACATCAAATCAACAGTTGAAGGTAATGCCGCACTACCATTTAAAGTTGGCATATTCCAATATACAAAATCTGGACGTTCTGTATAGTTTGTACCAAAACTCAAGCCACCAAATCGAAATGAGTTTGTTAGAGCATTGTAGTTAGTTGTATTATCCCCAGCCCTAAATTTTAAATATTTTTCAGGCATATCCATTTCAAAATAGGAACTTAGGCGTAATACATTTTTTTCACCCTCATCAGGAGAACTTCGATATATGAATGAATTGTCGAGTAGCCAATAATCTTTAAAAAAACCGATTTCAGCAAGAGTGTTAAAATCATCTGAGTAATCATCTTTACTATAAAAAAAGTCATAGTTTATAAAGCCACCAAAATTTGCTTTTTGTGGCTTTGTAACAACATTTCCATAAAATTTTTCAGAAAAATATACCGGTGATAGATTTATCTTTATAGCTTGTAAGCCATCATCTTTTTCAAAACTGATATCAGTGTTTTTCAAAAGACAAAATTCTTCCTTATTATTATATTTAATAAATTTTACTGAACTTACCCCTAACTCATCTAAAGTTCTGCACTCGATGTAATCCCCATTTTCACTAGTAAGTAAGACCGTTTCAACATTGCGATCAACACCATTAAGCCAAACATTCACAATGTTTGACTCTTCATTATTAGATAATATTGCCGGTACAGCATGGACATATGTAGCACCAACAGTACTAAAAAAAAGCAGAACAACTCTAAAATTATTCATAGAATTACCCTCATATATCCCTAAAATCAATATTCCAACAAACTTCCATCTTTATCAGTTTTAATTTTAACTTTCACATTACTTTTATCTTTAATATTTACAGCGCCTAAATCGAAAGAATATTCATGACCAGCAAGCAAATAACTATTGAAACTTTTACTTAATATCTCATTGTCTTTCTTATCAACAAGTGTAATATCTGTAATTTGAACATGTGAGTTTGCTTTGTTTATAACATCAACTTTTGCAATATTATTATCAGTTTTTAACTGAACACCGAGATCTGTTTTATATTGTTTTCCCACGAACAACGGCAATGAAAATTTGAATTGAAAATTGATTGATTCATCGTCTGCAACTGGCGTAACTTCATTAAAAATGACACGCCATGTTTTTTCTTTTTCCAGCTCACTCGGTGCAAATTGTTGTGCAAAACCCACTCGAACAATTTGCTTACTTTCAGGTTTCAACTCAAAAACTTTTGGATTAAACATCAAAGTTTTATCTTCAACTAAGACATCTTCTCCCTTTTCATTTTGCGACCAGTTTAATGCAGAGATTTCAAAGATTTTAGATTTTGTGAATCCTGTACTTTCAACCACGACAGTAGTGCTACGCTGCCTACCTTTATCGCCTAAATATAATTGTATAGGTGTAAATTTAATACCTGCAAAGATAGTACCACTAATACAACTAATGATTATGGCCAAAATTATTTTTTGCATATTTATTCCTTATAATAATAGTATAGTGGTGCATATCTTGAATATACACCACTATTGTTTATTCTTATTTAGAAATCAACTGCTACTTTATATGTGCCTTTGTATGTACCATAGTGGGCCATCTCAGAAACAGCGTTTACTGTTGTAGCTACCACATCAAATGTACGTGCAGTTGAACTATATGGCAAAGTTGCACCAGCATATAGGGTGGTGCCAAGTTTAGTATCTACATTCACACCGATCTTTTGTGTACCATCAATTGCGTTAGTTAATTCTGAAGGTTTAGTAATATTAAGTTTATAAGGTGCGTTTGCACGAACTTCAAATTGAGCAGAACCGCTCCATTTATTTTGTGCACCGGCTGCCATTGTAATTTTTTTATCTTTACCTAGTATATCTAAATCACAATGTTTAGGTACATTCAATTCAATTGGAATTTCACCGTCACATTTTGTTCCACAACCACTATTTCCACTCTGGTGCCCACCACCCGGGTTACCGCCACCATGTCCACCACGATTAGCTTCGGTAGCATATGCTGCTGTACCTAAACCCAAAACCAATGCTGATACAGTTACTTTGATTAATTTATTCATAGCAATTACTCCATTCTCATTTGAGATTTATTAGTATGTGCATCAAAGGATATTTATTAAGAAAAACTAATTAATCTTACTTTCCCTAGGTGCTGATTCATTCTTAATCATGTGGAGAAAAAAAGAACCTAACGTGGAATATTCACACGAATATTCATGTAATATTATTTTTTACGAATATTTAAATTATGTGGCTGTAATATATTAAATATTTTTAATTTTTATATTTTTATTTAATTTTTCTCTTTATCCCAAATTTTGGGGATTTTTTTCATATCCCTATTTTTTGGTATAACATATCTTATTGTTTTTATTAAATTTAGTAACATTAAAAATAATATAGGCTGTTACATATTTCACCAAATATTTGTGAAATAGTTCAAAATAATTTTCAAACAAACCAATACTACGTGAATATTCAACTATATTAATAGTAAAGACCGATTAAATTTAAATTTTAAATAGAATCTCAAATGTATAATCACTACTTTCAGGTATGTCTTTTGAAACGCAATACAAGAATTACGTCACCAAATACTGAGCCTTTGTATTAAATTACAGGTTTTGAAACACGTCTTAGTTTCCAATGTTAAGCTTTTGTAAATCATATTTTCTTTCTTTAAATTTCAGTTTTTTGTTTTTCAAATTTTTAGAATCTCATTTATTACATGAAATATCATGTATGTTAAAATTCAGTCCCTCTCTTTCAACCCTCTTTTTACTTTGATTTTTTATTCAAAATACTGACTACCTCATTTAAAAGTATCTACATTCATCTTTAGAAAATTCTATAAATAAAAAAAGCCCCAAGTTATGGGGCTTTTTAAAATTTAACTTACTCACTGACTGGATAAAGCAATCCTTGATCGACTCGAAAGATTTGACCTGATCCAAAGTCGATCTGCTGCAACTCTCCTTTTAATTTTGGGAAGCCAGCAATTTTTTCCAATTGTGGTGAGCGTTGAAAATTCTTCGTTTTAGGATTGTACATCCAATAAATAAATCGCTTATCTTCTATTTTTCGACCATCAGAGGTATCTGAAAGTACAACATCATAGTATCCATCAAAGTTTACATCTAAGAATCCCATACTATTCCCAAAAGCATTAAAGCCTTGTAATGACTGTAGTACTTTGCCATTTGATTTATTAACCACATCTACGCGTTTTAGAGACTTCCCATAAGGTTGGTCTGCGGATTGCACCCCATAAAACTTAAACAGCAGGATAGGTTTATCTGCAGCTTTAAACGCAGGTTCAAACTGTAGATAACTTGTAGATGGTGGTGCCGTTTGTTCCGTCAGTTCAGCTTTAAAGTAGCCTGTATTTGCATTCAATGTACCTGCCAATCGATAAGCTGCTGCAGCACTTTGTTCCGTCCCAACATTGACTGAATTCAAGTCAATAAAATCTGCTTTTTGAGTCCCTTTAAAGTTAATTTGTTTGGGCTCTTGCAAATCAGTCAAAGTCCCGTGCGGATTCCATATGCCAGCATACAAATCTAAGAAATAACGCCCTTCAGTAGAGCGAAGCATCCGCTGCATGGATATCCGAACATCAGGTAAAGGCTTTAACTCAGACTGTGCTATATCTGAAACTTGTGCAAAACTCACCACAGGTAGACAAAGAGCGAGTAAGAGAGAGAGTTTTGATATTTTCATTGCAATTACACACTCCATGCAGCATGAATAATGCCTACTCTATCACAACCTAAATTCAACTCAGCTGACACAAATATAGGAGTTTTGAAACCACCCATGACTCAAAACCATCAAATTAAATTTGATTCACTTTTAAAGACCATGTTTCCAAATCTAATGAAATGCATTTCAAACTAATATTAGATTCAACACATAGATCTTTCAGCAATTCACACTGATCTCTTATGATCAATTACTGGCTTCACAAGCTCTTGCTTTCTTCTAAGATCAATATATGCATTTTTCCCAACATATACTTCAAAAAAGGCTTCTTCAGGCAATTTTAACGTATAAATTGGACGCGTTTGCAATTGGGACTCTTTGCCAAAGTTGGTCATTGATATATGCATGTGTTTTTGTAGAAAAGTGATACCCGAATTGAGCATCGCTAATATTCTTTACAATACGTACTTCCTCTTCGTATGCCCATTCCTGCATTTTATAAAGCAAACCATGCTTTATTAAAACTTCTTCATTATCCCAATTTAAAATATTTGAATTTCCTACAGACATTAATTTTTCAACACTTGCCACATTGGCCTGCTTCGGCGCTGTTTTTAAATATCTTAACTCCCCTTTTGTTGAAGGAATAATAAATTGATCACCATCTTCAAGGCCTGCTTTGCATGTGTCTATTCCGATCACGACACCTTTTTTAACTATCCCCATAATGTGGCCAGATGAGTAGATTTAAAGCAGTTCTAGTCAAACTTAAAATCACATATTTTCTAGAAAACTGATTTCGGAATGCCCTACTGCTACCGATGTCGGTACATCCAAATCATAAAAACCAAAACCAGTGCATTCAAATGGGTCATTAAAATCTTCTAAATGTGAAAAACCTAGAGATTTTGTTTTCAAAATCGTTAAAGCAGCTTCAAAACTCACATATTTATATAAAATCATTATTCTAACCCACGCTAATATTGGGTTCCTTGTATCATAAAACTCAAAAGATAATTAAATAAATTCTTTTCTTTGCTTACGATTTTGTTCGATTGGATCCAAAGTATGAACGAGTACAAAACATTGTTTTGTACGAAGTACAACGAGGCAGCACACTGTTCTGAGTGACGCGTAAGGAATGAAAGCACTACTTTTCTATTTTTAAGGCACGTAACTTTAAATATTAAAAAACCCACTCAAAATGAGTGGGTCTTCGTATTCAAATCAATTGATTCAAGAAATTAGTTTTTCTCTTTATCAACGATTTTGTTTGCTTGGATCCAAGGCGCGAAAATGATGAAAGTATCGCTTACATCATTTGAGGCTCGTAGCCTTGATGCCGTCTTTTATAAGGGATAAAAAAGCCCCTGTTAAAAACAAGGGCTTTTTGACTTAGATATCAGAACTTCGTTCTTTTCTTTGTCTACGATTTTGTTCGCTAGGATCCAAGGTACGCAAAAATAGAAAAGTATGCTTTTCTATTTTTAAGGCACGTAACTTTAGATATTAAAAAACCCACTCAAAATGAGTGGGTCTTCGTATTCAAATCAATTGATTCAAGAAATTAGTTTTTCTCTTTATCAACGATTTTGTTCGCTTGGATCCAAGGCATCATCGCACGTAACTTGTTACCAGTTACTTCGATACCATGCGCCGCGTTTTGACGACGACGAGCAGTCATAGAAGGATAGTTCAACGCACCTTCTTGGATGAACATCTTCGCGTATTCACCAGATTGAATACGTTTAAGCGCATTACGCATAGCTTCACGAGACTGTTCGTTGATTACTTCAACACCAGTTACGTATTCGCCATATTCAGCATTGTTTGATACTGAGTAGTTCATGTCCGCGATACCGCCTTCGAACATTAAGTCAACGATCAATTTAAGTTCGTGTAGACATTCGAAGTAAGCCATTTCTGGTGCATAACCAGCTTCAACCAAAGTTTCGAAGCCCATTTTAACCAATTCAACAGCACCACCACAAAGAACTGCTTGCTCACCGAAAAGGTCAGTTTCAGTTTCTTCACGGAATGAAGTTTCAATAATACCAGTACGACCACCACCCACACCTGAAGCGTAAGAAAGCGCAACGTTACGTGCATTACCAGAAGCATCTTGGTGAACAGCGATAAGATCAGGTACACCTGAACCACGTTGGAATTCTGAACGTACAGTATGACCAGGCGCTTTTGGAGCAACCATGATTACGTCAAGGTCAGCACGTGGAACAACTTGGTTATAAAGAACAGAGAAACCATGAGCAAATGCTAGCGTTGCACCTTGCTTGATGTTTGGCTCAATTACGTCACGGTAAAGTTGTGATTGGAACTCATCTGGAGTCAAAATCATAACTAAGTCAGCTTGAGCTACAGCAGCAGGAACTTCTGAAACTTTAAGACCAGCATTTTCAGCTTTTTTCCAAGAAGTAGAACCAGCACGTAGACCTACAGTTACGTCAACGCCTGAATCTTTAAGGTTAAGCGCATGAGCATGGCCTTGTGAACCATAACCAATGATTGCTACTTTTTTGCCTTGGATGATAGATAAGTCTGTGTCTTTATCGTAAAAAATTTGCATTGCTGTCTCCGCTAAAATGCTTTTGTTTCCTTTAACTTGATACCGTGATTCTGTTTGATTATTCACGTTTCAAGTACCTCACCCATAGGAGTGAGGTGAATATATAAAATTAGATAGTTAAAACTTTTTCGCCACGTGCGATACCTGAAACACCTGAACGTACAACTTCTAGAATTGTATTTTCAGCTAAGGCATCAATAAAACCATCTATCTTTTCAGTTGTACCTGCGATTTGAATGGTATATGTCGTTGGTGTTACGTCTACGATTTGTCCACGGAAAATATCCGCAGTACGTTTAATTTCTGCGCGCGCTGAACCAAGTGCTTTGACTTTAATTAACATCAATTCACGTTCAATATGAGCACCTTCAGACAAATCAACAACTTTAACAACTTCGACAAGCTTGTTGAGTTGTTTGGTGATTTGTTCAATTTTATGCTCATCGCCATACGTGGTTAAAGTCAAACGCGAAAGCGTCGGATCTTCTGTTGGCGCTACGTTTAATGTCTCAATGTTATAACCACGCTGAGAGAATAAACCTACCAAACGTGAAAGCGCACCTGCTTCGTTTTCTACAAGTACAGAGATAATATGTCTCATTGTGTGCGCTCTCCTTTGCCTAACCACATATCTTTCATTGACTGGCCAGCAACCAACATTGGATATACATGCTCTGAACGGTCAACCATCACGTTAATAAACACGCACTTGTCATTGATCGCCATTGCTTCAGCAAGCTTCGATTCGAGTTCATCTGCATGGTCAATTTGAATACCTACATGACCATACGCCTCCATTAATTTAGGGAAGTCTGGAAGTGACTCAACATACGAGCTTGAGTGACGACCTTCGTAGTTCATGTCTTGCCATTGCTTAACCATACCTAATGCACGGTTATTCAAGCATAGAATTTTTACATTCAAGCCATATTGCTTACATGTAGATAGTTCTTGGATACACATCTGAATCGATGCTTCGCCAGTAATACACACTACTTGTTGATCTGGGAAGGCAAGTTTTGCTGCCATAGCATATGGCAAACCTACACCCATGGTTCCTAGACCACCTGAGTTGATCCATTGACGTGGACGTGTGTATTTGTAGTAAAGCGCACCAAACATTTGGTGTTGACCAACGTCTGAAGTAATGATGGCTTGGCTATTGGTAATTTTATCCAACGCTTCAACAACTTGCTGTGGCTTCATTGAACCATCAGTTGGTTTGTCATAGTTCAAACCATGAACTTGACGCCATTCATTGATTTGTTTCCACCAAGCCGCGATATCTTCTGGATTTGGTTTAGACACATTCAATTGCTTTAATTGAGCCAACATTTCAGTCAATACAGGCTCTACTGCACCCACAATTGGGATGTGCGCCATAATTGTTTTTGAAATCGTTGCTGGGTCTATATCAATATGAATGACTTTCGCATTTGGACAGAATTTCGCTGGATTATTGGTTACACGGTCATCGAAGCGCGCGCCCACACACAGAATCACATCTGCATTGTGCATAGTCATATTGGCTTCGTAAGTACCATGCATACCCAACATACCGATGAATTGTTCATCATTGCCCGGATACGCACCAAGACCCATTAAAGTACTGGTTACTGGATAACCCAATAAATGTGCAAGTTCTGTCAACTGTGCAGAAGCGTTGCCTTGAACCACACCACCGCCTGAATAAATAATTGGGCGTTTAGCATGAATCAATTCATCAATTGCTTTACGAATTTGACCTGAGTGACCACGATGCGGCGGTTGATACGAACGCATTTTCACTTTTTCAGGATATTCGTAAGCAAATTTCTCTGCAGGATTCGTTGCATCTTTTGGAATATCAACGACAACAGGACCCGGACGACCACTTGAAGCGATATAAAATGCCTTCTTAATAATCGAAGGGATTTCGCTTGCATGACGCACTTGGAAGCTGTGTTTTACGATTGGGCGCGAAATACCGACCATATCCGTTTCTTGGAACGCATCCTCACCGATAAGATGGCTTGCAACCTGACCTGACAAAATCACCATTGGGATTGAGTCCATATAGGCAGTTGCAATTGGAGTTACGGTATTTGTTGCACCCGGACCAGATGTCACCAGTACGACACCTGTTTTACCTGTGACACGTGAGTAAGCATCAGCCATATGACCAGCAGCTTGCTCGTGGCGCACTAGGTAATGATTGATTTTTTCTTGTTGAAATAGCGCATCATAAATATGCAGTACTGCGCCGCCTGGGTATCCAAAAACATGTTCAACGCCTTCGTCCGCTAAAGCGCGTACGAGCATTTCACCACCAGATAAAAGTTCCAACGTGATTCACCCTAATCTTTTTTCACGCACAAATGGAGGGCATTTGTCGTGGTTAATTCATTAACTGTGTGCTCTGTTATAGCACACAAATTTCATAGTTTTCATAGCAATAAGAAAAAAATCTGACCTGCTTGCTGTTTGAGCAATATGGGGTCTAAAACATGTTGGGATAAACATATTTTGTTGGCTTTGTTCAACCTCTCGGCTAGAGAAGAAGTCCATTGCTAAAATGCACTCATTCGAAGGGTGATCGATCTAAGGCATATAAAACTAAAGACAGCATTTTTGTAGTTTCAACCATTAAAGTCAAGTTTAAAAATGGGCTTTTTTCTGATTACTTACAGACCGTTTGTTTTTTAAGCACACTCCCGTTCTTTGCATTCTTTGTAGTTTGTTTATTTATAACCAGTTAGCATGTATTTAATAAAATACTTTTATAAATCTAATAAATAAATTAAATGAATTGCTGTGGGTTTTTAATTCAATTGCCTCACTTTCAACTTAAGGCATGGATTAAATGATAAAAACACAATATTTTGATTGCTTATTAATTCCACAATTCATCATTCACAAATCATCATTCACAAAGTTACTCATCCCACGCGATGCCCCTTTTATCCTTTGTGCTAAAAAATGCATAGATTCTGCTGTCAAAAAAGCGCAAAATTTTCAGCATAATTTTGCATGATCACTATAACTTTGGGACTGAATTTATGATGAAGACGACGATTGCACGAACTGCCTGTATTTTATCTAGCATGGCGTTTTGCCTGACCAGTTTGGACCTTTCAGCGAAAGAATATTACAAATGGGTGGATGCTAAAGGTTCAACGCATTACACCACCACGCCACCGCCAAAAAATGCGCAGCGTAAAGGTAAAGTAAATACCTATGGTGCAACAACGACTACGCAATCAACTCCAGCAAAAAACCAAGAAGAGGTTTCACGTGAAGCCGAACAGTCGAATGAACAAAATGAGCAACAAGCAGAACAACAACGCGAAGCCAATGCAGCACTCCGCCAAGCTCAAGCGGTGGCTGCCGCAGCACAATAATTCACGCCAAAGTCCTGCTATATCGACTTAAATTATTTACATCTAGGCAGCATCGCAAAATTCACTCTAGGCGTATTTTGCGCTATGCTGTAGCACAAACTTTTTAACCGTTATTTCTATTTACGTTTATGACTACTCACATTGACCCTGAATATCAAGCCAGTGCGATTGAACCTACAGTCCAACAAGACTGGGAAAATCGCAAAGCCTTCAAAGTTGCCGACCAAGTAGAAGGACCACGTCGTTATATCCTCTCTATGTTCCCTTATCCAAGTGGCAAACTGCATATGGGTCATGTGCGTAACTATACAATTGGTGACGTGATCAGCCGTTTCCACCGCTTACAAGGTGAAACTGTACTACAACCAATGGGTTGGGATGCTTTCGGTTTACCTGCTGAAAATGCGGCAATTGCCCATCAAGTCGCTCCTGCAAAATGGACTTTTGAAAACATTGATTACATGCGTAATCAGCTTAAAAAGTTAGGTCTTTCTGTAGATTGGGATCGTGAATTTGCAACTTGCACACCTGAATACTACCGTTGGGAACAATGGTTATTCGTTCAGCTTTATAAAAAAGGTTTAATTTACCGTAAGCTTTCAACAGTGAACTGGGACCCTGTAGACCAAACTGTTTTAGCAAACGAACAAGTTGAAAATGGTCGTGGCTGGCGTTCGGGTGCATTGGTCGAAAAACGTGATATTCCAATGTACTACTTCCGCATCACTGACTATGCGCAAGAATTACTTGACGATTTAGAAACATTAAAAGACGGCTGGCCACAGCAAGTTTTAACCATGCAACGTAACTGGATTGGTCGCTCACAGGGTATGGAAATTACCTTCCCTTCAGCGAATCCAGACGTTTATGCAGATGGTTTAACTGTATTTACCACTCGTGCTGACACACTCATGGGTGTGACTTATGTTGCGGTTGCAGCAGAACATCCGATGGCACTTAAAGCTGCGGAAAGCAATCCTGAGCTTGCTGCATTTATCGAAGAGTGCCGTATGGGTTCTGTTGCAGAAGCAGACCTTGCGACTGCTGAAAAGAAAGGCATGGCAACAGGTTTGTCAGTTAAGCACCCAGTTACAGGTGAAGAAGTTCCTGTTTGGATCGCAAACTACGTCTTGATGTCTTACGGTTCAGGTGCGGTGATGGCAGTGCCTTCACACGATGAACGTGACTTCGAATTTGCCAACAAATATGGCTTAACCATCAAGCAAGTGATTGATGCCAAAGGTGCAGACGATGCAGACTTTGACGCAACCACTTGGCAGGAATGGTACGGTTCTAAAGAAGGCAAACTGGTGAATTCAGGCGAATTTGATGGTTTAGACTTACAAGGTGCGTATGATGCATTCCTTGCAAAATTAGAACCGACTGAACTTGCCAACTCGAAAGTTCAATTCCGTTTACGTGACTGGGGTGTTTCTCGTCAGCGTTATTGGGGTTGTCCAATTCCTATGATCAACTGTGAAAAATGTGGTCAGGTTCCAGTACCTGAAGAACAGCTTCCAGTTGTATTGCCAACGGACGTGGTTCCAGATGGTTCAGGCAACCCACTCAACAAAATGCCTGAGTTCTATGAAACCACTTGCCCTTGCTGTGGTGGCGATGCTCGTCGTGAAACAGATACGTTAGATACTTTCGTAGAATCGTCTTGGTACTATGCACGTTATGCATCTCCAGATTTCACAGACGGTATGGTGAAACCTGAAGCGGGTCAAACTTGGTTACCTGTGAACCAATACATCGGTGGTGTTGAACACGCGATTCTACATTTACTTTATGCACGTTTCTTCCATAAATTGATGCGTGATGAAGGTGTGGTACAAGGTAACGAACCATTCACTAACCTTTTAACTCAAGGTATGGTGCTTGCGGATACTTACTACCGTGAATCTGAGTCAGGTAAGAAAACATGGTTTAACCCTGCCGACATCGACTTAGAACGTGATGAAAAAGGCCGTATCATTTCTGCGAAATATCAAGGTGATGGTCAAGACGTCGTGGTTGGCGGTCAAGAAAAAATGTCGAAATCGAAAAATAACGGTATCGACCCGCAAGCGATTATTGACCAATACGGTGCAGATACTGCACGTGTATTCATGATGTTCGCAGCTCCACCAGATCAATCACTTGAATGGTCTGACGCAGGTGTTGAAGGTGCAAATCGTTTCTTAAAACGTGTATGGCGCCTAGCAACTGGTTTCCTTGAACAAGGCAACTCTGCTGCAAACATCGACAAAGCGACACTTTCTACCGCTGCACAAGACTTACGTCGTAAAACACACGAAACCATTCAAAAAGTGGGTGATGACATTGCACGTCGTCATGCCTTCAACACCGCGATTGCTGCGATGATGGAACTTTTGAATGCAAACAATAAGTTTGAAGCGAAAGATGACAATGACGTTGCCGTTGCACGTGAATCAATCACAACCCTTCTAACTTTACTTGCACCGTTTGCACCACATTTAAGCCAAACCTTATTGGCAGAATTTGGTATCGAATTAACATCAGCACGCTTCCCTGTTGTAGATGAATCTGCGCTGACTCGCAATACACAAACGATTGTGGTTCAAGTGAACGGTAAGCTTCGTGGCAAATTAGAAGTGTCTGTCGATGCCACTAAAGATGACATTCTTGCACAAGCAAAAGCATTACCTGAAGTTCAACAATTCTTGACTGGCCCAACCAAGAAAGAAATTGTGGTGCCGAATAAATTAGTGAATTTGGTGGTTTAATTTAATCCCCCTAAATCCCCCTTTATAAAAGGGGGACTTCCCGCTCCCAATAAAAAATCGGGTCTCCTCCCTTTTTTAAAGGGAGGTCGGGAGGGATTAAAAAACAATTCCCAAACAAAGCCCGTTGCGAGTCAACGGGCTTTGACTTTACAATCCACACAGGATTTCAACATTATCCCTTCGGGAAACAGAGGACACTTTATGCACTTGGTTCAACGTGTTGCTGCAATTGTATTAACTATGGGCCTGAGCGCAGGCATGGTCGGTTGTGGTTTTCATTTAAAAGGCACCAACCCTGCTGCTGTACCTGTAGCCTATTCCAATATGCGATTGGCACTTCCTGAAGATACGGATGACTTACATGAAAAGTTAGCGATTTATTTAGGTTCGGCAGGCGTGCAATTGAGCAATAATCAAAATGCCTATGTCTTACATGTGTTGGATTACACTCCGCGACGTTTAGAACTCAATGGTAAATTGGTTGAAACTTTACTGCGCCTGAATGTGACGTTCCAAATTGAAGATGCTCAAGGTAACCCTGTGACAGAACCACGTACATTGATGGCAACACGTAGCTACCAATACGACGTAGCAACCGTGAACACTGATGACCAAGAAGAAAAATATTTAAAACAAGTGATTATTGATGACATTGCACAACAGATCGTGCGCCAAATTTCATCAAACCGCTTACCAAAAGCGAACCCACTAACTGCACCGACCAAAGCTGAGTAATTTTGATTTATGAAACTTGACTATCTTCAGGCATTAAAACGTGTAGATGAAGCGCAAGGTGCCTGGGTGCTACATGGTCAAGAGCCATTACTTGAACAAAATCTCCTGGATGCATTTCGTAAGAGTTGGAGCGCTAGAGAAATCGAGCGTCAACGGTATGACATTAGCTCTGCTGCTGATTGGAAAAATGTCTTTAATGCTTTAAATAGCTTGTCATTATTTTCCAGTCAACTGGCAATTGAGGCACATGGCAGCATTAAACCCGATGCCAATGGACTAAAACTGTTAAAAAGCTATTTGCAGCAAAATGAAAGTAACTTGCTGCTCGTGGTCATGCCGAAGCAAGACAGTGCGAGTTTAAAGACCAGTTTTTTCCAAATCATTGATGCCAATGGAGTCAATGTTGCACTGACTGCAAACTACCCTAAAGATCGTCAGCAAATTTTGGCCGTTGAAGCACAAAAGCTTGGCATTCAACTCGCCAATGATGCTTGGCAATGGCTAGAACAGCATCATGAGCACAATTTACTGGCGGCAAAAAATAGTTTAATGCGTGTCGCAGATACTTTTCCTGAAGCAGAGATGATCCAGATAGATCATCTGTACTCTTGCTTACAAGATCAGTCACGCTACACCACCTATGATTTAAATGATGCCATGCTGCAAGGCAATTTGGCGCAATCAATTAAAATTTTTCAATACTTAATCGCTTCAGGCGAGCCGATGTCGCTGATTTTATGGAGTATCAGTAAGGAAATGCGTTTGCTAATGCAACTGTTTGAGCAGCCACAAAATGCTTTGCAAATTGGTATTTGGAAAACCAAAGTCGGACTGTATCAACAAGCTTTGCGTCGTTTAAATGCCAATGAGTTTTTGACGTGGCCTGCCCTGTTGTTACGTTTAGATGCCTCGATTAAAGGTTTGGGACATGAAAATGCCGAACATCTGATTATGCAAGCCATTGCTCAGATGTGCGGTAAAAGGTTATTTCCGTCCCTGTTGACTTAACTAAAAAAGCGAGCAAACCAACTTTTGCCTTTTTTCTGTTCCTGCGAGCGCAGATAGTGCAGCATATTGTCTCGCACTGAATCTACATAATCTTGATCATCATGCTGAATGTGATTAATCAGCCATTTAGACAATAAACGATATAAATCTTGTTCAACCGAAACACCATTTTCAAATTTGGTTCGATACTCATTCAGTCGCCTCACAAAATGCTCATGAATCCCACGATGAGACGGCAAATACTGATAATGTACCTGTTCCAATAAATTTTCTTCAAAGCTGAAATGCGATTGTGTATAGTCAATCAAATCATCCAAAACCTCTTTGATTTTCTCTCGACTGCCATTCACGAGGATTGCTTCCAACGTATTGATATAATCTAAAATCTGGCGATGTTGATTATCAATAACATCAATGCCGATATTATATTTTTCATTCCATTCCATATCTAACCCCGACTTATATTCCTATTTTATTTTGTATATTTAATGAAAAAAAACCACTTATCATTAAACCCATAATTTTTTTATGGGTTTTGATCTTAGCTGCATTTTTAGAACAAGACTATTGCAAAAAATCACACACGCTCAACAAAAACTGTGCACACTAAAGCACAAACACAATGCATATTTTTATTTTAATATCATTAACATAGGCTACAAAAAAGCTTTATAGCACCACTTTTTTTAATTTTCATTCAACTTTTTTCTAATTTGAAATTAGATTCAAATAAATAGGCATGAAATATGCTTTTTGTACTTTAATTGGCATTTAGTTACAGTTAAAAAATTATTTTACGCAGTAGAATGAGTCTGTTTACAGATTCTGCTAAGTCCCTTCATATCAATCGGAAAGCCTAAAGGGAAATAATAATCATTACTTCTTTGCTAAAATATTCACAATTTATCCGTATTTAACTCTTATAATTCAAATAACTTTCTTAACGCTTTACTGCCAATCATGCCAAAAATAAAACCAGCAAAATTGATCGTAGCCATCATCGCTGCTCTGGCGATCGCTGTCACAGCATGGCATTTTTTCAAACCAAAACAAGAGCAACCTCAGTACATTACGGCCGAAGTCAGCCGTGGGGATATTGAAAACTCAGTGCTTGCCACTGGTGTGCTTGAAGCAACTAAAATGGTCAGCGTAGGAGCGCAGGTTTCAGGTCAAGTAAAAAAAATGTATGTGCAACTTGGCGATGAAGTAAAACAAGGTCAATTGATTGCGCAAATCGATTCGGTACGTCAGGAAAATGACCTTAAAACAGCCGAAGCCAGTATTAAAAATCAACAAGCGCAATTGGCAGTAAAAAATGCAAATTTAGCCAAAGTCGATGCTGAATATAAACGTCAGCAAGCGATGTACGCTCAAGATGCGACTAGTCGTGCAGAACTTGAATCTGCGCTAGCAAGTTATAAAACTGCGCAAGCTGATATTGCAGCCATTAATGCACAAATCGAACAATCACGTTTAACTTTAGCGACTGCAAAAGAAGACTTAGGCTATACACAAATTGTTGCACCAATGGATGGAACCATCGTGGCAATTGTGACGGAAGAAGGTCAAACCGTAAACGCCAACCAAAGTGCGCCAACCATTGTGAAATTGGCAAAGCTCGACACCATGACCATTAAAGCTGAAATTTCTGAAGCTGATGTGATGAAAGTCCAAGAAGGTCAAAGTGTTTACTTTACGACGTTGGGCGACAGTGAAACAAAACACTATGCAACCCTGCGCCAAGTTGAACCTGCGCCGAACTCAATCAACACCGAAAGCAACAGCAATACCTCTTCGTCTTCAAGTACTGCGGTTTACTACAATGCGTTATTTGATGTCCCAAATGAAGACGGCAAATTGCGTATCGATATGACTGCTCAGGTGTATATCATTTTAGATGAAGCCAAGAATATCTTGACTGTACCTGCCGCAGCCGTACAAACCTCGAACCGTCCACAACGTAGCCGAAATAATACGTCTACCGATGGTGAATCTGCTGATAAAAATACCAACGCAGAAGCTAAATCGAATAAAGATAATCCAAACCGTCCTAAAGGTTTAGAACTAACCGAAGCTGAAAAAGCATTGGTCAAACAAGGTAAAGCGAGCGTTGCTATGGTACGTGTATTGCAAGCGGATGGTTCTGCACAACCTCAACCTGTATTACTTGGTTTAAATAACCGTGTGACCGCACAAGTGATCCGTGGCCTAAAACAAGGTGACAAAGTCGTAATTGCCGACGGTTCAGATACCTCTAATGATTCAGCGAAACGCAGCAACCGTGGTGGTGCTGGCGGCCCAATGAGAATGTAATGATGAGTCAAAATCAGACGCCTCTACTCGAGGTCAAGAATCTGACTCGTGAATTCCCTGCCGGTGAAAGCACAGTCCAGATTCTAAAAGGGGTTAATCTTGAGATTTACCCAGGTGAACTGGTAGCAATTGTAGGTCAGTCCGGTTCTGGTAAATCTACCCTCATGAACATTTTGGGGTGCCTTGATAAGCCAACCAATGGCAGTTACAAGGTCAAGGGGCGTGAAACCCGTGAACTTGAACCAGATGAACTGGCACAGTTACGCCGTGAATATTTTGGCTTTATTTTCCAGCGTTATCACTTACTCGGTGATTTGAATGCTGCAGGTAACGTTGAAGTTCCCGCAATCTATGCCGGCGCAGATGCAACCGAACGCAATGCACGTGCCAAACAACTGCTGACTGACTTAGGACTGGGTGAAAAAACCCAAAACCGTCCGAGTCAACTTTCCGGTGGTCAGCAACAACGTGTGTCGATTGCGCGTGCTCTGATGAATGGTGGCGATGTTATTCTTGCCGATGAACCCACTGGTGCATTAGATAAGAATAGTGGTATTGAAGTAATGCGGATTTTGCGCGAACTCAATGCCAAAGGTCATACCATTATTTTGGTCACGCACGACCATAATGTTGCAAAAAATGCGACTCGAATTATTGAAATTTCAGACGGTAACATCATCTCAGATCAGCCCAATGTGCCTGAAACAGATGATGAACCTTTAGAAAAGCAACAACTAGTTCCAAACACCCAGAAAAAAACCTCGAGTTGGCGCTCTGCCGTTGATCGTCTAGGTGAAGCATTCCGTATGGCGATCCTTGCCATGAATGCACACCGGATGCGGACCTTTCTCACCATGCTCGGGATCATTATCGGTATTGCCTCGGTGGTATCCGTGGTGGCCTTGGGTAATGGTTCGCAAAAGCAGATTTTAGAAAATATCAGCAGCTTGGGGACCAATACCATTACGGTTTATCAAGGTCGAGGCTTTGGTGATAATTCCAGATCATCCCAAGCCAAAACATTGGTTCCAGCCGATGCGACGGCCCTTGCTGAACAGCCTTATGTCGATGGCGTTAGTCCTTCAGTCAATTCATCTGTTACAGCACGTTTTAAAGACACTGAAGCGTCGACCACAGTGAATGGCGTGAGTGAAGATTTCTTCTATGTCAAAGGAATGAACTTCGCTTCGGGTCAGTCTTTTGATAAAGAAAGCGTGACTGAGCAAGCGCAAGATGTGGTGATTGATAGTAATACTAAAAATACCTTCTTTGCAGATGGCACCAACCCTGTGGGTCAAGTCATTTTATTAGGCAGTGTGCCGAGCCGTATCATTGGCGTGATCGAAGAACAAAAAAGCATGATGGGTAACTCAGATAGCCTGAATGTGTATTTGCCGTATTCAACGGTTATGAGTCGTATGCTGGGGCAGTCTAATGTGCGCAGCATCATTGTCCGCGTGAAAGATGAATACCCAAGTGCCGCTGCTGAAAACGCCATATTAAACTTATTGGTGCAACGTCATGGCGCGCAAGATGTCTTTACACAAAACTCCGATAGTATCCGTGAAACCATTCAACAAACCACTGCAACAATGACTTTATTGGTGTCTGCGATTGCGGTGATTTCATTGATCGTCGGTGGTATTGGGGTCATGAACATTATGTTGGTTTCGGTGACTGAGCGTACCCAAGAAATTGGTGTACGTATGGCCGTGGGTGCCCGTCAAAGTGACATTTTACAGCAGTTCCTGATTGAGGCGGTGTTGGTGTGTATCTTAGGCGGTGTGCTTGGGGTTTTATTATCTTTAGGTATTGGACAATTGATTAGTCATTTTGCCGGTGGAACATTTCAAATGGCCTATTCAACGACGTCTATCGTTGCTGCATTTGTCTGCTCAAGTATGATTGGTATTGTGTTTGGCTTTATTCCTGCACGTAATGCCGCACAGCTTAACCCTGTCGATGCGCTTTCTCGCGAATAAGGAAATAATGATGCAAATGACCTTAACTAAACTTGCAAGTGCCTTCATTCTTGGAAGTAGCTTAGTCGGCTGTGCCGCTGTGGTTAAGACACCGTATGAAGCTCCTGCAACACAAATCCCGACGCAATTTCAAAATGCGAAAGCCATGAGTCAGCAAGTTCATGCAGATACGTATGCTGACCAATGGTGGACATTGTTTAATGATGCTCAATTAAACCAGTTGGTGAATCAAGTTTTAGCGGCCAATACAGACCTTGCTGTAGCAGGTATTAATTTACAGCAAGCTCGACTAAAAGCTGGTTTGGCTGAGAATCAGCAAGGGCCACGCGTGAGTTCAGGTGTTTCGACTGGACATAACTTTGACTTTAACTCAGGCGATGACTCATCAAAAGGTGTATCACTCAGTGGTGGCGTCAGTTATGAAGTAGATTTATTTGGTCGTTTGGCTAGCCAGACTGAGGCCGCAAAATGGGAAGCTTTAGCAACTGAACAAGACCTGCAAGCCACTGCCCAAAGCTTGATTGCAACAACAGCAAACTTATATTGGCAACTTGGCTATTTAAATGAGCGCTACAGTATTGCGCAGCAAAACTTAGCCAGTACGCAAAAAACCTATGACTTGGTCAAGGTGCAATATAAAGCTGGCGCTGTGTCAGGTTTAGATCTAACGCAAGCGGAACAGTCGGTCCAAAGTCAAAAAGCGACCTTAAGCCAAATTGCCCAACAAAAAGTGGAAACACGTACTGCATTGGCTGTGTTATTGCATCAACCTGTGCAACAACTGAATATTTCAGAGCCGCAGCGCCTACCTCGAATTGCATTACCGACGATTGCAGCGGGTTTACCAGCCGAGTTGTTGTCTCGCCGTCCAGATTTACAAGCGAGCGAATTAAGATTACGTAAAGCTTTGGCAAATAAAGATGCAACGAAAGCGAGTTACTACCCTTCGATTAGTTTGACTGGCAGTTTAGGCTCGAGTAGTACCTCTTTGAGTAATTTATTACAAAACCCTGCTTTGGCTTTGGGTGCAAGTTTAAGTTTGCCTTTCTTGCAATATAACGATATGAAGAAAGACCTTGCGATTAGTGATTTAGATTATGAAAAATCTATTATTCAATATCGTCAGACCTTGTATCAGGCTTTTGCCGATGTGGAAAATGCGCTTTCTAATCGTACTGAGCTCAGCCAACAAGTTGCTTTGCAAGAGCGTAATGTACAGCTTGCAGAAAAGACTGAACATTTAACAGAAGTACGTTATCGAAATGGTGCCATTGCGTTGAAAAACTTACTCGATGCACAAGAAACCACACGTAATGCGCGACTGTCTTTGGTTCAAACCAAGCAGAGTCAATATAATGCTTATGTGACTTTAATGCAGGCGTTGGGTGGTAGTCCGATTAAGCAGTTGCCTTGATTTATATTAAAAAAGCCCTGAGGGGCTTTTTATTTATCCATCATTTTAAACATCGTAAATTCAAAATTATCTTTTGCACTGATTTCTTCTGGCCGCTCTAAATTCATTTTATTTTTTCTTATGACATCATCATGCCAAACGGGCAATGGTTTGATATGCAATAAAATTCTTCTCGCCACAAAGTTACACACATCAAAGGGATAAGAAAACAATGCTGGAACCCAATTATAGTGATAAATGATTCTAAATGACTTCCAGGTCTCTTCCCAGCTTTCTTTTGCACCCACGACCTTTTGACAATAAGTTAGTTGGGTAAACGGATCGATGGTACCGTACATAGGATGCGGTTTGGGATATAGCTCCTCTGGCCCTTTCATCATAAAGTGACAGATAAAGGTCCATAAACCTTGGGTGCGGAATATTCCAATCATTGGAAAGCCAATCACAAAGGTATGTTTCAATATGCCGTCTTCAACGATATGTGCCCGAAGTTCTCGTAGAGGAATACCAGAAAGCCCAAAACTACTACCCATGATATAGACCACATCCGTCCATTTTTTTTCTATATATTCTTGATCATTAATATAGAAAAAAACCTTGCCTGTTTTTCGGTTAAAAAGAACAGGCTTACAAATAGGTTGTTTATGATCATATTTAAAGTAAGGACGTAGAAATGCAACACAAGGAAGTCCTATTACAAAAAGTACAGCTATAAGGAAAAAAAAAAGCCTCTCCTACACTAGAATTATCAAGAAAAGAAAGAATACCAATGTAGTAAAATAAAAATAAAAATAATGGAAACATTGGAATTAATAAACTTATTCCTTTTCCTAACCTTGCATAAGATTGATCAATCAATTCGATATAATCATCATTCATGCTAATAAATGACCAATTATGATTACGTTTAGAATCATTTTCTGGTTTAAGTAGAACGTCTCCTTCATCTAACTGAGAAAAAGGAACATCTTGTTTAAATACATCATAACCAAAGTCATGATTTTTTATTTTACTTTTCATACTAACGATATACCAACTTTAGACCTAATATTTTTTCTTCAATCGTTTGGAATCTTGATAAACTCTGATCTGTAGATAGTAAACATTTACGAATCCATTTTTGGATATCATTATCTTGCTTGGGCAAAATATGCAATTAAAGATAAAATAGACTTTTCATTTCTTATCAGAATAATCCTCAGGATAAGGATCATCTTTAATAACTTTTCGATAATCATAAATAGATTCTAAAATTAATTTCTCTGATGTATCTTCATGTCGTGCAGTTAATAGATATATTTCTTGAGAGTTTTTAAAGCCATACAAGTCAAAAATTTGTTCTGAGTTTTCACTGAGATATATTAATGAATTTGCAGAACTTTTTATAATGTACATAAAAATAAAATATAAGATAAAATACCCAAAAAACCAAATTGAGATATTTTCAACTGAATAATCTCCAGGTAAAATAATCCAAATAAAAATAGTAATCAAAACAGCTAAGGCGAACCAAATATAGCCTCCTTTCTTAACCGACGAATGAAACTTTTTCACAGATGACCCCATTCCAATCTGCATATGTAGGATGCCTGTTGAAGGGCTTAGCACTGATAATAACTCATAAACATTTTCTTCAATTTTTTTTGCAGCACAAACTACATATTCATTCTGTTGTAATAAAACACGATGAAATTGACCAACACAAACCTTTCCATCAATTTTCATAACAAGAGTTTCGATATGCAAACGTGACTGAGAAGCCAAAAATACACTTTGTGTTCCCAAAGTAACACTGCCTGCTAAGGTTCCAAGAATTGCAGATGAAGCTATTAATGAGTCGCCGTTTCCACCTAGAGCATTTAATACACCCTGATGAACTTCTAACTCTCTAATATATCCTTCTAATTTAATCATATCTTCTCTATACATACTTATAAGCTCACAACAGCCTTAGCAAACTCTTGATACTCTTCAGTTGCATCTTTCCAAGGCTTTTCTTTACTATCTGATTTACGAAATGGTGTTTTTTGACACCAATCTTCTAAAGCATCGTCCAAAACCCATTTTTTTAGTGCTATTTCAACAGCAACCAAACTTAATGTTATTACATTTAAACCTGCAATCACACGTGCACTCATTAAAAAAGTCATGACAGCATGTTGTGATAGTTTTGTTGTTACATTTTTAAGTATAGCCGAACCTAAATGCGGAGCTACTGCACTTGCTAAAATCCCAAATTGTCCAATTGTTATTAATAAACTTGCTCCTAATCTAACAATCAATACTAGTTTTAAAGTTTTTGAATCAGTTTGCGATATATTTTTACCATCTACATATAAGCCAATAACGCCCCCCATTGTACCCAATCCACCTGCAAAAATTCGAAACGCGGCGGACTTAACAGACATTCCTTTTGTTTGAAATGACTCTCCTATCGCTTCAAAAACCACTGCAAACAATGCCATAGAAGAACCTGCTAATTGAGCTGAAACTTCAGGCTTATTTTCTGCATCCTTTTTCCATGCATCATGTTGAAAATAAAAATTTAAAACCTCAAAAATTCCAACTATTGCAAAAATTCTATTTTTAGTTGCTGTAGACTTACTTTTTACAACCAACTCCATTTTAGTTTTAATATTCGCAGTCTCTGAAATCGAAAAATTAGGATTATTTGCAAGTAATTGTCTTGCACCTTGTGAAAAATTAAGTGTAAAAAAGAAACTCTGTAACGGTATATATTTAGCTAAATCACCTAGCTTTAGATATAGAAGCCTAGATACATGAAGTTGCATCGCCTGTGATGCGGATACACCTATTTGATTAATTTGAACAGTATTCATTTTTAAATTAGAAAACTGTTGAAATGCTGAATTCAAGATCAAAGACATCCAATAAAATAGTTTATCAAATACTTTGAAATCCCTAGCTTTTAAATAAGCTTTCCCTTCATTTTTACTCAACCATTCATCGAATGCTGCATCAGCCCCAACAAAAGCTGTAAATGATTGCTTAGAATAATCTAGTAATGATTTAGCAGTATCATCACTTGTAAAGATTTGATTATAACTTTGAATTAACTTAGCATTATTAAAACAATATGCTCTTAGAAATAAATTTGAATTATTTACTTTTTTCTCTAACACCCAAGAATTTATTAATTTTTTACCCTTATCCACGAAATTCATACCGTACATTAAATCCATAATAACAGCATGAAAAATAAAACCATTGCTATTGTCTGGTAGTTTTCCACTTTGTAAAACTTCAGAATCATCAAAAGAAAAAAGTCCATTCAATAAGTTTTGTGAGGTTAACCAATTATAATGGTCATCTGTGTACTTTAAAGACAAATCATGACCATTTTTAGATATAGAATCCATTTCCGCTCTAAAGTTAGAAATAGCATTTAGATTAAGCTGCTTAGTACACTTCTGCCATGCGACCTGTCCTTTTTCAATACCAGCTTTATTAATATGCCCTTGCTCACCCTTTTGATTATTTTCTAGGTTATTAGATAGACCTAAATTTTCTTTACGCTTCTGCTCTGTTTCCGCAATTTGCTTTTCAATAATTTTTACTGTATTCCAATCTTTAGCTGCTCTAGCAGCCTCGAGTCGATTTCTCATACTCTGATCAAGTCTACTGTGCGCTTTAACTTGCTCAGAAGTTTGAATCAATTCTTTAGTTTTAACACCTATATAATTATCTTTTACTATTTTTTCTAAATTATCAATAATATTAATGGTTTGTACTTTATGTGCATTCTTAGATTGCCCCATAAATTCATACATCGGTTTAAAAGCTTCTATGTTCCTTATTGTATTTAGCGATGCCGTAATTCCTATTGCATCATATAGTGCAACCGCACAATATTCTTTAGGCTTTAACTTAAACTCCTTATTAATTTCCCCCCATCTTTGCGAACCAAAATTTCCACTCCCATAATAAATTTTATCTAAATTTGAAGCAGATAAACAATGCTCTTGATTTATGGAACCACCTTTCCAAGCATTAATATCAATTTTTTGCCAATATCCTCTTCCAACATATGCATCAGCATTTTTCTGAAAATCCGTTCTTTTTTTTGCTGTTAAAGGAGCATGAGTATAAATAATATAAACAGTACTTACATCCTTAGGTGTGATTTCAGGTACTGTAATCATTGAGGCTTTAAAACCGTGACCAGATTTACTACATGCAAAGGTATTAGCTTCAAGTGGAACCTTCTTCCCAATTGTAAATTCTTGATTATAACCTTTTTTTGAAATATATCCTTTCCACTCATCTTTTCCTTTTCTTTTAAAATACAGGTAAATAAATCCATTATTGATCATTGAAACAGTATATTTTGAACTGTTTAGTTTAATCTTATCACTTACATTTTTACCTAAATTAGCAGGAAGTGAATGTTTTACATATTGTCTAGCAGAATATATTAGTGGCAATATACTAAAGCCAGATTCCCTACAAAAATTTGTACACTCTTTTGGCTTAGATTTATTATTAGTTGATAAAGCTGTAGTAGGTATTAAATGTGAAGTTTTAGTTTTAGTTATACCATCTCTTAAAATTTTATTTTTTTCATTTTCTTTTCTTAAGACTCCAATCACTCCACCAGTATTCTTAGGATCTTTATACTTATCAATATTACCCATGATTATCACCTTCTAAATCATTTTGAACTTTTTCCCACACACTTAAATCAATAAGTTCGATAAATTTTGAAAATTTTATATTTTCATTATATTTCCCAATAATTAAATTATGACGCATAAAATCAGGGTTAACAACACAACAATAATATCCATAAGTAAACAAATCATCATATTCAACCAACAAATATTCCTTTCTCCCATTCTCTAAAAAAATTAAAATTTGTTGTGGCGTAAAATAAAAGCTTTTATGAATCTCCCTATAGATAAGATTAACAATTTCTATATCATCCAACTGCATTGATTGAAATTTATTTATACTATTTAATTTTTTAACTTTTGTAGAGATATTAGGATTTTTAAAATTGTACAAACCAAGAGGATGTATAAAATTCCATTCCGAAAATATACTTAGCAAGGATTCAACCTTACTTAAACCAAGTATTTTTTCTAAGTGAATCATAACCCTAGGATCATACCATCTAAAAATAAAATCACCTTTACTATCATTTAGAACTATGCTTTTTTTAAAGTAGTCTATAAAAGTAGATAGTACTAATTGAGTTGCACCAAAACCATGTACATAATACTCGAAATTTTCCTTATGATAATTCAACTCTAAATATTCAATAAAGTTAAAAGCTATTTCATTAAGTTCATTTAAATTATTTATTTTCAAAAAAAATAAGTCTGATTTTTTTTTACTTAACCCTAGTGGTATGTATTCAATATTATTTACATCTATACTGTCAAAAAAATCATCAAAAATATAATTCTTATATGATGTATCTAAAAGCAATAAGAGATGACCATTCTTGTCAAATATATTTCTAAAAATATTCCTTAAAGAATTATTTGATAAACTATCTGTTTTAATATTAACGCCTAATGTCATTTATAAATAAACCTTCGCAGATCCCAGTTCAGCTGCTTGACCTTGCTTCGCTGAGCAATCTGGTAAATTTAAAGCTGGTGGATTTACTGATGTCGGCGAAGTAAACTTATGCTGTCCCGCTTTCGCCTCAAACTTCCCACCCGTAGTCGGGAATATACCTGATCCATTCAGTTTGATCTGCGACCCACCAGCAGTTAAGTTTATTTCCTTGGGACTGGTGATATAAACCGTATCTTCAGTAGAAACAATTTGAATGCCTTTACGTGCAATCAGATCTAGTCCATCACCTTGTGCCTGAATTTCAACTTTGCCTTTGCCAGCAAATGCACGTAAACCATCTTGCGCTGCAAATAAACTGATTTTTTTGCCTGCATGACCTATTAAAGATTTTTGCGTGGAAATGTTCATACTATCGCCTGCAGTTTGGCTGATCTGACCATTTGCGGAAATATGTACATCTTCATTGGAACTTATCGCAATCGAATTTGGCGCAGCTAATACCATCACTGCCGACTTAAACTCAGCAGCTTTTTGCTGATCATCCTGACTTAACACCTCAATAAAGGCTTGAAGACTCTCCAATACTTCAAGCGGGTCGGTCTGTTGGTTTTTCGCTACATCACTCAGCCCTTTAGCATTATTCAATGCGCTTTCGATTTGAGTATGGGCTTCATGGGTCGCTAAATGCAGCCCACCTGCCTGTGCTTGCTGATGTGTCGACACCAATAAACCTTGTCCAGCTCGTACTGCCCCCCATTGATCGGTCCGCAGCTCAAAACCTTCACCCCGATCTTCACTTTCTGCTTTATCTTTTGGATGACTGAGCTTACCGAGGTTCAGTTGGCTCGCACCATGACTACTTTGCAGCTGGGTACTAATTTGTCCTGTGGTATCATCAAAGCGTAATTGACCAAATCCCTCTCCTGCCACTTCTTTGGAACGAATTCCCGCAAGTTTTTTGGTATCGGGTAATTGTCCTTTATTGTCAAATTTAGTGGGACTACGCTGCGCTTCATGAATACGACCCACGACAAAAGGTCGGTCAATGTTGCCATCAAAGAAATCAACGACGACTATTTCACCAATGCGAGGTAAGAAGCGCGCTCCATAACCTTCACCGGCCCAAGGCGTCAGTACATCAACCCAAGCCGAGTCTGTGTCATTATTATTCGCACCTGCACCGCCATCATGGCCATGATCATCGGAACGGGTAAATAGGAAACGGACTTTTATCCGCCCCCATTCATCAACATGGATTTCTTCACCAGCAGGACCCACAACTTTAGCACGCTGTGGATGTGTTACTGGTCGATGTGTGAGCGGATTAAATTCAGGGACGGTCGTTATATTTCGACGTTGCAAAGCCAAGGTATTGGCTTGGCGTTCATCCGCATCGCTTTGTTTGACTTGCCACTGACTTTGATGGATCAGTTGTGTAACTTGATCGGTTAAGTCTTTGGGTAAATTATTTTGGTTATAAAAAGACTTGGATAAAATCAAAAACTCTTGATCTGCACCACGATGCTGGTCAATCTCTGGATGCTCATCCAATTTGAACCAATAACCAACTTGTGTATCACGCACGGTACTTTTAGCAATAAATTGTTTGGCTTGAGCTGCATAATAATCACTAAAATTTTGATTGAGACGTTCAACTTGAGCACTATTAGAGGCAGTTGCAGCATCTTCACCATTCAGATCTTGCATCCATGCAGGGCTCACATGCCATGCCTGCTCTAAGCTTAAGCTCGCATTATCTTGATTTTGACTATGTAGATGCTTGCTTTGTACTGCACCACCACCCTCGTCCTGTTCAAGCACATCCGCTTGCCACCGCTGCACATGTACCGACGTCGGTTGCAGACTGCGCTGACCGATAAAACTGGTCATACTGTCATTTTTTTCAGTCGCACTACTGCGATGAAAACGGATATTACGTCGCTCCAAAGCTTGATATTGACTATTATCATCAATCAAACGTAGCTTTTGAGCTGCTATGGGTGTCGCAGACGATGTTACAAAAGATTGAGCTTCATCAACCAACCAATGAATGCCTTCACTGCGTAATAAGCGGGTAATAAAATCATAGTCGGTTTCATTACTTTGCATCATGAATGGTCGAACGTCATACTCTTTTTTTAAGCCACTTAAGTCCAAACTTAAGCTCGCTGCAAAAAGTGGGCTCTTTTTTTGCCATTCTTTAAAAATAATCTCGACCACATCTTTGACCGATTTATTCATAAACACACGGCTATTACGACGCTTATACCACAATGCCGTTGCATCTTCTAAGGTCAACTTATATAGCGTTAATGCACCATCACTTTGGCCTTGAAATGCTTCAGTAATGATCCCGGTAATACGAAAAAGTTGCCCCGCATCGGTCACCTGATCAATTGCGACTTGCGTGCCAATAAATTGTTTCAGTTCGAGCGTGGCAGAAGTTGAGAGACAGATGAGCTGAACATTCAAACCTTCACTTAAGGCATGTTCCCCATCAATGCGTTGTAAAAATACCGCCTGATTTAATGTCGAATTTGAAAATTGAATGTGCAAAGCACGTTTTTGTGGACTAATGCCCAATTTTTCAATTGCAGAATATATATTGTTCAGCATCGTTATTATCTAAAATCAGATTTTTATAAAATATGCGGGGTATTTAATCAAAAAAACTCATATTTTTCTAGGCATAAACTGCCTGCTTTGTTGGGTTTTATGTAAGTAAAAATTCAAATTTCCACATCAATTCTTTATGTTATTTTTACTCTATTTATTTCTGCATTAAAAAAATATAGAGACCATCAAACTAAACTTCAGGTCTCTTCATACCACCTTACTGCCTTGCATCACGATTAATTGGCATTTAAAAATGCGTGAATATTCTCCAATTGTTCTTGTGCTTCGACATAGCCTTGCAAGGCCGCTTTTTCCAAATATTGCTGTGCAATTTTAAGATCACGCTCTACGCCCATGCCATGAATATATAAATAGCCCAATCGCGTTAACGCCGCAGCATTCATCCCCTGAGCCGCTTGTGCATAATAGCTATGCGCTTGGGTTAAATCTTGCTGTACACCTAAACCATGTTCTGACATTTCACCAAGCTGGTACAAGGCAGTCACATTTCCTAATCCCGCCGCTTGCGAGAAATACTGCAACGCTTGTTGGAAATCTTGTATTCCCCATTGTCCTTTTAAATTAACTAGACCTAGTTGCGTAAGTGCATCAGGATGGCCTAATTTCGCCGCCTTCAACAATGCTCGCTGGGTTTGAGCTTCATCAAACTGTACATCAGGCAAGATATTTTCCACAGCTAAACGATAGAGATACCAAGCAGCATCCTGCGAACCTTGTTCTGCGGCTTTTTCCAGATAACTCAAACACTGATCACGATGTGCTAATGGATACTCTGGTAATGCATAAAAACGTCCAATCACATAGTTTTGATCAGCGACACAAGTAATGGACATATCATTTAAATGCCTAGCAGCTTCAATTAAAAGTTGCTGTGCTTGCTTGATATTTCGCTCAACACCGACGCCGTGTAGATAGCATAGGGCCAAACCGACTTGGTTAATGAATAATGGTTTGAATTGATACGCTGTTTGATATAACTCAAATGCTTTTTGCGGATCATCACGAACCAAATACTTTTCAAAATACAGCGCTGCAATAAGACTAATTGCATCAGCATCTTTAAGTTGAGCAGCTTCGGTCAGAAAGCGAAAACCTAAAGTTTCCTGCTTCTCCAAGTACCAACCATGAAAATGTGCAATACCTAATAATCGGCTGGCTGCAGCAACTTTGTGCTCTTTGGCCTGCTGCAAAAGATCATGATAAACCCGCTGACGCTGATCGACATCGATCTTACCCATCAACACCGCTTGATAATATTCATACAACTGCTGCTGGTGCCCGAGTAGCAATCCTCGCTTTAAATATTGCAATGACTTTTCATCATTTTGCGCAAGATACTTTCCTTGAGCATAGAACTGCTGCAATTGCTGAATAGCCGCCATATGGTCTTGTTGGGCAGCTTTCAGTAAATATTCCAATCCCAGAGCAATATTTGGCGTGGCTTGTTTTAAATAGAACTGTGCCAATTGATACTGTGAATTGGCATGTCCATTGTCCGCATTTTTTTGCAACAAATCTAAATGTTGCTGCTCGGCATGTGTCTGATCTTCTGGGTTTAGTTCGGCGAGTCGATATTGTGCATCCAAATGACCGCGTGAAATCGCATGTCGATACCAATATTGCGCTTTTTCAATATTGGGCACACCGCCATAGATACCTTCTTCAACTTGCCCCAACACATATGCAGCATCATCACTACCTAAACTATTGGCTTTTTCCAATAAAGCCAGCGCATTTTCCACACTGACTTCTCTGCCTAAGCCTTGTAAATGCATCTGCCCCATAGCGACATAGGCCTGCGGAATTTCATGCTGTTTGGCCAAATTTTGATACAACTCATAGGCACGCGCATAGTCGGTTGGTGCATCAAGCATTAAACGTTCTGCAAATTTCAGCTGTGCATCTAATTGGTCTATCCACAAGTCATGCCCAACCGCTTTAGCCTGATCGCGTTTTACTGGATCGGGTCTTTTCCACATCCAAAACGCAAGTGCTCCCATCCCCAAAATTAGTATCAGTAAAAACCACATACTCGCCCCAAAAAAATCAATATTTTAATTATTCCAACATTGTGTCTGATTTTAATTCTATATACAAAAAAAGCACCGAATTCGGTGCTTTATTTTTTTCAAAATGAGATAGCTGTCATGCTTTTGCTCGTTTTGCATCAAGTTTTTTGAGCACCTCTGACACAGCCACCATCGCAAAGCTGGACGTCACGACTACTGCTGAACCATATCCACCACAACGTAAGCCTGCACTTGGACAAACATCAGCACTGGAAAATGGATTATCAATCGAATAAACACAGGTAATCCCAAACTTTTCTTTCGGCTTTTTACAAATGCCTTTGCCGCGTAATTGTGTGCGCAATTTGGCTAACATCGGGTCTTGCTCTGTTCTTGATAAATCTGCGACTCGGATTTTCAGCGGATCAAGTTTACCCCCTGCTCCACCGGAAACGATCAACGGAATTTTATTAAAACGGCAATGTAGCATTAAGGCAAATTTGGCCTTCACATCATCAATACAATCTAAAATTAGGTCAGGAGCACCTGCCAAAATTTCTTTGACATTTTCGGGTGTGAGATAATCATCAATCAAATTTATTTTGATTCGGGGATTGATCGCACGGCATCGCTCTGCCATGACTTCAATTTTTTCATGTCCCAATGTCGTGCTCATGGCAGGCAATTGTCGATTAATATTCGATGCAGCAACGACATCCATATCGACCAAGGTCAGCTCACCAATACCAGTACGCGCTAAAGCTTCGACCGCCCATGAGCCTACACCACCAATCCCTATCACCATGACATGACTTTTTTCATAATGATGAAAACTTTCATCACTATATATTTTGGCTACGCCAGCAAAACGGCGGTCATATTCATCATCTTGGAGCAGTTCAGTCATAAAAGTACAAAAGCAGGAAACAGAAGCGCCATTCTAACAAAACTCCTTCATTTTGACTGCGGTAATATTTCTATCACACAGATGGCTTGATCCAACAAATGAAAATAAGCACAATAATTTCGATTAAAATTTATACTAAAACTCAAATAATATTGTTATCCGCCTATGTAGGATCGCCATGTTTTTTTCTATTTTATTGTGTCTGAATACCCTACTTATTTTGGCCTACGCCACACTGATCGTGATATATCAAAAGAAAAATTTGAATCTAAGCAATATCATCCGAATTCTATTTCTCACTCTGTTCGCATTGGTGACTTTTGCACACTATGAAAGTGAACAACAATTTATAATTATGTTGTGTTTATGGGTAGTTTTCGAGGCATTAAACCTCAAAAAACTCAATGCAGAAAAGTTGAGAAAGTAGCGCTAAAAAAAGAGGCTTTCGCCTCTTTTTCAATCTTACAACCTTAGTCTTTATTCATAATAAAGAAATATTCACGGTAGTATTTAAGCTCTGCAATGGAGTCACGGATATCATCCATCGCCAAATGCGAGGCATTCTTTTTCAAGCCACCCATGATCTCTGGGCGCCAGCGTTTCGCCAATTCTTTCACTGATGATACATCAAGATTACGGTAGTGGAAGTATTGTTCCATTTCAGGCATTAAACGATGTAAGAAACGACGATCTTGGCAAATTGAGTTACCACACATTGGTGATGATTTTGGATTCACCCATTTTTTCAAAAATTCTAAAGTTTGCTGTTCAGCATCTTGTGCTGTCAATTTACTACGACGTACACGTTCGATTAGGCCTGATTGACCATGTTGGCGAGTATTCCATTCATCCATCGCATTGAGCACACGGTCAGACTGATGTACCGCAAGCACAGGCCCTTCCGCCAGAATATTTAAATTATCATCCGTCACAATTGTTGCAACTTCAATAATCTGGTCGTTATCTGTATCTAGACCTGTCATTTCAAGGTCAATCCAAATCAGGCGTGTATCAGGTGTGCTGCTCATAAATGTGCAATCTTATTAGGCTGTAAAAATGAACATAGTAGCAAATTTATTGGGCTTGCGCTGTAAATAGACCCTGCTTTCATGCTATTTTTGCCATCTAGTTTTCATGGTTTTTTAGGATATGAATGGCTTTAATTCGTAAGCGCCGACTGACTGAACAGCAGCAACGTCGCATTCAGAAGCAACATAAATCTCGTCAGGAAGAAATCGATACTTCTGCAGATTTGGAAGGCTTGGTCGTCCAACATTATGGTCGTCAACTTGAAGTTCAAGCGCTGTCTACACCCGACCAACATCCTGAAAAACCAATTGTGCAAGCAGGTGAACCTGAACCCCATTGGAAACCCATCGAATTAGGCAGTGTTTGGCGCTGCCATACCCGTACCAATCTCGAATTATTGGTGACGGGTGACCGTGTCAAATGGCAAGCTGACCCGATCACAGGTTTAGGGATTATTACCGCGATTCATCCACGCCAATCTTTACTGACACGCCCTGACCGTTATCACAAAGTGAAACCTGTCGCAGCCAATGTCAGCCTGATTGTGATTGTATTTGCACCGCTTCCTGAGCCAGCACCTGGCCTGATTGACCGCTATTTGGTGGCCTGTGCAGATGCTGATATTCCAGCCTTATTGGTCTTAAATAAATCAGACTTACTTAAAGACAACGATCCGATCTTAACGCTATTACAAGAATATCGTGACTTGGGCTATGAGGTCATGCAAACCCAATCCGATGGTGACTTAAGCGCACTTTCTGCTCGACTTTCTGGTGAAACTGTCGCATTTGTAGGTCAGTCTGGGGTTGGTAAAAGTACTTTAATTAATGCCATTGTTCCGGATGCTGCGCAAAAAACCAATATTATTTCGGAAAACTCCGCGCTCGGTCAGCACACCACCACCTCTACGCGCTTAATTGCGTTTGGTGAAGGTTCTGCATTGATTGATTCACCTGGAATCCGTGAATTTGGTTTATGGCACCTAGAATTGGAAAAAGTTCAGCAAGGTTTCCCTGAGATCGAGTCACATTTGGGTTATTGTCAGTTCCGTAACTGTACGCATAAACATGAAAAGCAATGTGCGCTTAGAATGGCGGCTCAAAATGGCGAAATTTTGCCGCGCCGATTAGACAGTTATTTACGTCTGATCGATGAAATCACGGAAGCGCAGCAAAAAAATTAATTTTTATTCTGTTCATGCCCTTGAAGGGGTGATTTTGATCACCATATTTATGGGCTATACTCTTGGCAATTTAAAATTGTAGTTAGGTGAATTGTGGAACGTTGGTTCGAATTTATGGGGAATCACCCCTTCTTATTTGGAACGCTGGCTGTATTGGTCGTGCTGTTCTTTATTCTTGAAGGCCAGCGTAATGGTCGCAAAATTTCACCTCAATCTTTAGGGATTTTAGTTAAAGCTAAAAATGCTCAACTGATTGACTTACGTGATGCGAAAGACTTCCGCGAAGGTCATATTAGCGGTAGCCGTAATATTCCATATAGCCAAATTACAAAACACATTGAAGAGTTAAAAACTTCTGATCGCCCGTTGGTTTTTGTATGTAACCTTGGTCAAGTGGCAGGTTCTGCATTGCAACAAGTCGGTCATGCAGATGCATACCGTTTAGACGGCGGCATTAGCAACTGGAAAGCTCAAGGCTTACCTTTAGTTAAAAGCAAATAAGCGCTTCTTAGGAGATTAACATGGCTGAAGTTACGATTTATTCAACAACTGTATGTCCTTACTGCATTCGTGCAAAACAGCTCCTAGAGCGTAAAGGCGTGGCTTATAAAGAAATTAATTTATCAAATGAAGCGCCTGAAGTACGTGTTGAATTGATGCAACGCACCAACCACCGTACCGTTCCTCAAATTTTTATTAATGATCAGTTTATTGGCGGTTTTGACCAACTTTATGCTTTAGAGCGTGAAGGCAAACTCGACGGCATGCTATCTTAATTTTAAACATAAATCGTCACCTCATATTAAGGAATAAACAATGAGTGAAGAACAACAAGCTCAACCACAATTGGCATTAGAGCGTATTTATACTAAAGATATTTCTTTCGAAGTACCTGGGGCTCAAGTATTTACTAAAGAATGGCAGCCTGAACTAAATATCAACCTTTCTTCTTCTGCAGAAAAAGTTGATCCAACACACTTCGAAGTTTCACTCAAAGTTGTCGTTCAAGCAAACAATGCGGGTGACACTGCATTTATCGTTGACGTTACTCAAGCAGGTATCTTCCTGATCGATAGCGTTGAAGAAGAACGTCTTCCGTACATTCTTGGTGCTTACTGCCCAAATATCTTGTTCCCATTCCTACGTGAAGCAGTGAACGATATGGTGACTAAAGGCAGCTTCCCACAATTATTGCTTACACCAATTAACTTCGATGCTGAATTCGAAGCGAATTTGCAACGTGCGCAAACTGCTGCTGAAGGCCAAGCTTAATCGCTTATCTTTAAATCTAAAAAAGACCGCTTTTAGCGGTCTTTTTTATTGCTTTATTTATCCCCTCTTCTTCTAGGAGATGAGAAATACTGTTTCGCAAGGGTAGAGGATTTTATTCCCTCACCCTAGCCCTCTCCCAAAGGGAGAGGGAACTTAAAGAGAATTACTCAGCATCTGCCATTAGATCAGCGCTCATACCTACAGTATTAAAGCCAGCATCAACATACAGAATTTCACCTGTAATACCATTTGCCCAAGGTGAGCAAAGGAACAATGCTGCATTACCGACATCTTCAATAGTTACATTGCGTTTAAGCGGTGCAACTTTTTCATTTAGATCTAACATTTTACGGAAAGATTTAATCCCTGAAGCCGCTAAGGTACGAATTGGACCTGCTGAAATCGCATTTACACGAATACCTTCAGCACCAAGACTTGTTGCCAAATAACGTACGCCTGCTTCTAGTGACGCTTTTGCCATACCCATAACGTTATAGTTTGGCATTACGCGTTCAGAACCTTGGTAAGTCAGCGTCAATAAGCAACCTTGACGTGCAGCCAATAAAGGTTTTGCCGCACGAGCCATCGCAATAAAGCTATATGCGCTGATGTCGTGAGCAATTTTAAAACCTTCACGGTCGGTAATATCAGTGAAATCGCCATCTAAAGTATGTGCCGGTGCAAAACCAATTGAATGCACAACACCATCTAGACCATCCCAATGTTTAGCAAGTTCAGCAAAAGCGGTATCAATTTCAGCGTCTACTGCGACATCACATGGGAAAACTAAAGTTGAACCAAATTGTTCAGCAAAATCATCTACACGTTTTTTTAATTTTTCATTTGGGTATGTAAAAGCCAGTTCTGCACCTTCGCGATGTAAAGCTTGCGCAATACCAAATGCGATTGATAACTTACTTGCAATACCCGCGATTAAAAAGCGTTTGCCAGCCAATAGTCCTTGTGCCATGTGAAACTCACTCAAAATAATTTAACAGCATAATGCCAAGTCTAAAGCATTTTAGAAATTGCATAATGCGCCTTTTTTTAGAAAACCATCATTGTATAAACAATGTGGAGAAAACCTGATTCAATCAAGCAGCGTCAATATTTGTTGCCGCTTAAGCGTCCAAATGCAATGCTTGTAATGAATTTCTCCATAAGATCTGTGCAATCTCAGATTCAGTACGGTTTAAGCTCTGAGCCAAACCCTGCAAGACATAGGGCAAATTGACCGGCGTATTACGAGTACGCCCTTCCGTCGAATGCTGACAACATAAGGGGGTCATATCGGGACAGTCGGTTTCTAAGACCAAATGTGCCGCCCCTAAAGTCTGAACCACTTGATGTAATTTTTTTGCATTGGGATTGGTGATTTGCCCCGTTACACCAATTTTAAAACCTAGCTTGGTAAATGCCTTCGCTTCTTCAACACCACCACTAAATGCATGTGCGATACCACCGAGCTTAAATTGATGCTTTTTCAACATCGAAAGCACCTCCGCATGGGATTTGCGAATATGCAGCAAAATGGGTTTATCAAACTGCTGTGCTAATTCAAGTTGTGCGGAAAAATACTGCTGCTGCTTTTGAAAAAGTTCGGGCTGTTTATGCTGTTTCAAAAAGGTATCTAAACCTATTTCACCGATAGCGACACAATCATGCTGCTTTAGCAGCTGTTCCACATCGAACAAATGTTCTGTACGATGTTGCTCAATATAAAACGGATGTAAGCCGGGGGCTAAATAGCTTTTGGGAGCATTGGATAAACGAGCTAAAAACTCTTGGGTTTGCAGCAAATCGTGAAAACGTGACTGCACAAAACCAATCAATACCAAAGCATCGACACCCACCTGTTTGGCAGCATGCGCCAACTGTTCCCGATCAACGTCAAAATCAGGAACATCAAAATGCGTATGCGTATCAAACAGTGAGTAAGTCATTGAACTAATTAATTTGCTTTTACGGCTGAGGCTTCAGCAGCTTCAACTACTGGTAGATATTGCTTTTTCAAGATACTTTGCAATTGATCATACGGAATGGTCAAACGTGGTAAACCCGCCACATATGGCCCAATTTCATATTCGGCATATTGCAAAATTAGACCTTGCTGACTTAGATAAAAGTTATCAGACAGTTTAAATTTCCAAATCTGTTCATATTCTTGAACATTGTCCGCCAACTTGGCATCTTTCACCCAAGTTTTAAAGACTTCATAGCCCAGCTTTTCAAGTTTAGTACGTTGATTGGGCAGCAATATGTCATTGAGCTGTACCAATTTTTGAGTGCTTAAATCGAAGTTATAATATTGCTGTGCAGAAGAACCATGCGCCCCACCTAAATATGAGCTGGTATTTAAAACCACTGTTGCCAAGGGTTTTTCAGCATTCAATATTTTAGGTTTAATCATCAAACTGATTTGCTGATTGGCGCTTAAAGATTTCAACTCTTTATCTAAATTTAAAAATGCTTGCATATAAGGCTGCGTGGCTTTTTCCAATTTTAATTTGGGCGTTTCAACCTTTGCCAAAGCAGATTTTGCTTCAGACGCTGCAGGTACTTCACTTGCAGCGGGAGCGTCTTTGCTCAGCGTTTTATCTTCTAAAGGCGAAACAGACAGGATCTCTCCCAACTGTTTTAAAATTTCCGCATCAATAAATTCATCAATAAAGGCTTGATTACTGTTTAAGCGTTCAACTGAAATTTCAGGACAGACCCCGCCATCACATTCAGGTAAATTCAGTTGTAATTTTTCCGCATCACCAATCAGTTTTGCACTCAAATCTGGCTGTTCAGTTTTGGCTTGATCCGGCTTTTTTTCAGGTTCAGCTTGTTGTGGCTGACACGCCGTGAATGCAACAGAAACTGCCAATATTGAGCTTGCCCAAATTTTATTTTTTTGCACCATTGCTTCAACCTTTCATTTCGAATAATTGATATTTATCTCAGTAAATATCTCATCAAATTAAATACTTTCGTTGTTTAGAACATATGCTGATACACATCAGCTTTCAAGACTTGTTGTGTTTGCGCTTTGCTGAGATAAATATCCAGTTGTGTACTATCTTTGATAATTTCATCTGTACGGTAATGCAAACCGACACCTTCTTGATCAAAGAACCAATCTGCTTGGCCCCAATAGAGTTTTTTCGGTGCCGATTTTTTGACATCCACATCTTGTTCATCTAACCATTTGCCATAGGCTTGCTGCACAATGGCATCCATATTTTGCTGCTGCTTTGCATCAATAATATCTAAGGGTTTGAGATTTTTTTTCGCACGACGGTCTGCCACAAAAAAATAATAGCGCTCTTTGACCGTGATATTTTCCTGTTTGGTATCGACACCGATTTGCAGCAGCACATATTGATTCCGTTGATATGGAACTCGTGTGTACATCGCCAATTCATAGGCTTTATTGGTTTTAAACTCTGCTTGCCAAGCATCTGATTTTTTCACATACGCATCGACAGCTTGTTGGAGATTCATATTTTGCTTTAATGCAATCTGATCTTGTACGACGCTGGCCTGATTCTTTTCAATCCAACCATTCAACCACGTATCTACGGTCTGAATGGCTTGTATCTCTAAATCGATACAACTTTTATTTTCACAAAACGGTTTGGCAATTTTTGCGGCTTGCTCTTGGATATTTAAATAGGGCAAAACATCTGGATTGATCACGACCGCTTCAGAAGCGCCATCATCGGCCGGCTTTGTCGCTTTGTTTTCTTTTCCTGAATCACATGCACTGAGCAGCAAAACACTCCCCAAAACTCCAAAAACTGTAGCATCCTTGAATTTTTTCATGATGTCCTAAACGACCAAATGATTGCGTAATGTATGGATTTAAAAACTCTACCACAAAATAAAACAGCTTCACGAAGAAGCTGTTTTATTTCTGTAAAAGAACAACTTAGTGTTCACGTGTATTACGGAACACGATATCCGGATAACGTTCTTGCATTAACTGTAAATTCACACGACTTGGTGCAAGATAAGTTAAATGACCACCGCCATCGACAGACAATTGGTCATGTGCTTTTTTCTTAAATTCGTTGAATTTTTTCTCGTCATCACAAGATACCCAACGTACGGTATTGATACTTACAGGCTCGTAAATACAATCAACTTTGTATTCTTCTTTCAGACGATATGCCACCACTTCAAACTGAAGCACACCCACAGCACCCACAATTAAGTCGTTACTGTTTTGCGGCATAAAGACCTGAGTCGCACCTTCTTCTGAAAGTTCTTTTAAGCCTTTTTGTAGCTGTTTTGACTTCAATGGATCTTTTAAACGAACGCGACGGAACATTTCAGGGGCGAAGTGAGGAATACCAGTAAAGTGTAAATCTTCACCCGAAGTGAAGGTATCACCAATTTGAATCGTACCATGGTTATGCAAACCGATAATGTCACCCGGCCATGCTTCTTCAAGGTGCTGACGGTCACCAGCAAGGAACGTTAAGGCATCACTAATACGCACATCTTTACCTAGACGCACATGTTTCATTTTTAAGCCTTTTTCATACTTACCCGAACAGATACGCATGAATGCAATGCGGTCACGGTGTTTTGGATCCATATTGGCTTGAATTTTAAAGACGAAACCAGTGAAGCCTTCTTCAGTCGCTTCAACTTTACGGTCTTGAGTTGGATGTGCTTTAGGTTCAGGCGCATATTGACTAAATGCATCCAAAACGTGGTCCACACCAAAGTTACCGAGTGCCGTACCAAACAAGACTGGCGTTTGACGGCCTGCCAAAAATTCATCACGGTCTAAAGGCTCATTGGCCATTTGAACCAACTCCAATGATTCTTCAAATGCGGCCCAAGCGAGATCGCCGACTTTTTCACGCAAATCTGCATAGTCATAGCCATCACGAACTTCAATATCCGTAATGGTTGAACCGAAACCCGCCTTATAAACGTAGAATTTTTCTTCGAGTAGGTTAAATACACCCGCAAAGTCACGACCTGTGCCCAGTGGCCAAGTAATCGGAACACATTTAATTTTTAAAACGTTTTCGATTTCATCTAGCAGTTCTAATGGCTCACGAATTTCACGGTCCATTTTGTTGACGAATGAAATAATCGGCGTGTCGCGCATACGACACACTTCCATCAATTTGATCGTACGATCTTCGACACCTTTTGCACCATCAATCACCATAAGCGCAGAGTCAACAGCAGTTAATGTACGGTAAGTATCTTCAGAAAAGTCTTCATGCCCTGGGGTGTCGAGCAAGTTAATCATCTTGTCTTTAAACGGGAACTGCATAACAGAGGTGGTGATCGAAATCCCACGTTCTTTTTCCATTTCCATCCAGTCAGACGTTGCCGCACGATCAGATTTACGGCTTTTTACCATACCTGCAACCTGAATCGCCTGTCCCCATAACAACAGTTTTTCTGTCATTGTGGTTTTACCGGCATCGGGGTGGGAAATAATAGCGAAAGTACGTCGCTGAGCGACCTGTGTCGCTAATTCTTCTTTAAAACTCATGAAAGACACCTACTGCAAAACTCGCAGTGCAAAAGATCAGATCTGATCAATATGGAAAATTGGCGATATTGTATCAGATTGACCATTAAAAATAATCAACCACATCGGGTTGAGTCAAAATCTTAGCGTGGCGTGTCTTGATGTTTTACATTGGATGACGACCTGTTTTTATCGACGATATAAAGCATTTCTCTGTCTTTTTTTCTCACTCATTGGCAATGCGATCAGACTACGAGGACTTTATTCAACTTTCATTTTCATGCGTTCTTCAAGCTGTGCCACTGGCATCGGCATTCCTAACAAATAGCCCTGCAACTGTTGGCAACCTAAACGTTTTAAAATTTCTGCTTGTTGTTCTGTCTCTACACCTTCTGCAGTGACCGTTAAACCCAGTCGAATTGCCAAGTGAATAATACTTTCTAAAATAATTTCTTCTTTAGAACCGACGCTCAAATTACGGATAAACTCACGGTCAATTTTCAGCTCATCTACAGGCAGTTCTTTTAAATACAAGAAACTTGAATGTCCCGTCCCAAAGTCATCAATCGCAACTTTAATTCCCATCTTTCTCAAATGTTCAAAAGTCAAGATACTGGCATCGATATGATGCATCGCTGTTGACTCGGTAATTTCAATAATTAAATGTGACGGGTTGATTTCATACCGTGCAAAAAGCGACTCTAAAGTACTAAATAAGTGTTTATGTTCAAACTGAATCGCTGATAAATTGACCGCAATAGGATACAACGGCATATTCAGCTTTTCCCAGTGCTGAATTTGCTTACAGGCTTCTTCAAGCGCCCAATAGCCCATGGCAATAATCAGTCCAGTTTTTTCTGCACCATTGATAAACTTATTTGGCGTCAACATACCTAGAGTTGGATGATTCCAACGAATTAAGGCCTCTACTCCACAAATTTCACGATCAGCGGCATTAAATTTTGGCTGATAAAATAAGATAAACTGTTGTTCTTCTACCGCTTTATACAAATCATTGATCAGTTTCGTCTGACTTTTTTCTTCAAATTGGTCGGCGGTATAATTAAAAAATGAATAGGTATTACGCCCTTGATACTTTGAACTCAGCATTGCGGTGTCTGCATTGATCAGTAGGTCTTGTAAGTTCGCACCATGTTCAGGGTACATCGCAATACCAATACTGCCTGAAATGTTAATTTCCTTACCTGCAATCAAAAAGCTTTCTTGCATCAATTCCAATATTTTTTCAGACATTGCTGTGGCAGAATCATTGTTTGCCGACTCAAGTACAATCAGAAACTCATCCCCACCGATTCGTAGCAATTTGGCTTTATCATTAATTAAACGGTGAATACGCGTAGCAATTTGAATCAGTAGTTGATCACCCACATGGTGTCCAAACACATCATTGACCGCTTTAAAACGGTCGATATCAATATAAATAAAAGCAATTTTATCTTGTCTTAAGCGATGCTCTGTAAATAGAAAATGTGCATATTCAGCCAAAAATAGTCGATTAGGTAAACGGGTCAAATTATCCTGTACAGCTTGATTGGCTAGTTCTCGATTTGCGCGCATCAACTGCAAACTGCGATGTTCTAAACGTTGCTCAAGTACTGCAACGCTAAAGGCCGCCATCAACAATAAACTGGTGACAAATAAGACAATAAATAGCAATAAATTATGGTTAATTTGAGCTGCAACCAATACATCCATCGAGTTTAGCGGTACAAAATCAACAGCTGCCATACCAATATAATGCATAGCGACAATGCTAAAAGTCAGCATGACCGCAACAAAGGCATTCATGATGTTACGTTTTGGCGAGTATTTATTTTTAAACGTTAGCCAAAATGCCAAACACGAGCCACAGATCGCAACTAAAATTGAACAGATAACAATTAAAGGTTCGTATCGTTGCTCATAACCCTGAACGTCTAAACTCAGCATCCCCGTGTAATGCATTCCGGAAATGCCAAGGCCCATTAATACGGAGCCTAAAATTAAACGAGGAAATGGTAGCGTCAGTCGTGTGGTTAACCACACGGCAAAAGTGGACGCGACAAAGGCGATAAAATAGGAAGTTAGGGTCAGACTGGTATCAAAACTATAATTTGAAGGCAAATGGCTGGCCATCATGCCTACAAAATGCATGCACCAAATCGCAGCACCTAAAATTGCACCGCTGAATAATAAAATGACATTTTCATATCTTGGTCGTGTTCCACGGAACAACATTTGTTCGAGTGAAACAGCTAAGTAACAACTTAATAATGCAACTACGATTGAACCAACGACCAGATTGTAATCATAATGAATATGGGTCATATCAAGCGTTCCGCTTAGGTTATCGTGGCACTTTCTTTAACCGAATTACCCAATCTATCTCTTCCCTTTAACTTGTTACATTTTCAATTACTTACTTATTTTCTCTTAGAATCTATTAGTCTACGGTAATGGTCAAGTCTTTCTTTCAAGATTTTAAGCAACTGATTATTTTAAAAAAATAAAGCTTGATGAAGTTCACTAAAACTTAAACTTTTGATAAAAATTGCATCAGGTGTCTATTATTTTAGAACAGTTTCTAATCATAATAAAATGAATAAGTTAGAATCATTTATAGATTGCTTTCTAGATTTAAATCGAACACCGCCCTACTCACAAAAAAATAGCGAGCCGTAGCTCGCTATTTCTCAATGGATAAATTCATCTTTTCTGTCAAAAACTCAAGCAATCATCTCAATGTTATTTATGGATGAATTACTTACTTTTTGGCTGCTGTTGTTGGTGTTGTACCTTGTAATTTTGCATAGTCCATTAGCACGTTTGCTGCTTCCGTCACAATGACTTCTTCTTCAGGCAGTGCTGGACGTTGGTTTGCCTTCATTTTTGCACGTGCCTCCACCAATGCATCCATAGACGCTTGGTAGCTTTCCCAGTTGGCATAAGGTTTTTGACCCACCACTTTACGACGCTGATTTTCAGCATCCAAAGACTTTTGCTCTAGTGCCAACAGCTCGGCTTTACGCTTCGCTAAGTCTAGTACCACACGCTTTTGCTCTTCCGTCTTTTTCGCAATCGCAGTACGTTGCTCTAAATATTTAAATTGCGGATCAATGCTGACACGTTGCTGAGATGACTTAATCAAATCGGGAACATAGGCTTGGATCGAGCCTTCACGTTTAAACGGTGCTGTAGGAATGGTATCCCACTGTAAAGCATTTTTCGCTTTACGCTCACCAAACTCTTCATTGTAAATATCGACCAGCTTAATATCAGGTACGACCCCTTTATTTTGGGTACTACCGCCAGTCACGCGGTAGAATTTACGTTGCGTTAAGGTTGCTTGACCATAGGCTAAAGAGTCAAGTTGTACCTGTGCAGTGCCTTTACCCGTTGTGGTACTACCAATCACCACACCACGCTCATAGTCTTGAATCGCAGCAGAATAAATTTCACTCGCAGATGCCGAAGCCAAGTTAATCAATACCGCCAATGGACCTGCATAAGTTTGCGCGCCCCCATCATCATCTTCAAACACGCTGACATTGCCATTACCATCACGGATTTGCACCACTGGACCTGATTTAATCACTTGTCCAAGCATACGCGCCACTTCTTCAAGTGAGCCACCAGGGTTGTTACGCAAGTCAATGATGATGCCTTCAACATTTTGCGCATCTAATGTTTTTAAGGCTTTATTGGTATCTTCTGACACAGAGCGGTAATCTGTACCTGCACGACGGGCACGATAGTTCAAGTAAAACGATGGAATTTCAATCACACCAAACTTATGTTTTTTGCCATCACGTTCAATTTCAACGGTACGTGAACGCACGCCTGCATCTTCTTCTTGAATTACATCACGTACAATTGTGACATTTCGCGCTTGATTCATGGACGCACCAGCACCCAATAAACGTAAAGTCACTTTGGTGCCACGTTTACCACGAATCAGTCCGACAATTTCATTGCTCGGCCAACCGATCACATCCACCATTTTGTCGCCATCTTGGGCAACACCAACGATACGATCGCCTGACTTGACTTGTCCTGATTTGCTGGCTGGACCTCCTTCTACAATCGTTTCAATTTTGGTGTAGTCTTCGTTGCCACGTTCAGGACGAATCGACACCCCAATCCCTTCCAATTGCAGCGTGGTTTGACGGTTCAATTCCATCGCATCTATAGGTGGAAAGTAATTACTGTGCGGATCATACGTCAGCATCATGGCATTCAGAGTTTTATCAAGCACATCATCGCTTTTTAAACGACTAATCCGCTCTAACTGACGTGTATAACGCTTGGTTAAAGTCTGTTCAGGTGTTAAATCTTCAGGACCAGTTAAATCTTGACCATTTGCCAAAGCAGGATCATCTTTCAACGCTTTCTGTTTGGCTTTCTCTTCTTCTTTGCTGATGGTTAAATTGATCAGCTGAGAGACCAACATTTTATTCCAATGCGCACGCTGTTCTTCTGTCGATTTAAAGAATGGCGCTTTTTCACGATCGGTTTCGATGTAGTTATTCGGTTGATTTAAATTCTGTGGCTTTTTCAGCTCTTCCAACATATAGGTGTAGAACTGTTTTAAGCGCTCACGATATTGCGCATGAATCGCATACGGCCCTGTTAAATTGCCCGCTTTGAGATTTGCACCAAAAGTTGAACCATAACGTTTTTTATAATTTTCAATATCCGATGCCAAGAACAACGTATGTTCAGCGTCTAAACTATCAATATAAAAATCTAAAATACGGTTAGAGGTATTGGCATCTAAACGCTGATTTAAATAGTGTTGACGGTCTACCAATGTTGCAAGCTGACGTGAGACCAAGGCTTGCTCTTGTGTGGGCTGAATGGTACCCGCGCTCACTGCTTCTGTATTATTGGCAGCAATTGCGTCATTCACCACATGAGTGAAAAAGAATCCACCTGTCGCAATCGCAACGGCACAAGCTAATGTTTGAAGTTTCATAAATAATTTGTACTTCCTTGGTATTAAGACCAATATTACCGTGTTGGTTTTCGACCTGAATTGAATAGATTCAAAATCTTAAACAACTTAATATGTTTATGTCGTGTAGTTTTATCATATTCTCTGCTGACAAAGTGTAGCAAATCATTGCAGAATTCAGGTATTGTTTTTCCTTAAAAATTCCAACACGGACACCGAATATGATTGGCGCATTAATGCTCGACATTGCTGGCACAGAACTTACCCAAGAAGATATTGAACTATTACAAGCACCACAAGTTGGCGGCATGATTTTATTTGGTCGTAACATTGAATCTCCTGAACAAGTTCGTGCCCTGACCGACCATATGCGTCAAATTCGTCCTGATATTTTAATTGCGGTCGATCAGGAAGGTGGTCGTGTACAACGCTTAAAGCAAGGCTTCACACTCCTACCAGCTATGGGTAAGTTTGGAGAAATTTACTTAACTGAACCTGAAAAAGCTGTTGAACTGGCTGAACAATGTGGCTGGTTGATGGCAGCCGAAGTCCTTGCGGTCGGCATCGATTTCAGTTTTGCACCGGTGCTTGATTTAAATGATGTCAGTGATGTGATTGGTGACCGTGGTTTTGCCAAAAATATGCAAGACATTATTCCATTGGCAAGTGCTTTCTTAAAAGGTATGAAACGTGCGGGGATGGCATCTACAGGTAAGCATTTCCCAGGCCATGGATCGGTGAAAGCAGACTCACATGTTGCTGCTGCCATTGACCATCGTAGTTATGAAGAAATCTATCAAAAAGACATGCAAAGCTTTATTCAACTGCAACCACAGCTTGATGCCTTAATGCCTGCGCATGTGATTTATGAAAATATTGATCCTAACCCTGCTGGTTTTTCACCGTATTGGATTCAGAAAGTCTTACGTCAAGAGCTCCAATTTGATGGCGTTTTATTCTCCGATGATTTAAGCATGCAAGCAGCTTGTGTCGCTGGCGGCGCAGATGCTCGTATCCAAGCAGCATTAAATGCAGGTTGTGATATGGGCCTCGTATGTAATAACCGTGAATCTGCATGCATTGCGCTTGATGGAATTCAAAACTTGGCTCTTCCAAATCAGGAACGCTTAGAACGTATGCGCGGAAAAATCCCACAAATTGAGATTGGACAAAGCATTGAACTCGGAGCGGACTGGCAAAATGTGCGTAACCGCATTGTGGATTTTAAAAATCAATATTGCTAATCCAAGACTTTCAAAATTCTAGAAAATGGAGCACGACAAGGTGCTCCTTTTTGATTTATGATGAAGTCAAAATAAGTGCTTCGGTGCTATACAAAAATTGCCAATAAAAACAACATTAGGTCAGGACGACATGACACAAAGTTTATCGGAACATCGACACATTTCCTTTACTGCACATTACACCGGCTATATTTGGTACAGCATGGGGATTTCACATCCCGTTTTTGCTACGCGTAAAGGCAAATTTTTAGCACGTTTAGTCCACCCATTAGAAAGCTGGGCAGAAAAGAATGTGGGCGGTAGCATGCGCTCGACGCTCAAACAGCGCCATGCCATGATCGATCAGCATTTAGATCAACTCATTGCCCAACACCCTCAGCTACAAGTCCTCGAAATTGCCTGTGGCCTTTCCCCGCGTGGTTGGAATTTTCGCACCAAGCATCCTGAAATTAACTATCGTGAACTCGACTTGCCGGATATGGCAAAAATCAAAACACAGGCACTCAAACAGATTGACCCGCATGCCCCCGAGGTCTTAACTGGCGACATTTTCACACAAGATTTTGAACGTATTTTTCAGAGTTTCAACCCTGAACGTCCTTTGGTGGTGATTAGTGAAGGGCTAATTAATTATTTTGATCAAACGCTACTGAATAAGTTATTGCAAGGGATCACCGAATATGGCGCCTCATTTCAGGAATTACATTATCTGACCGACATCTATCCTGAACCCGTCAAGAACCGTTTAGCACGTTTTATTTGGGCCAGTAGTAAATTACTCAAAGTCATGTCTCGCAGCGCTTTTACTTTTCATTTTCAATCCCCTGCTGAATTACAGCAGTTTTTCAGTCATACAGGATTTGAAGAAGTAGACGTCGTTCAGCCGGCCTTATACTTTCCACAACAGCAACAAGAACAAGTGATTCCTTTCCACGATGCAGAGCAGCACTGTGGCGATTTGGTTTGGATGGTCCATGCCAAAACAAAAAAACAGCGCTAACGCGCTGTTTTTTATATGTTCATGTTTTAACTTACGGCTTCTAATAACAACACATCTTCTTTTTGGCGTTGTACAAAGCGCAATAAACGCTCCGCCAACTCAAAACTACCATGCTTAAACAAAGCACGAACCTGCGTATCTACAACGTCAAAGATGAGACATTCAATTTTAAACTCACCTTCTTCATCTTCTAGATGTAATGCCAAATCCCGAGGATATGCGTGCATGGAGTCCAACATTTCAGCCTGTACATTCAGCAACACGCCGAAATAATTTAAATCCGTAATTTGAGTTTCAACCACGAGGTCTGAATGGCGATGAGATAAATGCGTGAATGGCTGTTGTACACTTACACGCGCTTCGCCACGGCGTTCAATATTTTGCATTTGCTCTCGGCTCATTGGAATGATCCCATCCAACTGCTGAATAGACTCACCGCGTAGATAAGTTGCAAACAAATTCATGGTTTCCTTACGGCGTTGCAACTGCGGTAAATGATCCGCATTGGCAATCATGGCAAATTGCATATTCGGACATTGCAAGGCAAAGCCCGCATTTTCATGTGGCAAAGTAAAACTGTCGTACTGCCCGCAAGACACCAATACATCACACTGTGGAATCGGCACGTCTTGCAAACGCAGCAAACGGTTACAGTTAATGTCATAACGCTCTTGTTCGGTATTGGTGAATTCAGCCATTTGTCTAAAGAACAAACGCTTTGCTGTCGGTGACATCCGCGTCACATCCAGTTTGGCATGATTAACCAAATACAAAATCACCGCTTGACCAAATTCATCCATGCGCTGTTCTTTCATCAAATGCAAGGATTCTTCAAGCAACATGCGCCAGCTCTTGCGCGTTTTTTGCATTACGCCCATCAATATCATGCGGTCAATCAATTCAGGACGTTGATCCGCCAGTCCTGCAGCCACCACTGAACCGAGCGACATCCCCATCACGGATACTTTTTCTAGCCCGACGATATCCAACCAAACGCCTAACATCTGTGCCAGATCACCCAACTCTAAAGTCCCTGCCGACACCGAAGTATCGACATTGGTAATTTGCTGGTTTGAGCCCATGGAGGGTAAATCAATTAAAATAATTGGGCCTGCCGCAAATAATTGTTCGACACAATATTTGTAGGAATTAAAGTTTTGAAATGCCCCACCAATAATAACAATCGGGGTGCGATGAATGGTTTCAGGTTGTGCAATGGCCATATATTCGACCTTCCAGCCATCAATCCATGTCGTTCTGGCAGGCTGTTTAAAGCTTTGCTTGTCATACAGATCGAAAAAACTGTAATGCGTACTTTCCTGTACGGTGGGATCCATTTGGATAATGGAATTCATATTCCTTTCCTCCATTCCTGCCTTATTTTTATTGTCAGGAATTCATTTAGAGACTCTGCTCGACTTAGCGTCCTGCTCTTTAATCGTTATTTGTACGACTTCAATGTCGCTATTGTTTCATTCTATACAGAGGTTCATTTTACAAGCAACTGATATCCCCGCCGCTTATCTACTTTTGTTCTAAAAACAATTTCAAAATGTTAATTCTGGTCAGCATGTACAGTCGAATATGCACTTAAGTGCTTCATTGTTCAGTCACAGGCTGTTAATATCGAGTTGAAATTTCTAAGTGATCAAACCGCTATGCAAGAGTCTATTGAACAATACATGCAAACGGTAGGACAGCAAGCACGCACAGCATCACGTGTGCTCGCAGGGGCTTCTACCCAGACTAAAAATAATGCCTTATCAGCAATTTATACTGCTTTACAAAACAGTGAAACTGCAATTTTGGCAGCTAACCAAGTGGATATGACCAAAGCGCATAACAACAACTTGGATAGTGCTCTACTTGATCGCTTAGAACTTACCCCCACACGCTTTAAAGGCATGCTTCAAGGTCTAAAAGATGTAATCGCACTCACTGACCCGATTGGCGAAATTACCGATATGGCCTTTCGTCCGACAGGTATTCAGCTGGGCAAAATGCGCGTGCCGCTAGGTGTTGTCGGCATGATTTATGAATCTCGCCCGAATGTAACGCTTGAAGCCGCATCTTTAGCGCTTAAATCAGGTAACGCGATTATTTTACGTGGTGGTTCTGAAGCTTTGGAATCTAACCAAGCAATTGCGGCAGCGATTCAACATGGCTTAACTGCTGCAGGTGTACCTGAGCATGCCGTTCAAGTGCTTAATACCCCAGACCGTGCTGCGGTTGGCCAATTAATTACTATGCCTGAATATGTCGATGTGATCGTACCTCGTGGTGGCAAAGGCTTAATCGAACGTATCACCAATGAAGCACGTGTGCCTGTTATCAAACATCTTGATGGTAACTGCCATGTTTTTGTGGAAGCTCAGGCTGATTTGCAAAAAGCATTACCTATTGCGCTTAATGCCAAAACACACCGTTATGGCGTATGTAATGCCATGGAAACCTTGCTCGTCGATGAAAATGTCGCTGAAGAGTTTTTACCACGCATTGCTGAACTTTATGCTGAGAAAAAAGTTGAACTTCGTGGCTGTGCTGAAACCCAGCGCATTTTGGGTGAATCGATTGTTCCTGCAACTGAAGAAGATTGGTACACCGAATACTTAGGCCCGATTTTGGCAGTGAAAGTCGTTACTGGCCTAGATGAAGCGATCGAGCACATCAACAAATATGGCTCACACCATACCGACTCGATCATTACCGAAAACTTTAGTCTGGCTCGTCAGTTCTTGGCGCGTGTAGATTCGAGTTCAGTGATGATCAATGCCTCAACGCGTTTTGCGGATGGGTTTGAATATGGTCTTGGTGCTGAGATTGGTATTTCAACCGATAAAATCCATGCACGCGGACCAGTCGGTCTAGAAGGTCTAACTTCTCAAAAATGGATTGTGTTTGGTGATGGTCAAATTCGCCAATAACACCCAATAAGACAATGAAAGCTGTGCTTTTCTGATTAAAGGCACAGCTTTTTTTATTGCGATTTAAAAAACTAGACCCAGGGTTCACATATTGAAATATAATCCTGCAAACACACAGGATTTAGAATCGAAAACAGATTTTTTGACAATTAAATGCTTAAGAAGAATAAGAAAAGTTCAATTTACCTGCTTTTTTGCAACAATTTTAGGATTACAGCGCAGCAACCGCATGTTATGTTCTATGTATATCTCTTAAATCGTATAAATTTTGAGGATTATTTTATTAATAAATGAAAACTATGAACTGATAAATTTTAATTATTATTGTGCTCAGGGTCGATAGTGCTTAAGTCTAATCTCCTAAAGTCTATCTAGGACGATAAAAAAACCCATGATAAAACATCATCAAAGATCTAAATTGCATCAATCAATACAACTGCAATCAGATCAACATTATGGATAAGTATTTCAATTAGAATTCGGGTATTTAAACGTGTCTACATCAGTATTAGTAATTAACTGCGGATCTTCTTCTATCAAATATGCGTTAGTTTCTGAGCGCCGTGAAGATCGTATTTTTGGTCTGGCCGAGAACCTAGGTTCTGCTGATGCACGTATTAAAGGGGTCACTACGGGTGGTGCTGCGCTTGAGCTGTCTATTCCACATGCTGACCATGAAAAAGCCCTCGAAACTATTTTAGAGCGTTTGGCTCACCATAATCCTCAAGCGATTGGTCACCGCGTGGTACACGGCGGTACATTAACCAAAGCTGAGCTATTAACACCAGAAATTATTGAACGTATTCGTGAAGCTACACCGCTTGCGCCATTGCATAACCCTGCTCACTTGGTGGGTATCGAAGCAACCATGCGTTTGTTCCCTGAACTTCCGCAAGTAGCCGTATTCGATACAGCATTCCACCAAACCATGCCGTCTCATGCATACCGCTATGCATTACCAAAATTCTTGTACACACAGCATAACGTACGTCGTTATGGCTTCCACGGTACTAGCCATGCCTACGTATCTGAGCGTGGCTCAATGTTGGCAGGCAGCTTTAAACAAGGTGGCTGGTTAACTGCTCACTTAGGCAATGGTAGCTCGACTTGTGCGATTTGGAATGGTCAATCTGTAGATACGTCAATGGGTCTAACACCACTTGAAGGTGTGGTGATGGGCACACGTAGTGGTGATGTTGACCCAAGTATTCACAGCTTCCTTGCGAGCAACTTAGGTTGGGATATCTACAAAATCGACAAAATGCTGAACAGCCAATCAGGCCTACTCGGTTTGTCTGATCTATCAAATGACATGCGTACATTGATCGAAGCATCAGAACAAGGTAACGAAGATGCCGCGCTTGCCATTGAAGTATTCTGCTACCGTTTAGCAAAATCTTTAGCAGGTCTCAGCTGTGGTCTACCACGTATTGACGGTTTATTCTTTACCGGTGGTATTGGTGAAAACTCTGCCTACATTCGTGAAAAAACGGTTTCATACTTACCACACTTTGGTTTCAACCTGAGTAAAGAATTAAATGACAACTTAAAACGCGGTACGGAAGGTCGTATTGACCACGGTACTGGCCCACAAATTTGGGTTGTTCCTACCGATGAAGAAGGCCGTATTGCCAAAGAAACTGAGCATGTTGTAGACGAGGTGACAGCGTCTGCTACAAAAAAGCCTGATGCTGAAGCTGCGATTGCATAAGCAATCGCATCAGCCCCTTCGCCTTCAATATTAATTTTTAGCTTTAATTTAGACACCGTATGAAAACAATTTTACTCGTGCCAACTGGGGAAGGTGTAGGTTTAACATCTGCATGCTTAGGTTTAATTTATGCTTTGGAATGCCAAGGGGTCAAAGCAGGTTTTCTGAAACCATTTTCACAGGAAAATGTCGCAGATACTGTAGACCGTACAACGGCTCTTTATCGTCATTTATTTAATAATGAAACGGTAGAACCCATTCACCATGCCACCATCGTGAAACAACTCAGTCATGATGAAAGTGATGAACTGCTCGAAGAAGCGGTTCGTTTGCACCGTGAAATTGCAAAAAAGCATGACCTAATTATTGTTGAAGGCTTGGTTCCAAACAGCCGAGATAACTTTGCCTCAGAACTGAATGCGACTTTAGCAAAAGCACTCGATGCCAAAGTGATTATTGTCAGCACAGCAGATATTCAAAATGCCACGAAAACGGCTGAGAAAATTGACAGTTCACTACGCCAATTTGGTGGTGCTGCATCTGAACGTACTGCGGGTGTTTTGTTTATGCGCACACGTGGCTTGCCAGAAGAGTCTGCGCAAATTCCTGTCACACTTGATCCAAATCTGCGTTTAATTAGTGACACCAATAAATTTGTACTCGAATTACAACAAAGTAATCCGCAAATTGGTTCTACACAGCTACCTGTTATTGGCCTCGTTCCATTTAGTAATACGCTCAGCGTACCGCGCATGTCTGACTTGGCGACGCATATTCAAGCGGAATGGATCAACCAAGGCGATGCTGCTCATCGCCGTGTACTACATAGCAGCTTAGTTGCGTCGAATATTGAACATGAACTTCACAAATTTGTGGCAGGTGAACTGATTATCAGCGCCTCTGACCGTATTGATGTGTTGTTGGCTTCTAGCCTTGCAAGTAGCAATGGTATTCCACTTGCCGGTTTGGTTTTGACTGAACATCATCAACCGAACCCGCAAGTTTTGGATTTCTGCCAAACCGCGATTAAGCAAGGCTTACCGATTTTACATACGCCTTTAAGCACTTTTGAAACGGCACAACAACTTTCAAATTTAGGCAATGAAATTCCTGTCGATGACGTAGAACGTGCAGAGCAAGTGACTCGCTTTGTTTCAAGCCACATTAATGCTGAGTGGATTACTGAAGTATTAAATGGTTCATATCAACCACGCTTATCCCCTTCTGCATTCCGTCATGAATTGGTACAAAAATCCATTGCTGCAAAAAAACGAATTGTTCTACCTGAAGGTGATGAACCACGCACCATTCAAGCGGCTGCTATTTGTCAATCACGTGGCATTGCACACTGTATTTTATTGGCAAAACCTGAAGCCGTGATTGAAGTTGCGAAAGCACGTAACATCGAACTTCCACATGATTTGGAAATCATTGATCCTGATCTGATTCGTGAAAACTATGTGCCGAAAATGGTTGAGCTGCGTAAAGGCAAACTCAATGATCTACAAGCACGCGAACAGCTACAAGACACCGTGGTTTTAGGCACCATGATGCTTGCACTCGATCAAGTGGATGGCCTTGTATCTGGTGCAGTACATACTACGGCGAATACAGTGCGTCCAGCATTCCAATTGATTAAGACTGCACCTGATTATTCATTGGTTTCTTCTGTGTTCTTTATGCTGCTACCAGATGAAGTCTATGTGTACGGTGACTGTGCCATTAATCCAGATCCGAATGCAGAACAGCTTGCAGAGATTGCGATTCAATCTGCAGATTCAGCAAAAGCTTTTGGTATTGACCCACGTATCGCAATGATTTCGTATTCAACAGGTACTTCTGGTGCAGGTGCAGATGTCGAAAAAGTGGCTGAAGCAACACGTATTGCCAAAGAACGCCGCCCAGACTTACTGATTGATGGCCCGCTTCAATACGATGCTGCATCGGTGGAAAGTGTGGGACGCTCTAAAGCACCTGACTCTAAAGTGGCTGGTCGTGCCAATGTGTTTATTTTCCCTGACTTAAATACAGGTAATACAACCTATAAAGCAGTTCAACGTTCTGCAAATGTAGTCAGTGTTGGCCCAATGCTGCAAGGTTTAAACAAGCCTGTAAATGACTTGTCTCGTGGCGCATTGGTCGATGACATCGTGTTTACCATTGCATTAACGGCGATTCAATCCGAACAACAAGAAGCTTAATTTTAGTTTCGAGTTCTTAACCACCCTTTCGAAAGACTGGGTGGTTTTTTGTTTTGTATAACTGCCATTATGTTGAAAAGACTCAGAATTAGTAGAAATTTCTTTTAAATTCTATGGCTGAATTTTGAGTATTTGGTACATGACCAATAATGTATTCATTCTTCGCTTAAAAAAAGAAATCAAAACTCTGATACACATATCTAATTTAAAAAATAAAAGGAAAAATTTACATAAATTAGAGCCTGGATATGAAACTAGGGCGTGACGTATTGCTTCAGTTTATGCCAATATTTATCTAGAAAAAGAAAAACATCGAAACAAAGATTTAGTTGGCCGTTACTATTGGATGGGCTTAGGTGCATTTGTTTCAAAAAATCTTAGCTGCCATTTTAAACATGGTTTAACTGCATGGGAATATAAATGGATTCCACTAGGGGTAATTCGTGATCCTGTACATACTTTTGCAAAAGGTAACTTATGGCTATTTATGGATATTGCACCTTGGCATTATGCTTTGAGCATGTCTTCATCTTCTTTTAATCAATGCCGAACTCAACGTGATGTTTCCAAATTTACTCATATTAAAGAAGAAGTTATAAACGTTCCTTGGTCAAATTGTTTACCCATAATTAAAAACTTAAAAGCACTTTAGAAATTAAAAGTGCTTTTGAATATCTACCAAAATTGAAAAGTATTCTGCCGAGTTCTTATAATATCAAAAACATGGAAAGAGAATATCAGGGGCGACACGCCGGTGTACTCGATAAGGTACCAGAAACAGTATACAGCGAACCATTATCAAACACTAAAGTCGCCAATTATGATAGCCGTATGGAATGGATTAAAAAAGCAGCAGAAAAATATCATCGTTTAATGCAAAGTGATAAAGGAAGATACTTTTTAGAAGAAGAACTAAAAATTATTGCGAAATGGGGCGATAGCAAAGCTAATTTTACAGTTGGAAAGGATAGTAATGATGGAAAAATTTAATTACTGCATTGTTATTTTTATGGTGGGTTATCTCCTTTCAGCTTGTCAACCTAGTGCAAAAAATACAGAGAATAATGTCATGAATCAACTGCGTTTTAGTTTACATTTAGGCAAACAAGGATTTAAAGATTTTTCTCAACATAATCTTGGGCATCCCGATAGTCATCCATCTGGAGCAAGTTTTAAAGAGTTAGATTTTACACCGCCCAACTTAGGTCAGATTAAAGTTGAAAATGGTGAGAATAGCTTAGTGATAGATCATGTATTTTCAGTTCTAGGAACATCGTTTAATAATGAGGATGGAATACAAGGGCTTGATATTAATGCAGGGCTAAACAAAGAGGAATTTGTACGTCCTGAACAAGCCCACCAAGCTTATGTTGACTTAATGAAACGTATAAATCAGGCCGAATGGAAAAATTATTTCTATCGTTTTTCTGCACGAATAGCAAAGGATGATAATATTCGATATCTAATGAAATCAGGTGATGTCATTGACCCGACTTATATCTTTAATTATGAAGAATGGAAAAAGATAATAAATACAGTTGGAGGGAACTCTATAGGCTACCGATTATATGCCAATGGTATCCTTTTGGATCTGAGTATAAAACAAACTCAAAAAACTGAAGATGCTAAAGAACAATATATGGTTCGTTATGCTTTCAATACGATTCGTTATGATGAAAGAAATTCAATGGATGATTCAGAGAATAATATTGATACTTACAAAATGACCTCAAAAGAGTTAGAACAAGCATTTGCAAATGAGCTGATAAGAAATAAAAAATCAAGAGAAATTGATGAAAAAGAAGTTATAGTACAAGGCTACCATATCGATGAAAATTATGAAGATCCTGATGTTTGGCAATATGTTAAATAATCAAATGTTGTCGCGTTTAGACTCAATTTTAAAGCACTTTTACACAAAATTGATCATTGAAACTAAAGATTTGAAGATTTGAAGATTTGAAGATTTGAAGATTTGAAGATTTGAAGAAGAATATTATTTTTTATAAAATTTAAAGCAAAAAAAAGAAGATAAAGCTTTAGGCTTGATCTTCTTGTTGACCGTAGAACCAAGTTGCTGCGATAAACAGAGAAAAACCAATAACTGACAACACTGGAGTAACCATATATTTCACACTCTAACTTTGATGACGTCATTATGTAAAAGTTTTATGACAGTTATATGACAAATATGAAATATTCAAAAATAATAAATATTATTTAATTTCAAAATCTTAGAAACAAAAACAAATCTTATCCTCTAGTTATGTGACAAATATTTCATGAAATATGACAGTGAAAACGTCATTTTCAGGCTATTGATGACAGCGAAACACGGCACTGTTAAACCCTATTAAACTTTCGGCCAAAGATTAAGCGAAATACCCACACAACTGTGTTTTTGTCTTATAATTTAGCCCGCTAGCTATCAGCCCGCTCAAGAGATATTTGTATGACAACTATTATCAAGCAAGATGACTTGATCACATCGGTAAAAGATGCGCTTCAGTTCATTTCTTACTATCACCCACAGGACTTCATCCAAGCGATGAGCCGTGCGTATGACCGTGAAGAAAACAAAGCCGCAAAAGACGCGATTGCACAAATTTTAATTAACTCTCGTATGTGTGCAGAAGGCCATCGTCCTATCTGTCAAGATACGGGTATTGTGAACGTATTTCTTGAAGTGGGCTTAGACGTTAAATTTGATTTAACCATGAGCCTAGACGATGCAATCAACGAAGGTGTACGTCAAGGTTATCTTGAAAACTCAAACATTCTTCGTGCATCAGTATTAGCTGATCCTGCTTTTGGTCGTAAAAATACCAGAGACAACACCCCTGCTGTAATTCATTACAAACTCGTTCCGGGTAATAAAGTTGATATTACTGTTGCTGCTAAAGGTGGCGGTTCAGAAAATAAATCTAAGCTTGCAATGCTTAATCCTTCTGACTCTATCGTAGATTGGGTACTTAAAACTGTTCCAACAATGGGTGCAGGTTGGTGTCCTCCTGGTATGCTCGGTATCGGTATTGGTGGTACTGCTGAAAAAGCCATGATGCTTGCAAAAGAAGCATTGATGGAAGAAATCAACATGGACGAACTCCTTCGTCGTGGCCCACAAAACCAAATCGAAGAACTTCGTATCGAAATCTTCGAAAAAGTAAATGCTTTAGGTATTGGTGCTCAAGGTCTTGGCGGTTTAACGACTGTTCTTGATATCAAAATCAAAGACTACCCATGTCACGCTGCAGGTAAACCAGTGGGTATGATTCCTAACTGCGCTGCAACTCGTCATGCGCATTTCCAATTAGACGGTTCAGGTGTAGCGCATATTCAAGCGCCTAGCCTTGAAGACTATCCTGCAGTAACTTGGGATTCATCAACGTCTAAACGTGTTGACTTAGATAACATCACTCAAGAAGAAATGAACTCTTGGCAACCAGGTGACACACTACTTCTTAACGGTACAATCTATACGGGTCGTGACGCTGCGCACAAACGTATGGTTGACATGTTAAACAAAGGTGAAGAACTTCCAGTTGACCTAAAAGGTAAATTTATTTACTACGTTGGCCCTGTTGATCCAGTCGGTGACGAAGTCGTTGGTCCTGCTGGCCCAACAACTGCAACACGTATGGATAAGTTCACACGTCAAGTACTTGAAGCAACTGGCATGTTCGGTATGATTGGTAAAGCGGATCGTGGTCCTGCTGCTGTTGAAGCAATCAAAGACAACAAAGCAACTTACCTCATGGCTGTCGGTGGTGCTGCGTACTTAGTATCGAAAGCGATTCGTGAAGCTGAAGTGGTTGCTTTCGCTGACTTAGGTATGGAAGCGATCTACAAATTTGTTGTAAAAGACATGCCAGTATCTGTAGCTGTTGACGTAAATGGTACTTCTGTACACGCGACTGCACCAAAAATCTGGCAAGCAAAAATTGGTAAAATCCCAGTAGTTGATGCTGCTGCGAACTAATTTCGCCACATTCAAGATCTAAAAAAAGCACCCCATCGGGTGCTTTTTTTAATGTCAATATTTAGGCTGTTTGTCGAATGACATTCGCTATTTAATATTTTCACACACTCAAAAACACGAGCTAATTACATTACCAAGTTAATGGATTCCACAGTTTAAAAGGCTTGGTCAACTGCACATCTTCCGCAGGATCATAATGAGGTGCTTTCAACTTCTGCGCACTTTTCCGCACTTTTCCAGTGTTTTGATCTTCTGCCACAAAGTTAAAACTGTTGGATTTCAACTCTGTAAATGCGATTTCATTTCGACCAATTTTTTCAGGCATGAGCAGCAATGGCCCTGAAACCGTTCTTTTACTGGATAAATTCTCTTCATCATATTTAATGAAGTAAGTTTGACCTGCTTCAACATCAAAGTCTAAATATTTAGGTTTTTGAAAATGATTCACCCCCAAAGGGCGACTCGATGATAAGCGGTAATTCCCTGCCGGTAACTCCACCCAGTAATAATGATTATTCAATAAACTTGGAATACGCTCACTGTTCAGAAATAAGCTGCTGGCCACAATTTCTTGACGATTCCATTTACTGTCTGGACGATATAAATACACAATCGCTGCTTGATCATGTTGAGCTTTCACTTCTTGAAAATGTCGACCTTGTTTCTGATTGATCCAACCACCAATGGTAAACATACCCAATCGATATTGCTCAATATGATCCGGTTTACTTTCAGGATCCACGGGCTTTAATGTTGAAGCCAATGACGTTTGCTCAATGGCTGATTTTCCATGACAACCCAGCAGCGCTACACTGCTTAAAAGTAGAATTGCAACTCCACGCATGATTATCCCTCACTGCGTCTTTTTTTATTTTTACACTTTTGTTTTCAGTTTTTTACATTCAGGCATCCACGCCATCCTGCTGAGATTAACATTCTGCCTTTATTTTTGGAAATAAAAAACGTGTGCAAATCTTGGATTTACACACGTTTCAGACGAATAGCGCTTAAGCAGATTTAGAGTTCACAACTTTTAAATCTGACTTCGGTGCAGCTTCTTCAGTTTTCTTTGGTTGACGTTCTGATTTAAATTCAGGTTCCGCTTCACCATTAATCACCGCTTCATTGATGACAACCGTACCCACATCTGAACGACTTGGTAGGTCATACATCGTTTCAAGCAATGAATTTTCTAAAATCGAACGTAGACCACGCGCACCCGTATTACGGTCAAGGGCTTTTTTAGCCACGGCACGTAATGCTGAGTCTTCAAATACAAGGTCAACATTTTCCATTTCAAATAAATATTGGTACTGACGTGTCAATGCATTTTTTGGTTCTGTCAGAATCTGCATCAATGCTTCTTCGTCGAGTTCTTCCAAGGTAGCAATCACAGGTAAACGACCAATAAATTCAGGAATCAGACCAAATTTAACCAAATCTGTCGCTTCAACTTGGCGGAATAAGTCAGATAATTTTTTAGTTTCATCTTTCTTACGCACTTCAGCTGTAAAGCCGATACCACCTTTTTCTTGACGCTGCTGTACGATTTTCTCTAGACCAGAGAATGCGCCACCACAGATAAACAGGATATTTGAAGTATCAATTTGAATAAATTCTTGCTGCGGATGCTTACGACCACCTTGAGGCGGAATCGACGCAACCGTACCTTCGATCATTTTCAATAACGCTTGCTGAACACCTTCACCCGATACATCACGAGTAATAGATGGGTTTTCAGACTTACGGGTAATTTTGTCGATTTCATCGATATAGATAATGCCCTTTTGCGCTTTTTCTACATCGTAATCGGCTTTTTGAAGGAGTTTTTGAACAATGTTCTCAACGTCTTCACCCACATAACCGGCTTCAGTTAAAGTCGTTGCATCTGCCATCGCAAATGGCACATCTAAAAGACGCGCAAGTGTCTGAGCAAGCAGTGTTTTACCTGAACCTGTTGGTCCAACCAACATGATGTTACTTTTCGAAATCTCTACACCGTCTTCTGGTTTTTTACCACTGGTGCCAACTTTTAGGCGTTTATAGTGGTTGTATACCGCAACAGAGAGGGTCTTTTTCGCAACATCTTGACCAATCACATATTGGTCAAGCGCAGCACGGATTTCATGCGGTTTTGGTAAAGGACGAGTTGCCCAGTCATTTGATTCAACTTGCTGACTGGTCTGAACTAGGTCAAGACATACGTCCACACACTCATTACAGATGTACGCGTCCTCACCTGCAATCAGTTTCCCGACTTCAGACTGCGTTTTACCGCAAAATGAACAATGCTTTTGTCCTTGAGGATGTTCGGACATATTCACTCCAATAATTAATTCTTTAAAACTTATGGGCGTTTAGATAAAACTTCGTCCACAAGACCGTATTCTTTCGCAGCTTGCGCTGTCATAAAATTGTCACGGTCAGTATCTCGAGCAACAGTTTCGTAGTCTTGACCACTATGCTCTGCCATTAAACGATTTAAACGTTCTTTGATGAATAGAATTTCACGTGCATGAATTTCAATGTCAGATGCCTGACCACGGAAACCACCGAGTGGTTGGTGAATCATGACACGGGCATTTTCAAGACAGTAACGTTTGCCTTTAGCACCGGCATTAAGCAGGAATGCACCCATCGATGCTGCTTGCCCCATGCAGTAAGTCACAACATCAGGTTTAATAAATTGCATGGTATCGTAAATCGCCATACCCGCAGTAACCGAACCGCCTGGTGAGTTGATATATAAATGAATATCTTTATCTGGGTTTTCTGCTTCTAAGAACAACATTTGGGCAACAATCAAATTTGCCATGTTGTCTTCAACTTCACCGGTTAAAAAAATCACACGTTCACGCAAAAGGCGTGAATAAATATCAAAAGAACGCTCGCCACGAGATGACTGTTCTACCACCATTGGTACTAGTGCGTTTTCAATTGTTGGAACATACATACGTTATTTATTCCTAAATTTTTCTGACTCAACCCATAATTCACAATATGAGGGATATTTGTCGAAATTGCAAAAGATTCCCAATTAAATAACAGATATTTTTTTCATAAGCATTGTGAAATCAGGACAACTTATTTGGGGGCAAATTTCGATAAAAAAAGGCGCTTAATGCGCCTTTTTTTGAAAGCTAGAAATTAGCCTTGTTGACGAGCTTGTTGCTCTTTCAATAAGTCTTCATAGCTCACAGTTGTATCAGTTACTTTAGCAGAAGCTAAGATGTGATCTACAACTTGGTCTTCTAGAATAACAGCTTCGATTTGAGCACGTTGCTGTTTATCGTTGTTGAAGTATTCAATTACTTCTTTAGGATCTTCGTAAGAAGAAGCCATGTCTTCGATGTAAGCATCAACACGTGCAGCATCAACTTCAATTTTAGCATCAGCTAATACTTTGCTGACTAATACGCCAAGTTTAACTGATTTTTCAGCTTGCTCTTTGAATAGGTCATCTGGAAGCATGCTTGAATCAAACGCTTTAGCGCCTTGAGCACCAAACTGTTGAGTGAATTGTTGGATCATTTGTTGACGTTGACGGTCAATTTCTTGAGCAACCATTGCTTCTGGAAGTTCTACTTCGTTTGCAGCTACAAGCGCATCAAAAGTTGCACCTTTCACTTGGTTACGAAGACCGTTTTTCACTTCACGTTCCATGTTTTTACGCACGTCAGCTTTCAGCTTTTCAACGCCTTCTTCTTCAGTTAGACCGAAGATTTTTAAGAATTCAGCATCAACTTCTGGAAGTTTTTGTTTTTCAACAAGCTTAACAGTGATTTTGAATTGAGCAGCTTTACCAGCAAGGTTTTCAGCTTGGTAGTCTTCAGGGAAAGTTACATCGATAACTTTCTCTTCGCCTTTCTTCATACCAACGATACCGTCTTCGAAGCCAGGGATCATACGACCAGAACCAAGAACGAGTTTAAAGTCTTCAGCAGCGCCGCCTTCAAACTTCTCGCCATCAACAGTACCTTCAAAGTCGAAAGTTACTTGCATGTCTTTTTTAGCCATGCCTTTAGTTTCAACCCATGAAGCGCGTTGTTTTTGAAGATTTTCAATCATCTTCTCAACGTCTTTGTCGTCAACTGAAGTTGTTTTACGTTCAACTTCTAGACCTTCGAACTTAACTTCAACTTCTGGATAAACTTCTACAGTTGCTTCATAAACTAAAGCATCATCTTTCATTTCAGTTTTTTCAATGTTTGGCATACCAACAGCATTGATTTTTTCTTGTTGGATCGCTTCGAATACTGTGTCACGAATGATGTCGTTTACAACTTCTTGATAGATACCAGCACCGTATTCACGACGAACAACGTTTACAGGTACTTTACCTGGACGGAAGCCGTTGATCTTCACAGTTTTGGCAGTGCGTTTCAAGCGAGCTTCAAACTGCTCGTTAATACGGCTCGTCGGTACAGATACATTTAAACGACGGGCAACGCCCGAAACCGCTTCAGAAGTTACTTGCATGGCTTCCTCGATAATTTGTTAGTTAAAACAGTTTTAAAAAAAAGTGCCACATTATATGACAACAATTAAAGATATACAAAAATGGATTATAACACTATAAATTCAGGCATGGATGCCCTTCTTATTTTTAGAATTTTTCAGCTTTTTTCGAAGAAATATTGATTATTTTTTAATTAATTGTTAAAAATGAGAAACTTTCTCACTATTATTCTTAATGATATTTTTTTTAATTTATTTTCATATATTTATCTCGTCCATATTTGGAATTCTTTTATGAGTAAATTTAATCTCAACCCTCTTTCCGCTGCTTTATTTGGGGCAATTGTAACCACCACGAGTTTCGCACATGCTGAAACAACTGAATCTCAAGCTCAACAGATGGAAACCATTGTTGTTTCTGCAGCGGGCTTTGAACAAAAGATCAAGAATGCTCCTGCTTCAATTACCGTGATTACGGCTGAAGACTTAAAAAATAAACGAATTACATCCGTTGCAGATGCATTAAGTGATGTAGAAGGTGTCGATATTAGCCCTACAGCAGGGAAAACTGGCGGATTAAATATTCGTATTCGTGGTATGGACGCCGAATATACCTTGGTTTTAATTGATGGCCGCCGACAAAATAGTACAGGTGACATTGCCCCTAATGGATTTGGTGAGTCGAATAATAGTTTTATTCCGCCCGTTTCAGCTATACAGCGCATCGAAGTCATCCGCGGACCAGCTTCTACTTTATATGGTTCTGATGCAATTGGTGGTGTAGTCAATATCATTACCAAAAAAGTTTCACCAGAATGGACAGGTTCGGTCACGTTAGAAGGGACAGTGCTGCCAAATCACTCAGACTTTGGTAACCAACGCGCTGTCGATGCATTTTTAACAGGGCCGATCATTCAAGATTTATTGGGCTTACAAATCCGTGCACGTAAAGCGGAACGTGATCAATCATATTTAATACGTAGTGATGACAATGATACTGGCGCTGAACTTAGTGGCGGAAATAACCCAACTAAATCAGATCTAGAAACAATCGGTGCTCGCTTAACCCTGACACCGCACAGCGACCATGATATTTCAGTTGAATATGAAAAAACTGAACAATGGTATGACAATAGCAAAGGTCAATTAGGGACGCTTGGCGCAAACGGTGGTTATGGTGATGCTCAAGAATATAACCGTGAGAAAATGATCCTCGCACATACTTGGAATAATGCTATTGGCAAACTTGAGTCAAGTATTATCAATACTCAAACAGAAACGGTTGGACGTTTAATTCCTGCACGTGCACAAGGAATGTCAACAGCCATCACTCCTCGTGTGTTAGAAAGTGAAGATACGATTTTTGATACTAAATTTACCACTCAACATTTTGAAGACCACCGTATTACTCTAGGCGGTCAATGGTGGGAAGCCAGTATCAGTGATGGTTTACGTGTAAAAAAAGAAGTTTCTTTTGAGCAATTGGGTCTATTCGCCGAAGATACTTGGTCGCTGAACGACAATCTTGCATTAACACTTGGTCTTCGTTATGACGACCACGATACGTTTGGTGATTTTTGGACACCACGTGCATATTTGGTATGGAATGCAAATGAAAACTGGACCTTCAAAGGCGGATATAGTGAAGGTTATAAAGCCCCACGTTTAGAACGTTTAACTGATGGTGTGGTCAATGTCAGTGGTCAGGGTCGTACACCAACTTTTGGCAACCCAAATCTAAAACCTGAAACCAGCAAGAACTTTGAGTTTGGTACATACTTTTCTACCAATAATAATTTTGACTTCAACGTAACAGCTTTCTTTAGCCAAATTGAAGATAAAATTATGACGGGCAATAAAGAAATTAGCTGTAATACTGATAACACAACAACTTCGGGTATTAATTGGTCTAAAGCGGACTGTGAAGCATTCATGGCATCGGTGGGAACGCCGTGGGTGATGGATTATAACCGTGGCAAACCAGATTCATGGAATGTGACTCGTCCTGTGAATGCCGAAGAAGCTGAAGTTTATGGTATTGAAGCTGGTTTAAACTGGGCATTTGCCGACAATTGGAAATTTGGACTGAACTACACTTGGACTGAAACTGAAATTAAAGATAGCAGTTTAGGCAATCCTGTACTTAATGACACACCAGAACACATGGTCAATGCGTCGCTTAAATGGCAAGCTGCTGACTTTGTGAATTTATGGGCGCGTGGTGAGTATCGAAGTGAACGTGCACGTTTCACCTCAACCTATGACAATCTAACTGTAGCGAATCAACAGGTTTATGACGCCCTAGGTGACTACAAGGAATACGCATTATTACACGTCGGTTCAAACTTTAATGTAACGCCAAACTGGGATATAGGTGTTGCTCTGTACAATATATTTGATAAAAACTTTAACGATTACGAGAAAGTCGCGGATAGCTATTACAACCGTTATAGCAATACTCAGGAAGGCCGCCGTTTACAATTAAGTACAACCTTTAAATTCTAAATAACCGCATAATAAAAAACCTGCTTCGGCAGGTTTTTTTGCACTAACAATTACGATTACTTCTTATTTAATTCACAATCATGTCTATATTTATAATCTCAATTAAACATAAAAAAACAATACATTTTATCAATATTCAAATAAAACATAGCCTTAATTAATACTTGTTATATCATTACATTAAATAGGACTATCACAATATGATTATTTATCGTGATTTACAATTACATAAAGATGTAAGAAAAAATAAGAATCATTATTATTCGCATACAAATTCACTATTCCAAATCGGGTTCGAAATGGCCTTCATTAAAACACGTAAGAAAATTGTTTCATCAGCAATTGCTTCTTCTCTTTCTGTTATTGCCGTTAATGCAATCGCACAAGAGCAAGTTACTCAACTTCCAACGATTAACCAAGAAGTTGCTGCTGAAAAAGCACCAAGCTTAAAAGTTGATAAATCTGCGAATGCTAAATTTGTTGCTCCACTTCTTGATACACCAAAATCAGTATCAGTGATTTCTAAACAACTGATTGAAGACACGCAAGTCACAACTTTAAGTGATGCTTTACGTACAGTACCTGGTATTACCCTCGGTGCTGGTGAAGGTGGTAACCCAAATGGTGACCGTCCATTTATTCGTGGTTATAACTCTGAAAGCTCAATGTATGTTGACGGTGTACGTAACTCAACTTCTCAAAACCGTGAGATGTTTGCTGTAGAACAAGTAGAAGTTACCAAAGGTTCAGCTTCTGCTATGGGTGGTGCAGGTACTTCTGGCGGCAGTATCAACATGATTTCGAAAGTTGCGAAAAAAGGTGACTTTTTAGAAGGTTCAGTTGCTGGTGGAACAGATGCTTATGCACGTGTGACGCTTGATGGCAACAAAGATTTTGGCAATGGGATTGCTGCACGTGTTGCCGTTATGGGCCACATGAATGAGAAAGCTGGTCAAGCTGATGGTGCTGAATACAAACGTGCTGGTATTGCCCCTAGTATTACTTTCGGCTTAGACACACCTACTCGTGCAACTGTTGGCTATTACTATCTAAAATCGGATGATACACCTGATTCTGGTGTGCCATATAACAATCCATTTGGCGCACCTAAAACTGGTGAAATGGACTACCGCCCATTAAACGGTAACGGTAAACCGATTGATGTCAAACAAGGCATTTACTACGGTTGGAAAGATCGTGATTTCCAAAAACAAGAAAATCATATTGGTACAATTAAGTTAGAACATGACTTAACTGACAACTTGACATTGACTAATACTGCTGTTTATAGCAAATCAAAAAATGACTATCTATGGACAAACCCAGACGACTCAAAAGGTAACTTTTTTGATAAAGCAACAGGCCAAGTAACAGGCAATGTATGGGCACGTGCAAACTCACGAGTTGCGGATACAGATGGCTTTACTGATCAACTGGCTTTAACTGGTAAATTTGACACAGGCTTTTTAAAACATCGTTTTAATTTGGGCGCAGAATATTCAGATCAAGAAACAGATCGTACCCAGTATATTATTGACGGCAAAAACTCGACAGGCTCTGCACATCAATCTTGTCCGGCAGATTCGATCGCAAATGGTTGGTGTACATCAGTGCAAAACCCTGACCGTGGTAATTGGACAGGCTCTTTAAGTACTGCTGGCGCAGATCTTTATAATATCGAAACTAAAAATACTTCAGTATATTTCCTTGATAGCATTGAATTACACCCACAATGGATCTTAGATTTGGGTGTACGTTGGGATGATTACTCAACAGAGCAAACGATGACTTATGGTGCGCTCAACAGCAATGTGACCTCAAATCCTGCTAAAGCTCAAGCTGGCGATAAAGTATCAATCAAAAATGAAAAAGACTTTATTAACTGGCAAGCAGGTTTAACATTTAAACCAACTGAAAATAGCAGTATCTATGCAAGCTATGCGACATCCTCAAATCCAGTCGGTGTTGATGGTGGTGATGGCTCAGAAGGTATTACTGCAGCAATCGAAAACCTTAAACCCGAAGAGGTTAAAACTTACGAGTTAGGAACGAAATGGGATGTATTAAACGACCGTTTAAACTTAACTGCTGCAATTTTCCGTACAGAAAAAACCAATACACGTGCAACAACAACAGAGGGTACTACAAGCAACATTGGTGAAACACGTGTTGATGGTATCGAACTTGGTGTTACAGGTAATGTAACTGATAAGTGGGCTGTAATGGCAGGTTATACCTACTTAGACAGCGAATTAGTTGACGGTGGTTTCACGAAAGTCGGTGACGACTATGTTGTAAATCCAAGCAATGGTAACCAAGTTCAAAACGTTGCGAAAAACTCAGCAACACTTTGGACAACTTACCAAGTCCTTCCACAGTTCACAATTGGTGGTGGCGCTACCTACATGGATAAAGTATTTGGTAATGCTACCAATACAAAATGGGTTCCAAGCTACGTACGCTACGATGCTATGGCGCGTTATACCGTTAACAAAAATGTGGATTTACAGTTGAATGTAAATAACCTTTCTGACAAACGTTATTTCACTAAAGCCTACGCATCTCACTATGCCACTGAAGCAGAAGGTCGCAGCGCAGTTCTGTCTGTAAACTTCAAATACTAAGAAGAAATAAATACCATAAATAATTTATGGTATTGACTCAAATAGCCTCGCTTCGAGGCTATTTTTGTATATGATCAAAACATTAATATTACAGTTCCAAAGGGTTAGGCCGTGATTCACCATATCCCAAATGTATTGAGTAAAGAACAGGTCAACTACTTCCGCACAGAAATGCAAAAAGTAGAATGGATTAATGGTCAAAAAACTACGGGTTCACTGTCTAAAAATGTAAAAAACAACCAACAGCTAGATATAGACCATCCATTAACACAGCATTTAGGTGACATTATTCTGCATGAATTGTCACAACACGCACTTTTTACATCAGCGGCTCTCCCCCTCAATATTTTGCCGCCCTATTTTAACCGCTATGAAAATGGTGAAACATTTGGTTTCCATGTCGACAATGCCATTCGCTGGATGCCTGACAGCAATCAAAAAATTCGTACCGATTTGTCCTGCACGATTTTTCTAAGTGAACCCGAAGAATATGAGGGTGGTGAACTTGTGGTAGAAGACACCTATGGCTACCACGAAGTGAAATTGCCTGCCGGAGATTTGATTTTGTATCCATCTACCAGTGTGCATGAAGTTACTCCTGTGACTGCAGGCTGTCGTATTGCATCATTTTTTTGGTTGCAAAGTATGATCCGTGAAGATGCTGAGCGTCACATGTTATTTAATCTCGATCAAAGCATTCAAAATTTGCGTATGCAATTGGGTGATGCACATAGTGAAGTCGTCAAATTGACCAGTCTGTATCACAACCTCATCCGCAAATGGGCCGAAATTTAAAGCTTAAGGTCAATAGACATGGACAAACTGACAATGACTGATCACAACATTTTAGCGCCACTGACACAAATACCAGCTCATTTGCAAACCATTGCAGATTATGAAGTCGAGGCTGAAAAACACCTTTCTCAAATGGTGTGGCAGTACTTGCAAGGCGGCTCGATGGATGAACACAGTGTCCGTGGCAATTTGTCTCAGTTTGAACAGATACAACTGCTACCACGTATGCTGAAAGATCTAACCCAAGGTCATACCCAAATCGAAATCTTAGGGCAACGTTTCCCACATCCTATTTTTGTAGCCCCGATAGGTCATCAACAACAATTTCATCCTGATGCTGAAGCTGCAACAGCCCTCGCTGCCGAAGTCCTTGGCAGCAATATGATCCTCAGTACGTTTACCAATACAGATATGCGTGAGTTAAAGCAGGACAATCCTTACAAATGGTTCCAATTGTATTGGCAAGGAGAACGCGAAAAGTCATTATCGCTGGTCAAGATGGCAGAAGAACATGCCTATACAGCAATTGTAGTAACCATTGATTCCCCGCATACAGGGATTCGTGACCGTGAACGTCGAGTGTTTTTCCATTTGCCTGAAGGCATGCAACATCCGCATACCCCTGCACATATCCCATTGCCTGAGCTCAATGATGGCGACCATCCCGTATTTAACGGTCTGATGAAAATCGCACCAACATGGGCGGATATCCTTTGGCTCAGTCAAAACACCTCATTACCGATTATTTTAAAAGGCATTGTCAATCCACATGATGCTGAACTTGCCCTGCAACACGGTGTGCAAGGCATTATTGTGTCGAATCATGGAGGGCGCGTACTGGATAGTTGCATTTCCCCTCTCACCGCTTTAGAACTGATTAAAAAAGTTGTGCCTACGGATTTTCCAGTTTTATATGATGGTGGTATTCGTCGAGGTTCAGATGTGTTTAAAGCGATAGCCTTGGGTGCATCTGCCGTATTAGTTGGACGTCCTTGCATTTATGGTTTAGCGACTGCGGGGGCTTTAGGCGTTGCCCATGTACTCAAAATACTGAAAGAAGAATTTGAGATTACGATGGCATTGATGGGAACAGCCACCGTCGATGAGATCAATAAAGATTATATTTTTCAAAAAAGCTAATTTTATAGAAAAATATTTTCCAGTAATGGCATCTTGACGCAAAAATAGGAAATTATTTCCGGAATATATGGACTAATATTTAGTTATACATTTACGAGCTTACGGTAAAGCTAAGTCATGTGAATCTTTACAGATTTATTTCGACTTTCGACTAAAGACTCCGATATTAAACTTGTAAATTGCTAGAATAGACACAATCTATATAAGTAGTACCTTGCCGTTTATCCACGACATTTATCCACGGTGCTATAAGGAGTTTTCACATGATGTTGGCAGATCCAAGCAAAAAATACCGTCGCATGTACCAACGTGTAGACTTACCAGACCGTCAATGGCCAAATAACGAAATCAATAAAGCGCCGATCTGGATGAGTACCGACCTTCGTGACGGTAACCAAGCGATCTTCGAGCCAATGAACATTGAACAAAAGTTTAAAATGTTCCAAATGCTTGTGAAAATTGGTTTCAAACACATTGAAATCGGCTTCCCTTCTGCATCACAAATCGACTTTGATTTCACGCGTTTGTTGATCGAAGGCGGTCATATTCCTGATGATGTGTACATCGAAGTTTTGGTTCAAGCACGTGATCATTTGATTCAACGTACATTTGAATCATTACAAGGGGCAAAACGTGCCATCGTGCATATCTACAACTCAAACTCTCCAACCTTCCGCAATAAAGTGTTGAATGTTGATGTTGCTGGTGCAAAACAATTAGCGATTAATGCCGCAACGAAAGTCAAAGAATACGCTGCAAAACAGCCTGAAACTGAATTTGTATTCCAATACAGTCCAGAGTGTTTTACTGCAACAGAATTAGAAGTTGCTAAAGATGTCTGTGATGCGGTCACTGAAATTTGGGAAGCATCTCCAGAGAACAAAGTGATTTTAAACTTGCCTGCAACGGTTGAAGTTTCAGGTCCGAACGTCTATGCAGACCAAGTGGAATGGATGCACCGTAACATTCAACGCCGTGACGGTGTGATTATTTCTGTGCACTGTCATAACGACCGTGGCTGTGGTATTGCCGCTTCTGAGTTGGCCATTATGGCTGGTGCTGACCGCGTCGAAGGTTGTGTGTTTGGTAACGGTGAACGTACAGGTAACGTGGACGTTGCAGCGATTGCATTGAACATGTATACCCAAGGTGTTGCGCCAAACTTAGATTTCTCAAACATTAACGAAATCATTTCAATCATTGAAGAATGTACAGGCTTGCCGGTACACCCTCGTCATCCGTATGCTGGTGATTTGGTCTTCACCGCGTTCTCAGGCTCACACCAAGATGCCATTAAAAAAGGTTTCGAGTTCCAAAAGAACGAAGAAATGTGGGATATGCCTTATTTGCCAATCGACCCGAAAGACTTGGGCCGCGACTATGATGCCGTGATTCGTGTCAACTCACAGTCTGGTAAAGGCGGTATTGCGTACTTGTTAGAATCAAATTACAACGTGGTGTTGCCTCGCCGTATTCAAATTGAATTCTCGCAAATCGTACAGCAAAAAACAGATGAAGACGGTACTGAGATTTCTGCACAAGCGATCTGGTCATTGTTTAAAGACACGTATGTGGCGGCCAAAGATACACATTATGCGGCGAAAAACTACCGCTTACATGATGAAAATGGTAAGCAAGTCATTGAACTCGATATCGAAGTGAACGGTGAGATCCAGCAATTACGTGGTGAAGGCAACGGCCCAATTTCTGCTATCTTAAATGCATTGCAGTTGCCGATTGATGTCTTGAACTATGAAGAACGTAGTATCAGTTCTGGTGCGCATGCCAAAGCATTAGCTTTAATTGAACTTCAAGTGAAAGGTACAGGTAAGTCTGCATTCGGCGCAGGTGTACATGACAACATCGTGACTGCATCCATTGAAGCGATTATTGCCAGCACTAACCGTTTAATTGAACAAGGTGTTTTGAGTACTGAACAAGTGATTGCTGCTGCAGTCTAATTCAATGCTATAAATATCAAATAGCAATAAAATGACTTTAGAAGGATACCCTCAAGTGGTATCCTTTTATTATTCATACTAAAGATTTAAGGCGAATTATTCCTGTGTCTTTTCCAGCTGACTCAGTGGGCTTAGTTACCCCACAAAAGTTTATTTTTGAAGAGCCGTTAGAGCTCGAATGCGATCGCATACTCCCACGTTTTGAGCTCATGGTTGAAACTTATGGCGAACTGAATGCAGACAAATCTAATGCAATTTTGATTTGTCATGCACTGTCAGGCCATCACCATGCTGCAGGTTATCATCATGAAGATGACCGTAAGCCGGGTTGGTGGGACGCATGTATTGGACCAGGCAAAGCCATTGATACGTCAAAATTCTTTGTCGTAGCACTAAATAATATTGGCGGCTGTAGCGGTTCTACTGGACCGACCTCTCCAAATCCTGAAAATGACAATCGCCCTTATGGTCCTGATTTCCCATTAGTGACTGTCCGTGACTGGGTCAAAACCCAAGCCATGTTGTCTGATCGTTTAGAAATTCAGCAGTGGTATGCGGTGATTGGCGGCTCTTTAGGGGGCATGCAAGCTCTACAATGGTCTGTGGACTATCCAGATCGTTTACAAAAGTGCGTGATTATTGCCAGTACACCAAAACTGTCTGCGCAAAACATTGCCTTTAACGAAGTGGCGCGTCAGTCGATTTTGTCTGACCCTGATTTCCATGATGGTCGCTATTTAGAAAATGATAGTTATCCTAAGCGAGGTTTGATCTTGGCCCGTATGGTGGGTCATATCACTTACCTCTCTGAAGAAGCCATGAAACAAAAATTTGGCCGTGACTTAAAGTCAGGTAAATTTATGTATGGCTTTGACGTCGAATTCCAAGTCGAAAGTTATTTGCGTTATCAAGGTGAGCAATTTAGCCGTAACTTTGATGCCAATACCTATTTGATCATGACCAAGGCTTTAGATTATTTCGATCCATCACGTGAATATGAGCAATCATTAAAAACCGCGATGTCTAAAACCAAGTGTCAATTTTTAGTTGTTTCATTTACAACGGACTGGCGTTTTACTCCTGCTCGTTCGCAAGAAATTGTAGATGCATTAATTAGCAATCATAAGCCTGTGAGCTATGTGGATATTGATGCTGAACAAGGCCATGACTCTTTCTTGTTCCCGATTCCGTTATATGTGAAAAGCTTACGTGCATTCCTAGGCGGTGTAAAACACCTGCAAGAAACACCGAAGGAGACCAACTAATGCGTATTGATCATCAACTTGCTGAACGTTGGATTAAACCAGATTCAAGCGTACTCGATTTAGGGTGTGGTGACGGTGAACTGCTTGCACATATGAGCAAAAAGCACAATATTCGTGCATATGGCTTAGAAATTGATCAAGAAAAGATTGCAATTGCAGTCAGTCGCGGGTTAAATATCATCCAACAGGACTTAAACTTAGGTTTAAGTCGCTTTGCCGACCAGTCTTTTGACTATGTGGTTATGGCACAAGCCTTGCAAGCTGTAGATGCACCAGACGTTCTCTTAAGAGACATGGTGCGTGTGGGGAAACAGGCTATTATTACCTTTCCAAACTTTGCACATTGGAAGACTCGTTCTTTCCTTGCATTAAAAGGAAGGATGCCCGTTTCAGACGCGTTACCCTATATGTGGTATAACACGCCCAATATTCATTTATGTACTTTCCGTGATTTTGAAGCGCTGTGTGCTGAAAATAACATCCGGATTATTAACCGACTTGCCGTGAATGGGGATCAACAAGACAGTTTACTCAGTAAACGTCTCCCAAATCTATTTGGTGAAGTCGCAATTTATCGAGTGAGCGCTCTATGAAAAAATTATTATTAAGCACGACGCTACTGATTGGACTTTTTAGCATACAAGCCCATGCGGATTATGTTGCTCCATCATCTTCAGTTTCTAGCCAAGCTGCACAATATTCAATTATGGATATTCACAGCTTAAGTAAAGCTGCTAAAGCAGGTCAGCCCGGTGCTCAGTTTTACTTAGGCACTAAATATCAACAAGGTAAAGACGTTGCAAAAGATGAACGTCAAGCTTTTGCATGGTATAAGGCTGCTGCTGATCAAGGTTTATCTGCAGCACAGCTTAATGTAGGTCGTATGCTTGCAGATGGCATTGGGACTAAAAAAGATGAAGCGCTTGCTCGTCAATATTTCGAAAAAGCAGCCAGCCGTGGTGATAACCGCGCAAGCTTTAACTTAGCCATGATGGAAGAGCAAAAGAAAAACTACATGGGTGCATACCAATGGTATGAGCTTTCTACCCGTGATGGCATGCTCGACAACAAAGTGATTAGCTTGTCTGAAGGTAAGAAAACTGCTTTGGCAGCCAACTTAAGCCAAGACCAAATTCGTCAAGCACGTGACCGTGCAGACAAATGGATTCAAGCGCAATAAGTTTTTGAATCTTAAAAAGCACCTTCGGGTGCTTTTTTATTGCCTGTCAACCACAGCATCTTGTTAAAATAGCCTCAAATCTTGTTTTATGGTGAATATTCACATGGCTTCAACTGATTGGTTATCTCAAGGCACTTTGGTGCTTGCAAGTAATAACAAAGGCAAAATTGCAGAATTTGAAAAAATGTTTGCGGAACTGAATTTGCCTGTTGAAGTGATTCCTCAAGGTCAATTAAACATTGAAGATGCCATCGAAGACGGTCTAAGCTTTGTTGAAAATGCCATTATCAAAGCGCGTCACGCATCGAAAATTTCAGGCAAGCCAGCCATTGCAGATGATTCTGGCATTTGCGTTCCTGTACTCGGTGGCGCACCAGGGATTTACTCTGCGCGCTATGCAGGTGAACATGGCAATGATGCCGCTAACAATGCCAAGTTGCTTGCTGACCTCAAACCGCTCCGTAAAGAGGGTGAAGCAATCGAAGGTATGTTTGTATGTGTCTTGGCTTTGGTCCAACATGCAGAAGACCCACTCCCACAAATTTTCCAAGGGGTTTGGCGCGGTGAAGTGATGGAAGCAGCACGTGGTGAAAATGGCTTTGGCTATGACCCACTGTTTTGGCTGCCTGAACTAAACGTTTCTAGCGCTGAATTATCAAAAGAAGAAAAAAATAAAATCAGCCATCGTGGTCAGGCGATGAAATTATTTAAAGCAAGTTTGAAATAATTTGCATTGGAGTTAATCTTAATGCCAAAGATTAACTCCAATCCCTGAATAAAAATAGAATAATTATGGAACTTCAACCGATACAGATCATATGCAACGCTTGCCATCACACTTCAACTGAAATCCCGACACGCTCTTTTCTTGGTTTTCAAAAACTAAGCTGCCCTCATTGCCAGGCGCAACTGACCTACCCGCTCACCTCAGGCTTTCGTACCACTTACGCTATTTTGGCAGTGTTGATCGTACTGTCGATCATGCTTAATCTGTCGCAAGGTCAAATTGGATTTCCAGGCCTGATAGGTATCGCGATGATATATGCCCTCGTGCGTGATTGGCAGATTCGCAAACAGCTCAAGTAGTCGCCCTTTACGGGCATTTATAATTCACTTTTCATCTTAAAGCGAAAAAAGATGCAAAATTAACCCATAAAAACTGACGACGATGCAGCTCATAATCGTGCCTGAAGCAATATAACGCGCCGAAGTGCCTGTTCCTTGATAATGCGTTTCTAAAGCCACAATATTCGCTGCAGGGGGTAAGCAAAAGAGCATAAACATCACCCCAATATATTTCTCGATCTGGGGAATTGGAAGAAAGGCATAACTCAAACTACAGATCACCGCGCCAACGGTGAGTTTCATCGCATAAATACGACTACTGTTAATCAGATCACGCCATTGTACCTTGGTTTGACGCAGCCACATGCCTAAGACACACATTCCTGTGAAACTCATTCCAATTTTTGCAGCCTGATACAGCCAATCTAAGATCTGATGTTCTTCTAAATGTTGTAATCCAACTATTCGACAGACACCTGCAATCATCAAGGCAAATACAGGCGGTGACATCGCCACTTTTTGAATCACGCTCGACCATGGTAGTTGGGCTGAACTGACGGCTGTAACAGCCCACATATTGCCAAAGATAGAACCACCGACATACAAAGCCACCATCGCTGCACTAATTTCAGGGCCGAACAATGCTAATGCAAAAGGAAAACCCAGCCAAGCCAAGTTCAAATAACTGACACACAAGGCACGTAAACTATCTTTTAACAGCCAGCGAAATAAATAAAACATCAGCACGGCAACACTAAAGCTAAAGAGCATCAGCGCTAAACTGCCTGCTTGATAGAACACCATGTTGTAGATGATTACGGCTGGAATAAAACAGCGTGCAAGTAAGCTAGAAAAAATCGATTTGAGCGATGCGGTTCCTGATAATGATGCCAATCCGAGGCCACTTAAAAAACCCAATATCGGAAGAAGAAACGCCACTACACCACCCTCACTGCTCAATCCATGCATAGTAACACTGAACATAAGCTTCGCGGCTGTCTTTAAACTGCAACATCTTGGTCACTTCACTGTCATCTACAACTGCTGAAATGTTGTGCAAACCAACAAGAGGATAACAAGATGGCTGGACTATCGATTTGGCATGTACTGATTTTTGCAATTGTGGTGATTTTACTCTTTGGTACCTCTAAGCTAAAAAACTTGGGTAAAGATGTCGGCGGCGCGGTCAAAGATTTCAAAAAATCGATGCGTGATGAAGACGCAGCAAATACGCAGCTTAATGAGCCTCGCACGCTAGAGCATGAAGCTCAAAATAAAACCAATTCCTCAGTTCAAAGCTAAGGGGTTGTCATAATGCTTAATATTGGTATTAGCGAATTACTGGTGTTCAGCATTATTGCGCTGATCGTACTCGGCCCAGAAAAACTGCCTGAAGGTATCCGCTTTGCAGGTAAATGGTACGGGAAAGTTAAACGACTGATCAGTAACGTGCAAACAGATATTGACCGTGAACTTCGCATGTCCGAACTTCGTGAAGAAATGCAAAAAGAAATGCAACGTATTCAACAGCTCGAAGCGCGTATGCAGGCGCAGATGAATGAATTGCAACAAACGCAACACCCCATAGAACAGACTGCGCAAAAACAACAAGAAGCCGTCCTACCTGACAATAAAAATTTATCCCCACGTTATCAGTACATCGAACGTGGTCAGAGCACGATCTTTGCCGTGGCTACACCCCAAATGAAAAAAAAGCACGAGATTAAAACAGACCAAGCTCCTACATTAAGTTCGACCGATGCATTAGCAGAATATCAGGTGGCCGTATGACAGATCTTTCACTGAATAATTCACAGAACACTGTGCCTGATTTGGAAGAAATGCCAATCACCAAACATTTGGTGATTTTGCGTCGGCATTTGATCAAAATTACAGGACTCATTTTGATTCTGTTCTTTTGTTTATTGCCCTTTGCCAATCAAAGCTATCAATTGATGTCAGAGCCACTGCGTGCTCAACTGCCAATGACCTCATCCATGATTGCAACGGATGTAACCGCCACCTTTATGGCGCCGTTTAAGCTGAATTTCTTTGTCGCGCTAATGCTCGCGATGCCCTTCGTGATTTATCAACTTTGGGCCTTCATCAAACCTGCACTGTATGAAAAAGAGCGGCATTTGGCGATGCCCTTATTATTCGGCAGTATCGTCCTCTTCTATGCCGGAATTGCATTTGCCTATTGGGTTGCCCTGCCCTCCATCCTACATTTTTTTATGAGTGTTTCCCCTGAAACAGTCGCCCCAATGACGGACATCAATAGTTATTTAAGTTTCTGCTTAAAGCTTTTTTTGGTGTTTGGGCTGACCTTTGAAATTCCCATCATCACGCTAATTTTGATTTTGATCGGGGTGGTGTCTACTCAAACCTTGGTGGAGAAGCGTCGTTTTATTATCGTCGGCTGTTTTTTTGTCGCCATGTTTGCCACGCCACCCGATGCGCTTTCGATGATCATGTTGGCCATTCCCATGTGGATGCTGTTTGAGCTGGGTTTATTCTTTGGCAAGCTGATTGAAAAACGACGTGCATCTGCACCTTAAACAAACTTATTTTTCGACAATTTTGGTGAGTTTTACACCTAAGAGGCTATCTCAGCCTCTTTTTTTATGCGCCCATTTAATGTTTTGCAATTTTCATGCAGCGAAATCTAAACGCCTATTTCATCAGTTTGCAACATTAGCTTCAAAGCATTGTCATATTTTATCGATAGTTTTATGTGATCAACTTTTACCCAGCACACCTTTGCCAGGATTTAAATTCATGACAAACATGCCATATAACGAAGATCAAGAACTTGATAACAACACTTCGGATAACCTTCATTTTCGTGACATTTTAGAACAGCGCATCAGCCGTCGTAGCTTGATTACCAAGACTGCGAGTGGTGCAGTCGCACTTGCATTGGCATCTTCATTAACGGGGTGTAATGATGACAATGACTCAGATTCAAATAGCAATACCAAACCACCTGTCACTGATCCAAATCAAAAACCGACCAAGTTCAATTTCACACCAGTGAAAAAGAATTTAGACGATATTGTGACTGTTCCTGAAGGCTATCAAGCGCATGTGCTATATGCGATGGGTGACTCGATTAACCCTGCATACCCAGCATGGGATGATAACAATGTTCCTTCTGGCCCGAGCTTCCAATTCCGCTCTGGTGACTGCCATGACGGTATGAGCTTCTTTGGTTTAAATACCACCTCTGGACGCTATGATGCCAAGCAGTCAGACCAAGGTTTGTTGGTGATGAACCATGAATACATCAATCCAACCTTCTTACACCCACAAGGCCCAACCAAAGTGGAAGGCCGTCGCCCTGAAGATGAAGTCATTCGTGAAGTCAATGCACACGGTGTTTCTGTTATTCAAATTGAAAAAGACAGCAAGACTCAAGCCGTCAAACTAGTACAAAACTCTCCATTTAACCGTCGTATCACAGCATCGACCGTAATGGACTTTAAAGGTCCTGTTGCAGGCTCAAGCTTAGTCAGCACGAAGTTTTCAGCCAATAGTCAACAAACCCGTGGTACACACAACAACTGTGGTAATGGTTATACCCCTTGGGGCACTTACCTGACGACAGAAGAAAACTTCATTGGTTACTTCGCTCGTGCGAAAGAAGATGATGCCAAACGTAGTCCTGCTGAAATTGTGGCACTCAACCGTTATGGCCTAAAAGCGGGTGCAAACTCACGCTATGGTTGGGAAACGGCGATTGGAAGTAATGAGTCACAAGATTTATATGACCGTTGGTCAGCGAATGTTACCGGTACTCAGGCAGCAGAAGATTATCGTAATGGTCCAAACACCTTTGGTTGGATTGTCGAAATCGACCCATTTGACCGTCGTGAAAACCCCGTAAAACGTACAGCACTGGGTCGCTTTGCACATGAAGACTGCCGTGCAAGTCGCTTACGTGAAGATGACAATCTTGCATTTTACATGGGTGATGACTCACGCGGTGAATACATCTATAAATTTGTATCCGACCAAAAATGGAATAAAAAAGATGTCAACGGTGGCTATGCTGCAGGTGACAAATACATGAACAACGGTAAGTTATACGTTGCCAAATTTAACAATGACGGCAAAGGTCAATGGATTGAATTGAGCTATAACGTCAATGGTTTAAACCAAAGTAACAGCGTTTATCCGTTTAGCTCACAAGCAGATGTGCTAACCTTCGCACGTCTTGCCGCAGATGCTGTCGGTGCTACCAAAATGGACCGTCCTGAATGGGTCGCTGTGCATCCAGACAATGGTGAAGTCTATGTGACCCTCACCAATAACTCGAACCGTGGTACGACGCATGCACTAGATGCTGCCAACCCACGTAACTACACCGACCCTGAAGGTGGTAAAGGCAACGTCAACGGTCATATTATCCGTTTCCGTGAAGATGGTGATACAACCACAGCACTCAGCTTTACTTGGGATATCTACCTGTTTGGTGCTGAAGCAAAAATGGCGAGCAACATTAATTTATCTGGTTTAAATGACAACAATGACTTGTCATCACCCGATGGGATGTGGTTCGACCCACGTGGTGTGTTATGGATTCAAACCGATGACGGTGCTTATACCGATACCACCAACTGTATGATGCTTGCTGCGCTTCCGGGTCAAGTCGGTGACGGTACGAAAGCCACGACCTCATCGGGTCAAGAAACCATTGTGGGGGCAAAACTGAATGACGAAAACTTACGTCGCTTCCTGACTGGACCAAAAGAGTGTGAAATCACAGGTGTGACCATGACACCTGACTACAAAGCGATTTTTATCAATGTGCAACATCCCGGTGAAGATTCAGCATCCTATGCTGAACCGACCAGCCACTGGCCTGCATCACAAACCAATGCAGCAGCCACCTCACGTCCACGTTCTGCAACCGTTGTCATCACCCGTAAAGATGGTGGTGTGATTGCTGGCGAAGCGGTAGAACAAGCTCAGCCAACACAAAAAACCGCATAAAACACCTTTAAAAAATAAGCCGACGAATCGTCGGCTTTTTTTATACCTTTAAATGCACTTGTATCTGGGTGATCTGTCCTTGTTGCTCACCCTGCTGCTGTTTTTCCTGCCAATGCCACTGTGAATCCCGCATACACAATAAATTTGAACAGCGGGTGCCATACACCGGACTTTGAATAAAGGTTGAAGACAGCAAATGTTCCATTTCCGCCTGAATCCCAGTATTGGGTAACAATGATGGAATGATTTTACGTTCATCTTCCAAAATATCCCACGCAGCAGCGTCTATATCCGCCTGTGGTTGCTGGCTTTGTAGCATCGGCAAAAATTCTTGAGTGAAACGTTTGCGTAAATGTCGGGTCTTTTCCCAATGTTCAGTCATTAAACCATTGGATGTGACATACACCCCTTTGGCTAAGACTTGTGGTGCTTCACCGCGATTACTCATATAAACGGCTTGAGTGGCATCGCCAACGAATAAATTAAAGCCAGCATAATTACATTGGATTTGTTCCAGTGCTTGCGCAAACCGAATGGGCGTTTGCTCAGATTCTAAAAATTGCTGAATCAAAGCGCCACGTGAAGTGGGATATGTGGTCTGATCACGACCATCACGAAAATTGGTCACAATCGCCCAACGCCCTTGAGCGGTTATCCCCATCCATGTTCCACCAGACTGTAAGTCCTGCCCTGCAATAATCGGACTATCTACCCATTGCTTTAGGCCTGCCGTCGGTCGATGATAAAACTCATCACGATTCGAAATCAGGCAGAGTGGCATGTCATCCAAGACCTGCCAAGCAAAAGCCACAATGCACATATTCAACTCTCAATATCTTTACACATTGAATGTACAACATTTTTCAGCGCATTCAGCTAAAATCTGTGCAAAACATAATGACAAGGAACAGCAATGCTGACATATCCAAATATCGACCCTGTGGCGATATCACTGGGGCCACTACAAGTTCACTGGTATGGTCTGATGTATTTATTGGCCTTTTTATTTGCATGGGGCTTGGCAAGCTACCGCGCAAAACAACGTGACGGCTGGAACGCAGAAATGGTCTCTGACCTGATTTTCTACGGTGCATTAGGTGTCGTGATTGGTGGACGCTTTGGCTATGTCTTCTTTTATGGTTTCGATCAGTTCCTTGCCAACCCATTGTGGCTATTCCAAGTTTGGACAGGCGGCATGAGCTTCCATGGCGGTTTCCTTGGTGTCATGATTGCCATGTTACTGTGGTGCAAGAAATATAAAATGACTTGGTTCCAGACCCTCGACTTTATTGCACCCTGCGTTCCGACAGGCTTAATGTTTGGTCGTATTGGCAACTTTATTGGTGGCGAACTATATGGTCGTGCAGTGACTGACCCAAATTTTGCTTTCGGTATGATCTTCCCAACCGATCCACTTCAGTTGGTGCGCCATCCGTCGCAGCTTTATCAAGCACTCTGTGAAGGTTTAATTCTGTTTATCGTGCTGTGGTGGTTTAGTTCAAAACCTCGTCCACGTTATGCCGTTTCAGCCTTGTTCCTTATCGGATATGGTATCGCACGCTTCACCGTTGAATTCTTCCGTGAGCCGGACAATGGTCAACTGTTCATCGGATGGATGAGTAAAGGTCAGTTCCTGACAGTTCCGATGATTCTGATTGGCCTATGGATGATGTGGTATGCCTACCAGAAAAAAATCTATGACTGGGGTCCACAAAAAAATCATTAATATTTTATAATTGTCTTTAAGCAAGCGAGGTCTAAGCCTCGCTTTTTTATGCGCTGAAATTTATTCCTTCATACGCATTTACTCCACATGAAGTGACTGAATTAGACAACTGATCTGTGCTAAAGTTTATTCAGCTTATTTTTAAACTATCGATCCATGCTTGAATTTTGGTTTAACCCCAGCGTTTCTGTACTTAAAAAAATCTTGTTTTTTATTGCGATGGCCGTACTGACCGGTGTTCTGTATTGGATGGAACCCCTAACACTTCAAGCCATTCTAATGTTCATGGGTACAGGCGTCATTTTCCTGATTTGTCGTTATTGCAAGATTCATTTTGCAGCAAAAAACCCAACTGGTTTACTCTATCGTTTATTGACGTGGATTCCGATTGCACTGCTGTTAGCATTGGTTTTTATCAACATGAATAAGGGTGAAATTCTGATTCCGGGTGCTCAAGGCATTGGCTTTATGGCTTTGGCGATCTGCCTGCTTTCCCCGATTTCACTGCTGAATAAAAACGAGAAAACTTCGCCCGAAGGTAAAGTTTAAATGCTGACGTTTTGGTATTCTGAGCGCTGTAACCGACAAATCAAGCTCATCATTTGTATCAGTACCTGTGTGCTTATTTTTCTATGCGCTGAACAAAAACAACTAGATCTCCGCTTTGCGGGCTTCAGTTTAGCCATTGGTATGATGATTGATCTGCTTTATAAGCTCAGACAAGACAAACTAAAAACACTGTCTCCGTCATTAAAATGCGGTTTGGCTAGTTTGCCAATTTTATGTTTAGTGTGCTTAATTTATTTTCTACCCAATGAGCAACGCTGGATTTTAGCGCTGCAATGTGTGGGCTTTGCTGCAATTGGATTATTTATCGTCTCGATCTACAGTCAGCGTGCAAAAAGGTTTGAAGACTAACCTTTTTTGCAGCCATGGGCTTTAATCTGCTAAGCGGTAATAGCTGTATTTCACATTTGGAGTTCGATAGACCGCATAACCCGCTTGACGATAATCAGATACCCAGTCCTTACCTGAATATGCTGCGATATGACCATAACGGCTACTTTGATTGCGGTCGATAATATAAATATCGCCTTTCTTTGGTCGATCAAACGCTAAATTAATTTTTTGATAACCAATTTTTTGTAATGTGCTGCCCCAGTCTGCTGCGGCAACGGGGTGACCGTTAAAACGTGCCCCTGCGGACTCAAGTGCTAAACGAACACTGCGGGCACATTTCTGAGTACTTCTTTGGCGGGTAATGCCTTGTAAAAATCCAGTCAAACGATCGATATCGATACGCTGACCATTGCGGGATACCACATTTTTAGTCGCTGCTTTTTGAGTGGTATTGGACTTGCCCGTATTTTTACTCGCCTGAGAACGAATTATGATATTTGCCTGAACTGGAGCATGCACTTCACTCAAGTTTACATTGTGATCATAAGCCATTCTTTAACCCACACTCCCGCCTATATTTAGGCATTCAAAAATTTTAACGAGGGTGATAGTACCGCGTAAATCATGTTTTTTCATGTAAAAAATGTAAGATTTCTTAAAACAAATCTTACATTTAAATACGACCGTCTATTTTTAATTCAAATAGATTTATTTTTTATATCAAACTCTTAATCAAAAATAGTTGTTCAATATCACCTCTTCATAATGAGAAAAATCACGTTTATTTTTTAATCAAACTTATCTGTATTTTTTTCAACACTGCGAAAGAAGCATCTCTCAATATGTAAAAAATAGAGCTTCGTTTTCTAAGCTCATGCTTGATTTAACAGACATATTGTCTCGTTAACACTTGATGTAGTTGTTATAAATAGACGTCTTCAGCTCAGGCAACTCAGCGCTTGTTGCCTGCAAAATTTGGTCATCACCCAATAAACACCGTATGTTTTGGATTTTTTAAACCTGACTATATTCAAGCGCCCATCACAGTTCCTTCCACACGCAAAACAAGCTAATATGTGCCACAAGAAATTTAGCAAATTATGAGAGAGACATGCGCCAGTATTTAGACCTTTTACAACACATTCTCGACAACGGCGGCGACAAGGGCGACCGTACGGGTACGGGAACACGTTCTGTATTTGGTCATCAAATGCGCTTCGATCTTTCTCAAGGTTTCCCTTTACTCACCACCAAAAAAGTTCATTTCCGCTCTATCGTGATTGAACTGTTGTGGTTCCTTAAAGGCGATACCAATGTTCAATATTTGCAAGACAATAAAGTTTCCATTTGGGATGAATGGTCTACAGCAGAACAAACTGCGCGTTTTGGTCGTCCTGCTGGCGAATTAGGTCCTGTTTACGGTCATCAATGGCGTAATTTCGGTGCAACCAAAAAAGCCGATGGCCTATATGAACAAGATGGTTTTGACCAAATTAAATGGTTGGTCAATGAAATCAAAACCAATCCTAACTCTCGTCGTCTAATCGTGTCTGGTTGGAACCCAAATGAAGCAGGTAATGTTGCATTGCCACCATGCCATACCTTGTTCCAATTTTTTGTCCAAAACGGAAAATTATCTTGCCAATTATATCAACGTAGTGCTGACGTTTTCCTAGGTGTGCCGTTTAACATTGCCAGCTATGCCCTGTTAACACACATGATTGCACAAGTTTGTGGTCTTGGTGTGGGCGACTTCGTTTGGACCGGTGGGGATACACATTTGTATGCCAACCATTTCGAACAAGCGCAGTTGCAACTGACACGTGAACCAATGGGTCTGTGCCAATTAAAACTCAATCCTGAAATCACCGATCTTTTCGATTTTAAATTTGAAGATATTGAAATTGTAGGTTATGAATCACATCCTGCAATTAAAGCCCCTGTTGCGGTTTAATTTCAGAAATCCCAAGTGAAAAGCAAAATCCCGCTTTACCTCAAGCGGGATTTTGCATTCTAATAGACGACAAATAATTCGGCTATTTGAGTTCAAACTATGGCATTTCAAAATTTAGAAATCGTGCACGTTGTCGCTATGGATCAGCAGCGCTGCATTGGTAAAGGTAATGATTTGCCGTGGCATATTTCTGCCGATTTACAGCACTTTAAAGCCATCACCCAAGGTGGTGTAGTGGTTATGGGACGCAAAACCTTAGAGTCTATGGGACGTACCCTTCCGAAGCGTGTCAATTGGGTCATTACACGAGATAGCAATTGGTCATTTGAAGGCACCAAAGTCGCATATAGTATCGACGAGGCGTTAACGCAAGCTGTTGCTGATGTCGCAAGTTCAGAAAAACCAACGAGTTTGTTTATTATTGGTGGTGGTGAAATTTTTAAGCAAACCATCGGCATCGCAGACCGTTTAGAACTCACGCATGTTGAACTGGATGTTCAAGGTGATGCGCATTATCCTGAAATTCCTGCGGACTTTCAAAAAGTGGCGTCAGAACAACATATCGACGACAAAACTGGGATTGCTTTTGAGTTCGCAACTTACCGAAAATAAAGAAAAATCTTAAGCTAAAAGAAAAATATGCAACAGAGTGACCAACAAGCAATGTTCAAAAAAATAGGGCGAAGTATTCTTCATGCTCTATTTAGTGTGTTTGTCCTCTGTTCTTCGATTTGGCTTTGTGCTGCCCTGTGGATACAGCAACCGGCAGGCTGGTTAGGCAGTCGCATTATCATTGGAATCTGGATTGCTTTTGCCCTGAGCATTTTAGGCATCTATATTACCCAACACTTTTTTAGCCGTCGTAAAGATGTCTTGATTTATATAGTGGGCTTTATTTGCGGTCTATTTTGGTATTTTGGCATGGAAGCGCGTCAAGATCGTGAATGGAATCCTGAAGTAGCAGAAATTCTGCATTATGAAAAGCAAGGTAATCTCGTCACCTTACACAATGTGCGTAATTTCGACTGGCATGCCGATGGCAGCTATACCCCGCGTTGGGAAACCCGCCAATATGACCTGAGTCAAATCAATGGCGTCAACATCATTACCTCGTATTGGATGGGGCCGCAAATCGCCCATACCTTGGTCAGTTTTGATTTTGCTGACCGACCACCGCTGACATTTTCGATTGAAATTCGCAAAGAGAAAAACGAAGAATTCTCTGCGATTGGTGGTTTTTTCCGTAAATATGAACTAAGCCTCATTGCATCAGATGAAAAAGATATTATCTATACCCGCAGCAATACACGCGGAGAACAGGTCTATTTCTTCCCCGTAAACATGCCAAAATCTGAAATGCAGGCGCTGTTTATTGAATATCTACATAAAGCCGATGAACTGCAGACTCAACCCAAATGGTACAACACACTCACTAGTAATTGTACAACACTGGTGTTTGACATGATTCAAGCGGTTTCCAAACATCAACTTCCAACTGATTACCGCTTATTTGCATCCGGTTATTTGCCGAATTATTTGCACGACCTCCATGCCATAGACCAAAATTGGGATATGAAAACATGGTATCAAAAAGCCCATGTTAACCCCCGCGTCTCTCAAATTAAGCAACTGAGCAGTGAACAATATTCGAAGTTAATCCGACAAGGTTTGCCGCATTCACAGTCTAATCCAAGCGCCAATCAATTGTAATTCTTAAATATTGATACAAATATGGCTAGCTTATCTGTGCGATATTTGCTTAGATAATTGAAATGCTTCCACGGGGAAATTCCGATGCTAAAACAAATATTTGTTGCTGCAACTTTGGTTTCAACTTTAGTGGTGACAGGCTGTGAAAGCATGCCTGCACAAGACAACACCATAACTGAAAATTTAAACCTATTACAAAACCGTACTTGGATTGCCACTCAGATTGGCAACACCCCAATCAAAACAGCACCCAATGCGCATAATATTCCAAGCATTCAATTCGATGCGGCTTCAAAACGTGTCTCAGGTGCAGACGGCTGTAATCGTATAATGGGCGGCTATAATGCTGGCAAAGACACCATAACGTTTGGCCCGATTGCAGCGACACAGATGGCTTGTCTCAATAACAATGGGCTAGACCGACTGTACCATGCAGCACTCGAAAAGGTAACGCATTATCAAGTTTTTGGAAAAACTTTGAAATTACTAGACCGTCATGGCAATTTATTAATTCAATATGAAAGCGCCGTTCAACCGCGTTAAATCATTTTAAAAGTCTGCTTCGGCAGACTTTTTTATTCACTGTTCAGTCATGCCAGAGACATTTAATGCACATAAACTTGTGATTAATATACAGACGTACATTGCAGTTTTTAGCTATAACCCCATATTAAACATCAGGGAACAAGATAGGATTTCACTATGCAACAAGCGGTATTTGGTGGTGGATGCTTTTGGTGTGTAGAAGCAGTTTTTCTACAACTTCAGGGCGTGCAAACAGTTGTCAGTGGTTATGCAGGGGGAATTACTCAGCATCCAAGCTATGAGCAAATCTGTGAGGGAAATACCCAACATGCAGAAGTCATTCAGATCAATTTTGATGACAGCCAAATCAGTTTTAGCCAATTGCTGGATGTATTTTTCGCAACCCACGATCCCACTACGCTGAACCGTCAAGGCAATGATGTCGGTACCCAGTATCGCTCAGTGATTTTCTATCAAGACGAATCACAAAAGCAAATCGCTGAACAACGTATTGAAGAATTAAAAGCTGAAGGCATCAATATCGTGACTGAACTGAGTCCAATGCCGACCTTCTACCCTGCCGAAGAATATCATCAGAACTTCTTTGCGCGTAACCCAAACCAAGGCTACTGTAATTTTTCAATACCACCTAAACTCATGAAATTACGTAGCAAATTTCAAGACCTACTCAAATCTGAGTGATCTAATTAAACAGCATCTATTTTCAAAATAGAGACATAAAAAAAGCGACATTTCAGTCGCTTTTTTTTAGTTATCTTTGCTCAGTGCTTAGTTATCACTGGCAAAGGCGATATCGCTGAGTCCGGCTCCACTCGCACGCGACATCACTTGTGCAACTGTGTCATAACGTGATTCTTTATCAGCTTTTAATACCAATGCAGGCTTACGTTCTTGCTGACCAGCTGTATTTAGACGACTTTCTAAATCTTCGAGCGTGACAATATCACCATTCCAAGCGATATCACCCGCTGAGTTAATGCTGATGGTTACGCTTTCAGGCGGCAGATCAATCACTTCTGCAGTCGTTTGTGGCAAGGTTAATGGAATTGATGGGTTGGCAACAGTCGCAGTCACCAAGAAGATGATCATCAATACCAACATAATATCGATGAGCGGAATGAGGTTCATCTCATTCATGCCAGCATCGTTGTCTTCACCCAATTGAAAAGCCATTAAGCTTGACCTCCAGCTAAACTTTGCTGTGCAGTTTTCACGTCTTCTTTCTTCGCAGCAGAATCTTGTTGCAACATCGTGTCAATCAATAAACCATGTGCTTGATCTTGCAATTCATTCGACAGTGTACGGTTAAAACGAACACAGATGTTATAAGCCAAAACCGCAGGAATCGCCACAGCCAAACCAAGACCGGTCATGATTAAGGCTTCACCAACTGGTGTTGCTACTTGTGCAAGACCTGCTTGACCGCTTTTTCCTACTGCTACAAGGGCATGAAAAATACCCCATACTGTACCGAACAAACCTACGAACGGTGCAATTGAAGCAATCGTACCCAATACAGATACGCCTTTTTCAGCATTAGCTTTTTCTACCGAAATTTGACGTAGTAATGCTTGTTCAGCCACAGCCTTACGTTGTTCAAAAGCTAAAGGAGCAAATTTCGCTTTCAGTTTGCTTAGTGCATCTGCAAGGTGGTTATATGCCACTTGCTTGAGCTGACGTGTGCCCATAATACGAAGAACGAAGATCGTCCAAGTCGCAATCGACATTGCAAGTAACACGAAATACAGTGTTTTGCTGACTGCATCTGCATGTTGCCAATAAACTGAAAAGTTCATATTCGAACTCCTAATGGGTTAGCCGGAATCTTAATTAAGTTTAAAGTTGAATGGTTGATCAACTCGCGTCGGAGTTGCCACACCATTATCAATATATTTGGATAAACGTGCACGCTTCACTGCATCAGTCACTTTACGGTTTACAGCAGCGCCACAAGTCGAGTTTTTAATCGTTGCTGATTCGACTTTACCTTCAGCACTTGCAGCAATCGCAACTTCAACTGTACACGACGCTTTTAATTCACCATTTTCAAATTGAACATTCGGTTTCTTAATCCAACTGACACCATTACCAATGCTCACAGTTTTAGGTGTCGGTGGCGCAGGTGGTGCTGGAGGCGCAGGTGGTGGTGCAACAGGTGCCGGAGGTGTTGGTTCAACACGAACGACTTTCGTTTCAGAAACCACAGTTGAAACAACAGGTGTTGGTGGTACGTTTTTGACCGCTTCAACAGTTGGTTTCGGCGCATCTTTCTTTTTCACCTGTTCCACTTTTTCCACTTTCTTCGGTGGAGGTGGTAAAGGCTTATCTACAATTTTGACTTCTTTTGGCTTTGGTGGCTCTTTCTTCGGTTCTGATTTTGGCTTCGGAGGTTCTGGTTTTTTCTCTTCAACAATCTTCACAAAGCGAACTTTAATCGGATCTTTTTCGATCGGTTTAAGTTCTGGTGCTTTCATATTGCTGACCGCCCACAATACCCCCATATGCCCTACCACAACAGCGAGAAGCGCAGTAATGATTTTCTTTTTCATCGGGTTAGGTGATTGCATCATTGGAGCGGGAGATTGACTCATTAAACTCAGTTACCTTGAAGAAGCGATTGCATTTATTTTGTCAAAAATACAATCATGCTCATCGGTTAGCACAATTAAAGTACGGCAATAATAAATGAGAAGTGTTTTCATTTGCAACTATTAATTCGTCAGATTTAATGACTTTTTTTAATCATAATATAAAAAAGGCATACCTAAAGTATGCCCTTTTATTCAAAAATTCATCTCGTTTTATTGAAATACAACAGTTTTATTACCATCGACAATAATACGATCTTCAAGATGCCATTTGACTGCACGTGCGAGTACATTACGCTCTACGTCCTGACCTAACTCACGCAATTGTTCAACGGTAAAGTCGTGACTGACACGCTCTACGTCTTGCTCAATAATCGGACCTTGGTCAAGATCAGCAGTCACATAGTGCGCTGTTGCACCAATCAGTTTCACGCCTTTTTCATGCGCTTGCTTATATGGGTTCGCACCAACAAAGGCTGGGAGGAATGAATGGTGAATGTTGATCACTTTCATTTCCCATTTTTGAACAAATTCTTCGTCTAAAATTTGCATATAACGAGCAAGAACGAGTAAATCATTGCCTTGCATCAACTGATCAATTTGCTCATAAGCTTCACGTTTGTTTTCTTTATTCACAGGAACAACTTCAAACGGAATACCGAAATTTTCTACAGATTCACGTAAAGCATCGTGGTTAGACACGACTTTGGTGATTTCACATGGCAAACCACCACGTGCATGACGCCACAACAGTTCAAGCAATGCATGGTCAACTTTAGACACCAAGATACCGACTTTCTTCACATCACTGACTAAAGCTAAACGCCAGTGCATGTTGTAACGCTCAGCAACATTGCTCGCAAATGTTTGAGTTAGACTTTCTTTACGGCTTTGTAAATTGTCCAATTCGAACTCAACACGCATGAAGTATCGCCCCCCTTGAGCTTCAGTCGCGTATTGATCAAGTGCGGTAATATTTGCTCCCTGATGATACAAAAAGCTCGATACAGCTTGCACAATCCCTGGTTTATCTTCACAGGTAATGAGTAAGCGTGCTGTGTTAGCGGTCGACATATTCATGTTGGTTTATATCACTAATCAGTTAAATTGAAAAAAGAGCCGAGTATTCTAACGCTTTTTAAAGCCAGACTAAATAGTCTTATTCAGTAACCTGATGCTTTGCGTTTGAAAGACTTGCAAATAAGTCCGACGGCCCTAAAGTTTCGAGCAATCGCTCATAGGTTTCACGGCTTTCACCACGTAGATATGCACCTTCTAAGAACACCATTTGTCGTAGTGCTTGCCACACCCATTTTTCTTCCAAAGTGTTTGAGTCAGTAATATGGCCAGACATATAAAGGAAGTTGGTCCAGTTGGTCAGCACGATCCACAAGTTAATGGTTAAGGCCTCAATTTCAGAATCGGTCATCTGCATTAAGCCTGCGTCAACAAAGGCACGATAAATTTTCTGCCCTTGTTGCATGACTTGACCGGCAAAACGTGGATACATTTTGCGGAAATCTTCATTATTTTCGACCAAGTGATAAACATCACGATGTAAAAAGCGATAAGCCCATAATTGGCTACTTAACACTTGGAAATAGCGAATTTTATCATTGGCATCAAGCTGACGATCATCAGGAAGCGCTAACATTTCTAGCGTTTCATGCTGATATTGCTCCATTAATTCCTTAATAATTTCACTTTTATTTCGGAAATGGTAATACAAGTTACCTGGGCTCATTCCCAGTTCAGCAGCAATATGATTGGTTGTCACTGAACGCTCGCTACGCTCATTAAACAACTGCAAACTCAGCTGCAAAATACGTTCTTTCGTTTTTAAGGTTTTGGTGTGAGACATCCTAAAACAACCATTTATTTCAAAGCATTAGAACACTAACACATAAAGTAACTTGACTATTTAGAGTATTTGCTCTAAAAATTAATTAATCGCTAATTTGGATATGGTCGTGCGACATGAATAGTCAGACAAAAACAACTTCAATGACACCACATTCTTTTGATCACCAGCATCTCAACAATATGTTGGAACAGCAGAAACAAGCGTATTTACGTTACCCATTGCCTACAGCGAAGGAACGTATTGACCGTTTGGCTCGGCTTAAGCGTATCTTAGTTAAGTATCAAGATCAATTTGCTGATGCAATTAATCAAGACTATGGTAACCGTTCTATTGGTGAAACCAAGATTGGTGAGTTGCTCACATGTCTTGAACACATCAAATATTATAGCAAGCATTTGACAGACTGGATGAAACCATCCAAACGCCATGTCGGAATTATTCATCAACCTGCAAAAGCATGGGTGCAATATCAACCGCTTGGTGTCGTCGGCATTATTACGCCATGGAACTACCCACTGCTTCTTTCTATAGGCCCACTGATTTGTGCTTTGGCTGCGGGCAACCATGCCATGATCAAAATTTCGAGTGCCTCTGCGGCATTCGGTGATGTGCTAGAAAAAGCTCTCGCAGAAGCATTTCCTCAAGAATTGGTCGCAGTCGTCAACGGTGGTGGCCCAATTTCAGATGCGTTTAGTCACCTTGCCTTCGACAAAATGATTTTTACTGGCTCCACCAATGTCGGTAAAACCGTCATGGCGGCAGCGTCTGAAAACTTAGTTCCGGTGATTTTAGAATTAGGCGGAAAGTCACCTGTATTGGTTCATCCGTCTATTGACCTTGCAGATGTCGCACAGCGTCTTGCGGTTGGTAAACTTTGGAATGCAGGTCAAACTTGTGTTGCACCTGACTATGTGTTCTTACCTCGTGGTAAAACAGCTGAATTTTTAGATCACTATAAAGTGTGCGTTGAAGCCATGTACCCAAGTATTGCCCAAAATCAGGACTACACCTCGATTATTAATGACAAGCAGTACAACCGCCTACAAGGTTATTTAGAAGATGCGCGTGATCAAGACGCACAAATCATCAGTTTTAACCCACAAAATGAAGATGTGGACGCTGTACGTAAAATTGCACCGACTGTTTTAACGGGTGTCACTCCAGACATGCAAATTATGCAGCATGAAATTTTCGGTCCGATCCTTCCGATCATGGAATATGATCAAATTGACGAGGTTATTGCTTTTATTAATAGCCGTCCTCGTCCACTTGCTTTATACTATTTCGACTTTGATCAGGCACGTGCCGACTATGTCGCAACACGTACCCATTCAGGACATTTCGGACAAAACACGGTATTAACCCATGTTGCTCAAGATGACCTGCCGTTTGGCGGTGTGGGGGCTTCGGGTATGGGGAAATATCATGGTCCAGAAGGTTTCTTCAGTTTGTCGCATGAACGCTCGGTGATGTCGAATCCAAAACTCTATAGTTTGAAATTCATTCTTCCACCGTTCAATAAGCCGATCCACAAACTGATTTCGAAGACACTTCTTCGATAAACGATCAAGGCATGAACGATCACACTAGGTGATCGTTCGTTTTATGCAAAATCGCTTGTCTTTTAAGCGCATTTTTGATATAAAACGCCCCTTGAATGAATTCAATGTTTTTTTTGACTGGCCATACAGATTTGCTGTTGGCTAAATCAATGGAGTTACACCATGTCTAAGGTTTGCCAAGTTACCGGCAAGCGTCCAGTCGTTGGTAACAACGTCTCACACGCCAACAACAAAACTAAACGCCGGTTCGAGCCGAACCTGCATCACCACCGTTTTTGGTTAGAAAGCGAAAAACGTTTCGTACGTCTTCGTCTAACTACTAAAGGTATGCGTATTATCGACAAATTGGGCATCGAAAAGGTTGTTGCTGACCTACGTGCTCAAGGTCAAAAGATCTAAGGAGCTACGAACATGCGTGATAAAATTCGCCTAGTTTCTTCTGCTGGTACAGGTTATTTCTACACTACCACTAAGAACAAACGTACTATGCCGGAAAAAATGGAAATCAAAAAATTTGATCCAAAAATCCGTCAACACGTAATCTTCAAAGAAGCTAAAATCAAATAATTTTAGTTTTTTGAAAAAAACGACCTGCTTAGGTCGTTTTTTTTTGCATTTTTTTTATTCGAATTGCTAAACTTTCAAAATGCTTTTGGCACTTTTTGTGCTTGTCTTTTTTACCCTTAACTTAGGCTTAAGGAGTTTTTAGTGCCTCATGATGTAGAACTCATAATATTACTTGCTGTTGGCTTTGGTTTTGCCTTAATTTTTGGCTATATAGCTGCGCGCCTGCGACTTCCTCCCCTCATCGGCTATCTGATTGCCGGTATTATTATTAGCCCAAATACGCCTGGAGTAGTTGGTGACATCCATCTCGCTAACCAGTTGGCCGAACTCGGTGTCATGTTCCTGATGTTTGGCGTGGGTATGCACTTTTCACTCAATGATTTGATGCAAGTCCGTCGTATTGCCCTCCCCGGTGCCATTTTACAAATTGCAGTGGCGACCTTACTCGGTATGGGAATTTCCACGCTTTGGGGCTGGAGCATGGGTTCAGCTTTAGTGTTTGGCTTAAGTTTGTCGTGTGCAAGTACTGTCGTTCTACTCAAAGCCTTAGGTGATCGAGGCTTACTCAACTCCGTCAATGGTAAAATTGCCGTGGGTTGGCTCTTGGTTGAAGACTTGGTGATGGTTTTGGTCCTCGTCCTTCTGCCTGCTACTGCCGTACTGCTTGGCGGCCAACCGCTCACAGAAAGCAGTGCTGATGAAAATATTTGGCTGACCTTAGGTCTAACTTTACTCAAAGTTGCTGGCTTTATTGCCTTCATGCTGATCATTGGTAAACGTTTAGTGCCAATGATTATGCAAGTGGTTGCACGCTTAGGCTCACGTGAATTATTCACGCTCACCGTGGTTGCAGCAGCCGTGTCTATTGCCTTTGGTGCCTACAAGGTATTTGGTGTATCCATGGCACTGGGCGCATTTTTTGCCGGCATGGTGGTCAAAGAGTCTGACTTTAGTCACCGTGCAGAAGAAGAAACCCTTCCGCTTCGTGAAATTTTTTCGATTCTGTTTTTCGTCTCCGTTGGCATGCTGTTTGATCCACGGATCTTGATTGAACAACCGCTTCATGTCTTAGCTGTGGTCGGTATTATCATGATTGGTAAGACCATCGCTGCAATGGCATTGGTATTGTTCTTCCGCTACCCCATCAATACCGCATTAACCGTTGGGGCGAGTTTGGCGCAGATTGGTGAGTTCTCATTTATTTTGGCGACCTTAGGTGTATCTCTAAACCTCCTTTCCATGGAAGGTCAAAATCTGATACTGGCAGGCGCTTTAATCTCGATTACGCTGAATTCATTTATATTTTCTGCAATCGAGCCTATGCAGCGACTCATCCGTGAGCGCTCGAATTTGGCCCGTTTACTGGAACGTAGTAGTGACCCATTAGCCATGTTGCCGGATGAGGTCTCACAGGATTATCTGCGTGATCAGGTGGTGCTGATTGGTCATGGTGAAGTAGGTCGTCGTATTACCCGCGAATTAATGAATGAAAATATTAAAGTGGTTATTGCTGAAGAAAACCGTGAAATCGTGGAAAACTTGCGGGAAAAAGGCATCGCTGCGGTATCTGGTGTAGCAACAGAACCGGGTGTTTTAATTCAAGCCCATATTCAACACGCACGCCTTTTGGTCATTTCACCTATGGATATTTTAGATATTCATAAAATTGTCGACATTGCCAAAATGCTGAATCCGTCTATCCAAGTATTGGTTTGTGCGGAAAGCAAAGAAGAAGCTGAAGTCATTCGTCGCGACAATGTCGGTGAGGTTTATTATGCCAAAGAGGAAATGGCGAAAAATATGAGCAATCATATTTTAAATCAAATCCAAATTGCCCATCATCAAACACCGACACACTAAGTGCCTAAATAAAACGCTTAGGGGCGATACAAAAAAGGCGATGCATTTAAGCATCGCCTTTTTTAAACTGATAAAATTCAGCATTTTCAAAATTACAAATAATTGAATTTAAAATATATATTGATAAAATTAGCACCAAACGAAGCATCATGTTAAATACTTCAAACAAGAAACGAGAAAAACATGTACATCCTCTATTTAGGCCTTGCCATTATTTTAATTGGCGGTCTGGGCTTTCTCATCGCTGCATTTAAAACCAGTATTTTATGGGGACTGGGCTGTCTATTGTTTTATCCCATTTCCATCGTCTTTCTGATTCTGTATTGGCAAGATGCCAAAAATCCTTTTTTCTTACAGCTCATCGGGGTCTTTATTGTATTTTTAGGTTCGATACTGATCTCACCTACTGAACTGGGCACAGTCTAAGTGTCATTTTGGGCATAAAAAAACGCACCGAAAGGTGCGTTTTCATTATCATGATCCGCAAAGTCAGCAGCTATATGATTAGCTCATATATTTGGGCTTTTCATCAACCACTTCGGCATGCCATTCATCCACTTGTTTTTCTAACAAACCAAACAATGCAGCCTGAATCATTTGCTGAGCGATCACACTCATTTGATCGCCCAAAATATTGCGTAATTCTTCATTGAATTGGATAGTCACCAAAGGCTCTTTTTCTGAGCCTGCATTACGCAATGCCAACTCACCACCTTCCAATTGAACCAGCTCTAAAATTGCTTCCTGGTTCCCAAAGAGTTCTTTCAACTGTTCTATAGACATATATCCCTCCATGCGCAACATGGTGATAAAGGCATCTGCACTTTGTATTACTTAGATAATCTTATATCGGGTTAAATAAATTTATTTCAAGTAGCAATAGTCCAATTAGAACTCCACCATCTCGTTACGAAATCCATCAATTAATTGAGTTAGATCACGATGCCATTCACGCAAAATAGCGGTATCTGGCAACCATGCTTGCGGTGTTTGGGTAACTTTAATAATTAAATTTGAAGACGTTTCATCTTCTGGCTCTGGTGCAGACGGTTCAGGTGCATATTGACACATACGATGTGCGCGTTTCAGCTCTGCAATAAAGCCCTGCTTTGCCAATTGCTGCATAACAGTCACTTCAGGTGATACCTGACCTTTTTCAGCCATCAGCGTTTCAATCGACTTTAACGTGGGCGCAGGATCATTTAAACGATAGTAACGCACCAACTCTTGTAAAAACGCAAGTACTGCACCATGCAAATGAAAAACTGCTGCTTCGCGATAAGCCTGAGCTTGTTGAACATGATCGGTCTGCTCAGCTTGCTGACATGCAAGACGGGTAAAATATAACTTTTGATTGGTACGATCAGCATGAAAGCGAGCAACACGAGACATGAACAATTCCCTAAATTTTGGCGTTTTTCTACATGAATAAGCTTAAACGGATTTTTAGGAAATTCACAATAAATATTATGGATGATCGATTTCAATTAAATAAATGTCACGCTTGGCAGGAACAGGCATATCCCAATCAATCATCCTGATATTTTCCAGACGCCAAGCCCAGTACCCTGCGGCCCAATATGTCGCCTGCGCTTGCTCTACCTCTGTTTCAGTCCATGCATGAACGTCATATACATCGACCTTCGCCACTGCACGTCCAATATCTTCATCTCCGCTTTCATGTAAGTAGCGTTGATTTTCCACGATCACTAAATCTTTTAAAGGCAAATGTTCGGGCTGCCATGAGCGGACTTCAAGCGTTTTAAGCCCACACGCAATGTTCGAACCAGATGGCGCAACAATAGACAAAGCTGAGTAGCATTTTTTCATAGATCACCGATAAAAAAAGGAGCGTTACGCTCCTTTTTGAATTTATGCTTTAGGCTTATCTTCAGCCGCTTTTACGCGAATACCCGCACCTTTGACTTTCAAAGTATTCAGGCCTTTAATCGCTTTTACAGCTTCACGACCATTTGGCATTTCGACAAAACCAAACCCTTTCGATTTACCTGTGCTTGCATCCATAACAACAACAGCAGACTCTACTGCGCCAAATGGTTTAAACAGTTCAACCAATTCTGCTTCAGTAACTGAACGCTCTAAGTTACGTACTAAAATTTTCATTCAATCTTCCAAATAGACAGCATCATCAAAAAGCATTTGTCTATTTTGCTTTTTAACTTGCGTGTAAATCACGTCAAAAATCTATTTTAATCGAGATCGATACCAAAATCTAAATTAATCGATTTTCTTTCGATTAACGCACTTTTTACGGTTTGCTGACGGGTTTTATAGTGTGTTTCCAAACTACATAAATTTCGAGTTAAATCATTCATAAAATAACTTTCTACTTTACGCCCTTGCTCATCCACAGTTTCACGTGCCCAGTGGTTCAAGTTTTGCTTAGTCAAAATCAATTCATTTTGCGCACGTGTCAGCGCCACATATAACACGCGACGCTCTTCTTCCACCTCATCGAAATTACCCTGAGCACGTGCATGCGGGTATTGCCCTGGTGTCACATTCGCCACATAACAGACTTTTTGCTCCGTTCCTTTTGCCGAATGAATAGTAATTAACGTCACGACATCACTGTCAGATTGGCGTTCAATTTCAGAAATGGAAACTGGATCAAGGACATATTCTTCTAAGAATTCACTCAACTGCGTATGTTTGGATGCCAATTGTTTCACCAGATCAAAATCACCGACACGGCGATTCCAATCTTTTTTATAGTTCTCTTCCAGCTGCTCAGAAATCGCTTGAACAGCCAAGCTTACACATTCTTTGACCTGATCTTTCAACACCGACATTTGCTTCATCATCAGAATCGCTTGGTCAGGCACTTTGCCAAATTTTTCCAACTTGGTTGCAATGGCTTGCATTTCTGGCTCAAGTAAAATCTGCTGCGATAACTTACTCGCACCGACATCACCCACACCATTCCACAAGGTTAAAAAGCGCATCCACGCGATATCATCTAAAGGATTGGCCACTACACGCAGCACACTGAGCAAGTCTTTGACATGGGCTGTTTCAAGTAATTTCATTCCGCCAATAAAGCGATACGGCACGTTTGCGGCAATACAGGCTGCTTCAATATGACGAGCAGCAAAGCTTGAACGCACAAGCACCATATGATCCGACCATTTGCTGCCTTCGAGGTAATGACGCTCTTTAATATCAATGGCAATCCATTTGGCTTCATCAAACTCATTCGGGAAAATATGCATTTTCGGCTTAATCCCTTCACCACGATAAGCATCTAGGCGTTTGTCATATTTAATTTCACTTTCATCCAACAACCAATTCGACAGATCTAAAATTTCTTGGGTTGAACGATAATTTTTTTCGAGTTTGAAAATCTGTGCGTCGGGTACACGCTCTTTGAAATGATGAATATTTTCAAAGTCTGCACCACGGAAGCCGTAAATGGACTGTGCATCATCGCCGACACAGAACAAACTGACACGTTCTTTTAGTGGCTCAAGTAACGCCCATTGCAGCGGATTGGTATCCTGCATTTCATCAACCAACATGTGGCGACAAATCGAAGCGACATAATCGACCAATCCATCTGATTCCGCCAAGGCTTTCGCCACAATCGCCAAGATATCGTCATAATCTAAAAAACTACGCGCACGTTTACGAGCTTCGTATTCTTTCATGATATCCGCGATTTGATCTTTTAACGCAAAGTACTCAGGCATTTGCTTTTCCATGGCAATGCTGAGTTTTTGACGCGTATTCCGCGCAAAGGAATACAGATCACAGAGTTCTTTCGGCTTGGGCAAGTGGTTCGGGTTTTTCTTATCATCACGACCACGAATCAGGCGGAACATCATGAGCTGATCATCACGATCAATAATCGAAAACTGTTCTAGACCAAAGGCTTTTGGAATGCGGCGCAATAGGTACATACAAAAAGTATGAAAGGTTGATGCGCGTAACCCTTTGGCTTGCTCACCCAGAGCCAGCTCCACACGAGCGACAATTTCACTGGCTGCACGGCGAGTAAAAGTCAAAATTTGAATTTGATTGGCAGGCACGCCTTGATCAATTAAATAAGCTGCACGCGCCACGATGGTTTTGGTTTTACCACAACCTGCTCCTGCCAAAACCAAGCTATGCTGTGCTTCTGTTGTTGCGGCTTGTTTTTGTTGAGGATTTAATTCATCAATCAGGTTGGCTAAACTCATGGTGTCTCATCGTGCTATGTGAGTTGGTAGTTTAACAGAGCTATAGATAAATTATGAGTTTTACAATCTAGTAAGAAATCTTGATTACCAACAAAGTGCAACACTTTATAGAATTAATTTCATTTAATAATGCCACTTGCTATCGAAAGTTTTTCAATAGTTTCGCAGTTTTTTTCAAAAGTCGTTCCTGATAAATTCTGAATTGCTAGTTGAAAAGGTAATATTTCATTTTTCAAATTATTTGCTAGATGCCCAGCATCTTGAATCTGTTTATTTTCTAAAGCTAATTTATACATTAGATCTCTTTCATAAATCAAAAAACGATCTTCTTTTTGGTTAATATTTGCACTCCGGATTTCTTAGCATTCGTGCATAATCTGCGGATGAAATACATCGATTCAAACAAGCTTTCTGATCCTCAGTTCAAGCGATACACAGGCATCTCATGGTCAACTTTCTATTTGATGGTTGAGCAATTGAAGAAACATGTCCCTGCCAAAGGCAGACCGCCCAAGTTAAGCCTGGAAGACCAGGTTCTGCTCTGTCTAAGCTATTGGCGGGAATACCGAACCTTATTTCACGTTGCGACGAGCTACGGGGTTTCAGAGCCCACAGCCTCAAGAATTGTCCGTCATGTTGAAGACTGCCTGATTCGGTCCAATCTCTTTAATTTACCCAAAGATTTACCCGAGGGCGAAAGCATCGATTGGAATGTTGTGATCGTGGATGCCACAGAAATTCCAATCCAAAGGCCTAAAAAAACAGAAGAAAAGCTATAGCGGCAAGAAAAAGACCCACACTTTCAAAGTACAGGCCATCATTCATTATCAAACTCAAAAAATCCTGAGTTTATGTACGAGTCGTGGTGCCGTACATGATTTCGAACTCTTCAAACGTAACTTGAATCAGATTCCTGCAGGTGCATTTATCCTTGCGGATAAGGGTTATCAGGGAATTTATACAGTGTATCCAAATAGCTTGTTGCCATTAAAAGCAAAGAAGCGCTGTAAACTGGATTCCGAACTAAAAATCTATAATCAGGAAATCAATAAAAGAAGAATTGGAATTGAGCATGTATTTGGCAGTTTGAAAACCTTCAAAATTCTTGCTGAGCGATATCGCAATCGAGGCAAAAGACTAGCATTAAGATTCAATCTAATTGCTGGAATTTATAACTTGGAGCTGAGTGAAAAATGACTTATGAAAGAAATCTATTGCTAATTTTGAGTCCCAAACTTTACATGTTAATAAATTGCTTTTTACAGTTGCCTCAAACGAACTTTCAGAACTTAACTTCTTTAGAGCTGCCTGATCACTAGCAAGTTCATTTTTATAATTTTTATAATTTACATTAAATTCCGCTTCAGAAATTCGTTCTGCATAAATCGATGTGCTCATAAACACTATTGAGAGAATTATTATCGGTTTCATAAATTTAATTTGTTTAATGATTGAAGAGAAACAATAGTACAAAATAAACAAAGTTATTAGTCTTTTATTATAAAAAATTATTACTAAAATTTCAGTCCCTTATAACACTCTATTTTCATCTAATAACCCTAACCACATTCTTGCAACACCTTTCTAAATTTCTCTCACCATTTTTTAATGCATCTTCCAACTTACAATCTGGTGGATTAATCCCAACAATCTGTGTGAAACCTAAATCGTAGAGTTCCGCGATATCCTCACCAACCACACCAGCAAAAGCAATCACGGGCTTATTTAAACTTTTTGCGACCTGTGCCACGCCAAAAGGCGTTTTACCTAGCTTGGTTTGTTGATCAATTTTTCCCTCACCTGTCAGCACATAGTCTGCCTGTGCTATTTTTTCATTCAACTGACATTGTTCAATGACCAATTCCACACCTGATTGCATCGATGCACCCGCAAAAGCCATCAGCCCAAAACCTAATCCACCTGCAGCACCTGCACCTGCGACATCACGTAAAGCACAACCCAGTGTCGTTTCAACCACATCGGCATAATGACTGAGCTTCTGATCTAACTGACGCACCATCTCCTGCGTTGCGCCTTTTTGCGGGCCAAAGATATGGGATGCGCCATTATCACCACACAGCGGATTAATGATATCACTGGCAATGATGATCTCTGTTTGAGATAAACGGCTATCGAGTTGGGAAAGATCAAGAGTTTGAATGAGATGAAGATTGCCACCACAAACTGCGATTTCCAAGCCATTTTCATCTAAAAATTGCGCCCCCAATGCCTGTGCCATACCTGCACCGCCATCATTGGTCACACTCCCGCCCAAGCCAATGATAATTTTACTTACTCCAAAGTCTAGAGTAGCCTTGATCATTTCGCCCGTACCATAAGTTGATGTCAGTAAAGGATTTCGCTGAGCCATATCGACAAGATGAATACCATTGGCTTTTGCCATTTCAATCACCGCAGTTTTCCCACCGTCAATCAAACCGAAATACGTCGTCACACGTTGATTGGGCAAAGGACCTGTAAGCGCTATCGGCACTTTTTGACCGTGGCAAGCACTGAGTAACGCATCTACAGTTCCCTCACCGCCATCTGCCATTGGCACAGCGATGACATTTGCATCAGGTATGAGCTTTAAAATTGCACGTTGCATCGCATCACAGGCTTGTTGAGCACTCATACTTTCTTTAAATGAATCGGGCGCAAGAACAAAAGTGGTCATCTAAATGCTCAAAATAAAACTTGTCCTCAACCATAACGGTTTTAAAATAGCAGGTATATCTAAAAACATCAGAAAGGCTCAAAATGTCACGAATCAATCTAGGTCAGTCTGCACCAGAACTGTATAAAAAAGTTGCAGAACTTGATGCACTGGCAATGCAAAAAATAAATGAGTCTGGCCTAAGTGAAGGTTTAGCCCATTTACTGAAATTACGTGCATCCCAAATCAACGAATGTGCATTCTGTATTCGCATGCATGCGCAAGATGCACTTAAAACAGGTGAAAGTATTGAACGCATTAGCCTACTCAATGCATGGCGTGAAACTGCGTACTACGATGAAAAAGAACGTGCTGCTTTAAGCTTGATCGAAGCAATTACATTGATTGCCGAAGGCCAAGTTCCCGATGCAGTTTATGAAGATGCTCTACCCTTTTTAACGGATGATCAAATCAGTGCAATTGAATGGCTCGCGATTGTCATTAACACATGCAATCGTATCGCCATTAGTAGCCGCTATAGCGTGAAACCTTAACGGGTTGTACATATTAAAAGTGAATAAAAAAAGAGTGCCTCAGCACTCTTTTTTTATTTATCGGATCCGCAAGCAGCTTACTGCTCTGCCGAGCTTTTCGGCACTTCACGTCGAATATAAGAAGCCAAAGTAAGGTAGTTGACCCCTTGGAATAAAATATCAACCGCCAAGAATAATCCTAATACCCAAAATGGCGCATCAGGCGACATCAAAATGATCACACCTGTAATCAAGGTCAATAGACCTGAAAATAGTGTCCATCCCCAACCTTGAAATGCTCGAAATAGCACAGCATTAAAGATACGAATGACCCCTGCAATGATCAAGATAATCGCCAATAAATTAGTCAGGACAATGGCTGTTTTGACAGGCGTTGTAAATGCATAATAGCCTGCGACCAAATACAGCACACCAAATAGTGCCCAGAACCAGCGGTAGCCGCCTTCAAAAATTTTAAATGCCGCGACGAAGTGGATTACACCACCTAACATCATCAGCACACCAAAAATATAAATCACCGTAAGTGTCGCAAATGGCAAAGCTGCCAAAAGGACCAATCCGAAGACCACCAATAAAGCACCTAAACCGAGATACCACTTACGGTTTTCATGGAGCTGACTGCGAATTAAATCGTTGCCTACTGTTCTCATGTTTTTTCTCAAGTTATTCGTTATTCAATGGATTATGCAACTTTATGATGAAGAAAAATGAAAGAAAAGTCCAAATCTTATCCACACTGCTGACTTAGACTGTGGATAAGATAGGTTTTATCCACATTATTTTTTCCATCCCACTTCAATCGCTGTGATGTCATTCACCACAGTATCAGCTAAATCTTCAGGCATTTTACTTTGCGTCTGTGAGGTAGGAATATGCCCCGCCATTAGTTCAGCTTTTCTTTGTGGAAACAAAGGCTGCCTTTGGGGTTCTGCATAACCGACAGGGAAGATTGGCTGACCTGTGGCCAAATCGTACTTATCAGTTGCACCAAAAGCGTGTAATAACTCATGGGCTAAAACGATTTTATTCTGCGCTGTCTGTTTATTCGATGCAAATAAATTCACCGATCCAATTCGACCATTTTCCAAAGCTGTGGAATGTTTAAGTTCTTTGGTTTGGGTCGGATCGTAATAATTTAGAAAGAGCGTGACACTCGAAACACCATCTACATTTTCATGCTGCTGCCAAGCATAGTAGCGGAATTTCAAACTCCATAAGATAACGTCCAACATACCGGCGTCATTGGGTACTTTGGGAGGTAAAACTTTCAGCTCGCGACCTAACTTAAAATACACATAAGTCGGTTGCCCTCGGTATTTCTGTGCTGTCGCTTGTAAATATTGTTGAACATCGTTTAAATCATTGACAGAAAGCTGCTGTATATAAGCTTGTGTGCTCTCTCGACCATCAGCATTAATTGGATGTAACAATACAAAGATCGGTTTACTCCAGTCTTGATTTTTGTCTTTATAGGCATTGACTGCGACAACCAATAAAATCAGCAATAAGCACAGTACCCGAATTTTTTTCCACATTCCCCAAGATCTCAATTAATTTTTAGCGTTTATTTTCAGAATTAAAACAGAACATTCGTAGAATGTCTTGGTCAATTTAAAAGCTCAATCGATTACTTACTTTAAAAAATCCTTGATCAAAAGACATAAAAAATGCCGACCGAAGTCAGCATTTTATTGGTTTTAAAGCTTAAGCCTCAACCCACTTACCGTCTTGGTACACCAAAGACCATTTGGTTTGTTTGCCTTCAGCATTTTCAGAACCAATATATTGTGCTTGGTTTTTACGGCTGAATTTCACCAATGTTGGGTTTCCTTCAGGATCGACATCTGGTGCTTGTAAGATGAACTGATATTTTGCATCCAACTGATCTGCGACAGAACGTAGTTCAGCCACTTTCGGTGCACGAGTTTCACGTACTTTCGGGAACTTACTTGCAGCTAAGAATAAACCTGCTGCGCCATCACGAAGGACAAAGAAGTCATCATGTTTGGTTGAGCGTAAGTGTTCCATTTTAATCGGATCTACACGTGGAGGTGCAGGCTGACCACTCTTCAACACTTTACGCGTATTGTCACAGCTATTACATGCAAAGTAAGGACCGAAACGGCCTGTCTTCAATTGCATTTCGCCATCACATTTGTCGCACGGAATGGTTGGGCCATCATAACCTTTGATTTTGAACTCACCTTCTTCAAGCTCAAAACCAGCACAGTCTGGGTTATTACCACAGATATGTAACTTACGGCCGCCATCAATCACATAGCTATCCATGGCTGTTTCACAGATTGGACAACGTTTTTTCGACATTAAATCTGCTGTTTCTGCCGAGTCATCGTCAGACAGTGCAGCCAATGATTCTACAGGTGTTAGGTTCAAAGTCCCCTTACAACGCTCTTTTGGAGGTAAGTTATAACCGGAACAACCCAAGAACACGCCTGTAGTCCCTGTACGAATCTGCATCGGACGATCACATTCTTTACAGTGCACAGCATCCACTTCTACAGGTAAATTACGGCGCATGCCATTTTCACCCTGAGCTGTGGTTAAACGTGTTTTAAAATCACCGTAGAAGCTATTGAGTAACTCTTTCCAGTTACGATCACCATCGGCGACTTTATCTAGCTGACCTTCAAGATCTGCCGTAAATGCATAGTTCATCAAGTTATTGAAGTTTTCATCGAGACGGTCTGTCACGATTTCACCCATTTTCTCGGCGAACAAACGACGGTTATCGAGCTTCACATAACCACGGTCTTGAATGGTTGAGATAATCGCAGCATACGTCGATGGACGACCAATCCCTTTTTTCTCAAGCTCTTTGACCAATGATGCTTCAGTGAAGCGCGCAGGTGGTTTAGTAAAGTGTTGAGATGGGTCTAATTTTTCAAGTTTCAGTAATTCACCGACTTTTACAGCAGGAAGCAGTACATCATCATCCGATTTGTTTTGGCCACGCACTTTAGTGAAACCATCAAAGACCAATGTACGACCTTTGGCTTTGAGTTCGACGCCATTGGCATTGACTAAAATCGTTGATGATAAATATTCTGCAGGGGTCATTTGACATGCAACGAACTGACGCCAGATCAAGTCATAAAGACGCTGTGCATCACGCTCTACACCCACCAAACTATCGCCTTTTAGCGCGACATTTGATGGACGAATCGCTTCATGGGCTTCTTGCGCACCAGCTTTATTGCCGTAGCGATTTGGTTTAGCCGGTAAATATTTTTGACCAAACTCAGTTTCAATATGACCACGAACCATATTTACAGCGTCATCACTCAAGAATGTTGAGTCTGTACGCATGTAGGTAATAAAGCCGGCTTCATATAACCGCTGTGCCAACATCATGGTTTTCTTCACAGAAAAACCTAAACGTGTACTTGCTGCTTGTTGCAATGTAGACGTGATGTAAGGCGCGCTTGGATTAACCTTGGTTGGTTTGTCTTCACGTGCTGAAACTGTGTAGTCGGCATCTTTAATCAGGTTCAGTAAAGCATCCGTTTCAGCTTTATTGTGCAGTTTTAAAGTCTTGCCATTTTGCTTCACCGCTTCTAAGCGGATATCGTCTTTCTTCGACTTGGTATCTGCAAAAACTTGCCAAAATTCTTCTGGAACGAAGGCACGAATTTCACGTTCACGCTCAACCACAAGTTTAACAGCCACAGATTGCACACGACCTGCCGATAAACCACGGGCGATTTTTTCCCATAAGAGTGGCGAGATCATAAAGCCCACAATACGGTCGAGGAAACGACGGGCTTGCTGAGCATTGACTTTATCTGTATCCAGGCGAGAAGGATGTTTAAACGCTTCTTGGATGGCATTTTTGGTAATTTCGTTGAACACCACACGTTGATAACGTGAGTCGTCACCGCCAATTACTTCTTTTAAATGCCAAGCAATTGCTTCTCCTTCCCTATCCATATCCGTTGCGAGATAGACCTCGTCAACTTGCGATGCAAGCTTTTTCAGTTCCGCAACAACATGTTCTTTACCCGGTAGGACTTCGTACTGTGCCTTCCAGTCATTTTCAGGGTCTACACCCATACGATTAACCAAAGCTTTTTGTGCTTTTTTGGCTTTTTCAGCTTCAGTTAATTTCGCACGAGTTACTGGCTTTTTCTCTGCTGTTTTACTCGAGCCGCCTGTAGGTAAATCACGGACATGACCCACCGATGATTTTACGATGTAATCAGAGCCCAAATATTTATTGATTGTTTTCGCTTTTGCAGGCGATTCCACAATCACTAACGCACGCTTTTTCCCAGCATCGGCAGATTTTGCTGTGGTACTTTTAGATGTGGACCGAGGAGCGTTCGCCATAGTTAACCATCATTCCTGTTTAATAGGTTTTTTAAAATTTAAAGTTCAGCCAATGAATGTAAAAATGCTTTCATATCTTCAAGCTGTGTGGCTCTTAAGTCAGATTCTTCGTTCCAATAGAGTCCTACACAGTTTGCCTGCATATCAATAGCATAAATGCCCTTTAATGTAATGGCTAAATCCTTGAACTTGTCATCACCATGTACCAGTTCAAGTTTGTCATCGACCACTAAAGCACGCATTAAAGGCAAACGCGCATCTGGAATCAGCACACTGTAATACGCCACCATACTGGCACGTTTTTCAGAAGCCATTGGAATCTTGGTCCAAGCAGGTGCAGCCACTAAACGTGGGTGCAGCCCCATCTTACGCGCCTTCTCGCGCATAATGCCCAAGGCTTTTTCTCTAGGATTTACTCGAAGTCCAAAAATCGACCCAAGTACAAAGACCACAATAAAAACGGTAACCCAGATTCCAGTATTTTCCATAGCACAACCTTTATATTCCTTTATTAGAGTTGCATAAGCGCAATATAAAACGCAAGTTCACTCGATAAAATTAATTCAGGAACATCTCGTGGCTATACAGCACTTCGTGACCATTCCAATAGATATATCCTTTTTCGATCAACTCTTTAAGTAATAGTCGAACATCAGATTGTGGGAACATTTGCTCCAATAAATCACGTAAGGCGTAGATATCTTTTGGTTTATCTGACTTTAATTCATGCAATTTTCGGATCACTTCCATTTGCACAGGATCAATCTTATTGAAATTTTTAAATAAGCCTTGCTGTGCAGCCTGAATCATCGATGCCGTATCATCAGTATTTGAGGTTTGATCTTCGAGTGAAGCAGAAAATGCATTCAGGTCTGTTTTGATGGGCAATGCTGTTTCAGCAGTCGCATTTAAATCTAGCTGCACCCATTGTTTGAGTACTTTTTTTCGAATCGAAATCTGCTCATCAAAGCGTTTGACGATTTTTAGATTGATCAACATACCGACCAAATGCTGAGCTTTTTCGCTAGAGACTTGCAAAATATTCATCAGCGAGTTTTTCAGTTTATCCAAACTGTTTGGCTTGCCACTGAGTTTTTCCAGACCATCACAATAGTGTTTAATCAGTAATAAATCAGGTTTATTCCGAATGGTTTCTAGGTCAGGAATCTTATACTTCACTTTATGTGAAACTTCTTGTTCTGACTGAATTTGAATGAGATGTGCACTGAGTCCAGAGCCATCCAATTGTTCCATCAGTAATTCAATATCAGACATTGCTGAAATGACTTCAATATGCGAATCTAGATCCATCAAGGCCATCAGTTGCCCCACAATCACCGCATATTCAAATTCTTTTTGCGGCGTTTCTGGAATATCCAAAACCACCAATTGACCACTCGCAATCCACCCTGCAATTTCAGTCAAATCTTCAAGTGCATATTCAAATTTTCCGCTGCAGCTAAACACATACAAAGTACTGTAATGCTCAATGATATTGCGCAATAGATTTGCTGTGGGCTGGTTATTTTCCAAATCTAGCAGGACAACTTTTTGACTCATGAGATGAAATAATGGGTTTCGATCAGCAGATGCGGTGCATTAGACCTGTCACGCTGCAAAAGGTCAAATAAATTTACACCAATCCACAGCTTTGGCGCTGATTCGTCATCTACCTGTCATTCAATAGTGACATTAATAATGCGGTGGGCGGTTGGTCATTGGGTCAAATGCCGCAATACCTTCAGATAAATCTGCCGATTCAATACGACGATACAACATCTGCATTTGTTTCTTTAAATCAGCGATTTCGGCGTTTTGACGCGCAACTTGATCATTCAGTTGGTCAACTAAATCATCTAAAAATGCAATTCGGACTTGCAAATCTTCAATGGGTGCGGAAAATGACGCCTGTTCATCAAGATTTTGTTGTGTAGTCAATTTACACTCCTCATATAAGATTTCAGGAAACATTATGGCCTATATTACCTTAAGGGACGTCCAGCTTGCGTTTGGCGGACCTTCCCTACTCGACGGCGCGAACTTCAGTTTAGAACGTGGCGAGCGAGTATGTCTAATCGGTCGTAATGGTGAAGGTAAGTCTACTTTACTTAAACTGATTGAGGGAACTTTATTGCCAGATGGCGGTGAAGTTTCATTGCAAAATGGCATTACGATTTCAATGCTTGCGCAAGATGTACCCATGGATTCGGGCAAAGTCGCTGATATTGTAGCCGATGGTGCTGGTGAAGCTGCAACTGTTCTACGTGCTTATCATGAAGCCAGCGAAGCCTGCGTACTCGGCGATATGGACGCCTGTGAGCGCATGGGTAACCTACAACATCAGATGGATCAAATGGATGGCTGGTCACTTGAAACTAAAGTGAATGCCATCCTCAGTAAAATGGGCCTAGACCCAGAAGCTGACCTTGCAGATTTGTCTGGTGGTCGTAAGCGTCGTGTTCTATTGGCACGTGCTCTCTTAACGCAGCCCGATGTATTGCTACTCGACGAACCGACCAACCATTTGGACGTTGAAAGTATTGAATGGCTCGAAAAATTCTTACTCGATCAAAACAACTTAACTCTGTTGTTTATTTCGCATGACCGGTCATTTGTCGACAATATTGCGACTCGTATCGTGGAACTTGACCGCGGCATTTTGCGTAGCTATGAAGGCAACTATTCACGTTACCTCGAACTCAAAGCTCAGCAAATGGAAGCTGAAGAAAAGCAAAATGCGCTATTCGATAAAAAACTCGCTGAAGAAGAAGTATGGATTCGTCAGGGCATTAAAGCGCGTCGTACCCGTAACGAAGGTCGTGTTCGTGCCTTAAAAGCATTGCGTGAAGAGTCTAAAGCGCGCCGTTCCCAACAAGGTAAAGTGAGCATGGCAACGCAAGATGCGCAGCGCTCAGGTAAAGTGGTCTTTGAAATTGAAAACTTAGCTGTGCAATTTGGCAACAGCGCGCCAATCATTAAAGATTTTTCGGCACTGGTGTTACGTGGTGACCGGATCGGTTTGGTCGGTGACAACGGCGTGGGTAAAACCACTCTTATCAAAGCTATTTTGGGTGAGCAAGAACATACTGGTACAGTGAAAACAGGTACACAGCTTGAAGTTGCTTACTTTGATCAGCTTCGAAATGCACTTGATCTTGAAAAATCAGTGAAAGATAACGTCTCCGAAGGCTCAGACCATGTCGATGTAAACGGTAGCCGTCGTCACATCTACAGTTATTTACAAGACTTCTTATTCTCTCCAGAACGTGCACGTACACCTGTTAAAGCACTATCTGGGGGTGAGCGTAACCGTATTCTGTTGGCTAAGCTTCTACTAAAACCATCGAACCTTATCGTGATGGACGAACCGACCAACGACTTGGATATGGTGACGCTTGAACTGTTGGAAGAAATGCTCAGCGCTTACAAAGGCACACTGTTACTGATTTCGCATGACCGTGCCTTTATGGACAACGTGGTGACTTCGACTTGGGTATTTGATGGTAAAGGTCAAATCGATGAATACATCGGAGGTTACCAAGACTATTTGGAACAGCGTCCTGACCAAACTGTCGTGGATCAAAAAAGCGATGTGAAAAAAGCCATGGCTAAAGCCGAAGCAGCGGCTGCCGCTGCGGTGCCTAAAAAAGTCAAGCTCAGCTATAAAGACCAACGTGCCCTAGAACAACTGCCGACTGAAATTGAAGCATTGGAACAAGAGCAAGCTGAATTGTCTGAAAAATTAGCTGACGGTTCTTGGTTTATGACTGACGCTAATGCTGCGACCAAAGCATCACAGCGTCTAGCTGAAATTGATGACGAAATGCTGGAAAAAATGGAACGTCTAGATGAGCTAGAAACACTTGCTAAAGGCTAAGTCCACAAAGATTCCATACAGAAAAAGCCGTATTTCGATACGGCTTTTTTTATGTCATATGACTCGACTGGATGGCTAACCTAAATGACGCTGTTTTAAATTGGAGCATACAGCGTTTGTAAAGACGATTCCGCTAATGTGAAAAGCTTGCTATGGTGACGTTCAACATAAGATTGAGTCACGAGCATGCAAATTTCAGATCAAATTGTCTTGGTTACAGGGGGCGCACGTGGCCTCGGTTTGGCAATTAGCCAAACGTTAATTGCTGAAGGCGCACGCGTGGTCGTGAACTATCTATCCAGTCAAACTGCAGCAGAACAGTTGGCGACCGCATTTCCTCAGCAAGTGTTTGCCTATCAAGCAGATGTCACCGATAAAGCTCAAGTAGAACAGCTTTTTGCGGCGGCGGAAGTACATTTTGGTACCGCAATCACCTCTGTCGTGAATAATGCCCTCATCCATTTTCAATTTAATGGCGATGCCCGTCCTAAAATGGAAGAACTGACTGCACAGCACTTACAGCAACAGTTTGATGGCGCAGTCGTCGCTGCACTCAACACCACGCAAGCGGCGCTTCCCAAGATGAAAGCACAGGGTTTTGGTCGCATTGTCAATATTGGCACCAACTTGGTACAAAACCCTGTCGTGCCTTACCACGACTACACTGCAGCAAAAGCGGCACTTTTGGCCTTCACTCGCACAGCGGCGCATGAGCTGGGTGAGTTTGGGATTAATGTGAATATGCTTTCAGGTGGCTTATTACAAAGCACCGATGCCAGTAAAGCGACGCCCGATGCCGTGTTTGATTTAATCGCGGCATCAACACCTTTACGCACAGTGACCACGCCTGAAGAATTTGCTGCGGCCATCATGATGTTCTTATCCCCATACTCACGTGCGGTCACCGGGCAGAATTTGATTGTCGATGGCGGTTTAGTCAAAGGTTAAGTCTAGCGCAGCATGAGGTTGAACTTTCTCTTTCAATTCAGCTTCATGCTAAACTGAACCCTATTTTTTAATCTTTGATTTAGCCCTATGAGTCAAAAGCCAACATATCAACCCGGAAAATTCCAATGGTCTTTCTTACTTCCTCAGTATTGGGGAATATGGATAGGGATTGTATTTCTTATGATTTTGGCGATTCTTCCATGGGCAGTTCAGTATCGACTTGGGCAACTCCTCGGTTCTGTTGCATTTAACAATCTTAAGTCACGTCGTAAAACCACGATTCGCAACATGGAAGTTTGCTTTCCTGAATGGACGGCAGAACAAGTTGAGGCCAATGCACGACAGGTTTTTATCGACCAAATGATTGGCATTTTTGAAACCTTAAATGCATGGTACAGCCCGCAGTGGTTCAAAAATCGGGTGCAAATTGAAGGCTTAGAACATATTCAAAATGCACAAGCTGAAGGCAAAGGTATTTTGCTCCTCGGCACACATTCTACCCTGCTCGATGCAGGTGGCTATTTATGCGCACAGTTCTTTGAACCGGATGTGGTTTATCGTCCGCAAAATAATCCGCTGTTGGATATGTTGATTGTGCGTTGCCGTGCCACCATCTATGCCAACCAAATCGACCATGATGATATGCGTGGCTTGATTCGTAATCTGAAAAATGGCCATGCCATTTGGTACAGTCCCGATCAAGACTTTGGTTTAAAACAAGGGGTCATGGCACCATTTTTTGGTACTCCAGCAGCCACTGTTACTGCACATCGTCGCTTATTAAAAATTGCTAAAGCCGAGGCGATCCCGTTGTATTTTTATCGAGACGGCGACATCAGCAACCCTCAATATCATGTATTGATTGAACCTGCTTTGGACAATTTTCCGAGTGACGATGAAGTTTCGGATGCTATTCGAACCAATAAAATTATTGAAAATCAGCTGCGAATCGCACCGACACAATACATGTGGTTCCATCGCCGCTTTAAAACCCGCCCACAAGGCTATGACAAAATCTATTGAGTTCAACTCAGCACATAAAAAAGAGAAATGCTATGAAAGTGATGCAGCTTTTACCTGAATTGAACAGTGGTGGTGTCGAGCGAGGAACCTTAGAAATAGCTCGTGCTTTAGTGACCGCCGGTCATGAGTCCTTAGTGGTTTCAAATGGTGGCCGTATGGTGACTCAATTGGAAGCCGAAGGCTCAACTCATCTCACGCTCGCAATCCATAAAAAAGCCTTATCAAGCTTATGGCAAATTCGTCCTCTACGTAAACTGATTGAGCAACATCAACCAGATATCGTGCATGTGCGCTCACGTGTCCCCGCGTGGCTCACGCATTTTGCCCTCAAAGAGATTCCTGCAAACAAACGACCTCACCTGATTTCAACTGTACATGGCTTTTATTCGATAAATCGCTACAGCCAAATCATGACGCAGGCTGAAAAAGTCATTGCGGTCTCGGATAGTGTTGTCAAATACATCACGGACAACTACAAAAACTGTCCTACCAAGGACATTGTGCGTATTTATCGTGGCATCGACCCTGCTGCTTTTCCACATGGCTATCAACCCTCAGCACAGTGGCTCAATCAAACCCTAAAAGACTTCCCTGAACTAGAAAATAAGCGTCTGATATGCTTACCAGGCCGTATCACCCGTTTGAAAGGTCATGAAACCCTAATCCATTTAATGGAACAGCTACGAACACAGTATCCCGACGTACATGCGGTGGTGGTCGGTGGTGCAGATCCGAAAAAAGCAGCTTATTTACAAGAAATGCAAGACAGCATTGCGGCGAAAGGACTGAGTGATCGGATTACTTTTGTCGGTCACCGTTCAGATATCCGTGAATGGTTAGCTTTTAGCGATTTGGTTTTATCTTTGTCGAGCCAAGCGGAAACCTTTGGACGGACTGTACTCGAAGCACTGTCTGTCGGTACACCTGTGATTGGTTGGAACCGTGGTGGCGTAGCTGAAATTTTATCGAATGTCTATTCGCAAGGTTTAGTCACTGTCGATGATGAAACACAATTACTCGACACTTTAAAGTTGCATTTAGACCAACCACAACACGTGCAGCCTATCAGTATGTTTAGTTTAAAAGAGATGTGTGACCAGACTTTGGAGTTGTATACGCAGGTGGTCTCTCAGCATTCAGCTTGATTGACTACACTCCATAGATCTTTGCTGTGCAGGATAACGCTCTGGAAATATTTTTAATTCAGCAACTAGATCTGCATCTAGAAAGGATATTGTGAAATGCACAATATCCTTTTTTATTATGAATGACTCAATGGTGATTCAACCCTACTATTTAGCCCTTCAATTTCGCGCTTCCACTTAGCCCTTCCACACACGGTATCGAGCCATTAACCAGAGGATTAGCGGCAGTAACAAGACATTCAAAATATGTTGCAAACTTTGCCCTATACGCCAATAACCTCTATCTAAAATATCATGGCGTGCATTAAACAATTCCAATCCCACTGCGACGACCACAACCGTCCAAATCGCATAAGGTGATTTCAATTGGCGGTGATGGCAAAAGGCCACAAAAAAGAACAGTATTAAGCCAAGGTAAATGGAAAGTGCATCGGTGGATAAGTGTGTAATCTGCAATATTTTTTGGTGCCATTCGTACAGCATAGAACGTCTCATACCTATATTTTTATTGGAAATTCATCGTTTTTTTCTTGGCACACTGTATAAAGAAATTGATCAAAAGAAAAGCAAAAAATTCTATATCACAAAAGCAAAACCCGAGTTCTGCATCCTGCAAAACTCGGGTCTATGAGGTTGTGCTTTCACAAGTATTCTTTTTATTTTTTATTGGCTTTCCTTTCCTGCATCCGTTCCGTGATGCTTCCATCGGCTTCGTCTTCCTTAGTGGGATGTTCCGTTCCCAGTTCCATGTGCCGATGAACAAAGAATAAGTCAATACACTTGACCTGACCATTCGTCAGAAGCCGAAAGCTGTGTAAGCTATTTCTTACACTTTTCTCTTAAATCAAACAAAATCAAGGTGCCTTCGTACCATCCTTATAATCACGGGCGATTTCATCAGTCACAATCTTCTCCTCTTCCTCAGCTTTTTCTATACCCTCCTGAATTGCCTCTTGCGCTTCTTGTTCATCTTCATCTGTTTGCTCTAATTCTTCTTGGATTTGCTCAAATACCCTGCATGTTTGCAGCACCACATAGACTGGAAAATGGTCTGAACCGATATTGGGCAAGCGTTCCATATGTACCAATGCAAAATCTGTACTATGAAAAATATGGTCGAGCGACCAACGCAGCAGTGGATAATTGGCATGAAAGGTATTTACGAAATGACGTCCAACACGCGGGTCTAAAAGCCCACTGATTCGTTGAAAGAGTCGTGTAGTACGTGACCATGCCACATCATTCAGGTCCCCCATAACGATGCAACTTTCATCTAAATCTTTAATCTGATCGCCCACAATCAGCAATTCTGCATCGCGTAAAGTTGAATCTTTGGCTTCTGTTGGACTTGGCGGTTTGGGATGTAAACAATACAGTTGAACCTGATTTCCTGATGCTAAGGTGACTCGGGTATGGATCGAAGGAATTTCATCACTGAGAATAAATTTGACTTCCGTTTCACTAAGTTCTAACTTGCTATACAAATGCATCCCATACAAATTATCCAAAGGTACGGGTACGCGATAAGGATAATCAGCTTCAATCACTGCCAATTCATTTTGCCAAGTTTGATCGGTTTCTAGCGTGAGTACTAAGTCAGGTTGATGCTTTTGTATTTGTGCCAATAATAAGTGATATTGAGTATTCGGCGTAAGTACATTTGAGACAATGATTGAAATTTGTTTCTGTTTATCTAACTGGTCTGAACGAACTTTTTTGACTTGTTTTTTCCAAATAAAGGTATAAGGCAAAACCATTTTTAATTGATATGCCAAGGCAGCAATCAACCCAATTAAAATGATTTCACGCGCCAAGTCCCATTCAGCATTCCATAAAATTAAGCCTATGAAGGCAAATATGCCCAAAGCCAAGATTTGCAGACGCGGAAAATCTGCACCACGAAACCACCATTCATCTCGTGGTATGAGTGACCAAAATGTCAACCAAATGACGAAGCTTGCCAGTATTTCAATCCAAATCATTACGCCTCCCTTATATTCTTTATTTTTTATTGATTCATAAATTTATATCAGTTTTGCATGTAACATAAACAAGATATATTGCACAATATTATTGGTGTTTTCATTATGTAGCGCTTGCAGTTATGCGCCCTTTTGGTACACTCGAACCCCCTTTTTATTTTTTTAACGCACCGAGGCAAAGTGACATGAAAGTAGGTCTGGTCGGTTGGCGCGGGATGGTTGGTTCCGTCCTTATGCAACGTATGGTTGAAGAAAACGATTTCGCTCATTTCGAACCGTTTTACTTTTCTACCAGTAATGCAGGTGGTGAAGCCCCTGCGTTTGGTGGTAAGACTGCCCCAGCACTTATGGATGCAACGGACATTGATAGTCTGAAGCAAATGGATGTCATTATCACCTGCCAAGGTGGCGATTATACGACTGAAGTTTTCCCTAAGCTGAAAGCAGAAAACTGGAATGGCTACTGGATCGATGCTGCATCGACTTTACGTATGGATGATGAAGCGATCATCGTACTTGACCCAGTAAACATGAACGTAATCAAAGACGGCTTAGTGAAAGGTACAAAAACATTCGTGGGCGGTAACTGTACCGTTTCACTTATGCTGATGGGTTTAGGCGGTCTATTCCAAAATAATTTAGTGGAATGGGCAACGTCTATGACGTATCAAGCGGCTTCTGGTGCAGGCGCGCAAAACATGCGTGAACTGATTTCAGGTATGGGCTACTTGTACAACAATACTAAAGATTTGCTGGATGACCTACGTTCACCAATTTTAGATATCGATTCTAAAATTGCACAATTACAACGTGGCGAAGGTTTCCCATCTGCAAACTTCGGTGTGCCTCTAGCAGGTTCGCTCATTCCTTATATCGACAAACAGCTTGAAAGCGGTCAGTCGAAAGAAGAATGGAAAGGTCAAGTTGAAACCAACAAGATCTTAGGCAACCAGCAAATCGTTCCAATCGATGGACACTGTGTACGTATTGGTGCGATGCGTTGTCACTCACAAGCATTGACTTTAAAACTTCGTAAAGATGTTCCACTAGATGAAATCGAAGATATCATCGCTAGTGCCAACGATTGGTCTAAAGTGGTTCCGAATACGCGTGAAGCTTCAATGACTGATCTGACTCCTGTTGCTGTAACTGGCACCTTGTCTGTTCCAGTTGGTCGTCTACGTAAGCTCAATATGGGTAAAGAATACCTAGGTGCATTCACTGTGGGTGACCAATTGCTTTGGGGTGCTGCTGAACCTTTACGTCGTATGCTAAGAATTCTCATTGATTATAAAAATGCTTAAGCATTTTTAAGTCTCTGAATAAGAAGCCGATCACAATTGATCGGCTTTTTTATGTAACTGTCGTGTAAATATTTTACAATTCTTCGACAACTCGCTAATCTATAATTTTCGCCATGCGACATATATTCGAGCTAAAGATTAAGATGACCGTATATAACAAATTAAAGATCGCCATTTTAGCCGTTATTGCATCTCAAAACATTCAAGCGATCAGCATTGATCCTGTACAAGTCCAGTCAGCACCCGGGGAATTGCTGTACGCTGAGATTCATTTTCGCCACTCAAATACATCTGTGCCGCTCAATGCAAGTTTAGCCACGGCAGAGGATTTATTGAGTATGGGTACAGGGCATCAACCACCGGGGCATTTAAACTTCTTCACGCGTCGTGATGGTGCGGGCAATGGGGTAATTACCATTACCTCTTCGCGTCCAGTGACCGAGGCTGAGCTTAATTTTATTGTCAATATTAAAGAAGGTAATGCTTCACGCCTGCAACAAATTCGTACCCCATTAAAACGCAATCCAGCGCCGTCGAATGCGACTCAAACCCGTGCCAATGAGCGTGCTTTAGCACCTGTTGTGATCGTAAATGAAAAAGAAATTGCCTTAAATTTACCTGTCAGCACCCTCTACACCGCAAAAGCACCTGTAGCTGCAGAACAACCCTTATTACTCAGCACCAAAACACCGCCGAAGTTAGCACAATTAGCAACGTCAACGCCTGTTGCGATTGAACCTGTCACGCATGTGCAAAATTATAGCGTTGCACCTGCGGAGCAAAATAGCGCAAGTACATCATCTGGTTCTGAAACATCAATTTCGCAAGTTACAAAAACCAATTCGACCGGTTCTGTCAGTTCAGAAATGCAAGCTGCAACAGCATCAACTGCAAGATCTCAAGACCCATTGGCACAAAAATTTGCTGCGGAACAGGCAGCACAGAAACGTGAAAATCCAACAACGACAGCTCAAACAACATCTACACCAAAACCAACAAGTACTGCAGCTGCATCGACAGCAACACCAGCGGCAAAATATGTGGTTCGCTCGAATGAAAGCCTTTGGGGGATTGCCTCACGTATTGCGACAGAACAAAACCGCCCTGTTTCTGAAGTCATGCAACAGATTAAAAACAGTAACGAACATGCATTCATTCAAGGCGATGTCAACCGTCTGCGCCGTGGTGCTGCCTTAAATCTGCATGGTATGCAGCAAGCAAAACAGCCTGTCAAAGTCTCTGCTACAGAACTTACCAAAGTGCCTTCGAAGCAGTCAGGCAAAACCAAATACCGCTTAAATCAAGCTGAAATGAGTCTGGTTGCAGAGAAAGCGCAAGATTCGGCACAATCTTCTGCCAACAGTGCAGCAGAAAAGAATAAAACTTCGAAAGAGTTGTCATTAAAAGTTATGACATCTCGTGAAAAAACCGTTAAATTACAGAGAAACGTAACTCAATTAGAATTGGCGCTAAATCAAAAGGATCACAGAATTCAATTATTAAATGCTCGTCTTGCCCAATTGCAACAACAGTTGAAAGCTCAACAAGCAGATAAAAGAAGCCAATAAACTAAAACGTTACCAATCAAGATTTTATAGGGATGAGTGCAACTGTATATCGCTCTATCTCCAAGGGGTTAAAACATGCTGATTTATGTGATTCCATTAGTGATCTTAGTGATCGTATTGGTTTTTTTAAACAAACGCCAAAAAGGTCAAGAATCAGATAAAGCCAAACCAACATCCACTAAAACCAAGAAAACGGGTGTTTCGGCCAAAGCGACTCCGAAGAAAACTCAAGTGGTTGAAAGCAGTGTCATTGAAAAAAAATCAATGACGCCGTTAACGACCGATGCTCGTGGTAAAATTGAAAAATTAATTGCGGAACGTAATTTCTTTTCTGCTGAAGCGCAAATTAATCAATCATTAAAACGTGACAACTCACAACATGAGTTGTATCTATATCTATTAGATATTCACATTTTACAAAAAGACGAATTTGCCATCAGCCAATTGCTGAGCCATATTCGTTCACTTGAACTCGATGAAATTTTAGAACAAGCTGAAGCAAAAAAAGTAGAGTTTGACAATTCACATGTTGATGAAGATATTGCGATTCATCATTCTTCTACATCATCAACTCCTAAAATTGCAAACAATACCTCAGATTTTGATGCGCTCATGAATTCAGCGCCAACTAAACCAATCTCTGAAGAACAAAAGCCTCTAGATTTTAATTTCACCACTGAAACGCCTGCAAAAGCAGACATTTCTACCCCAGTTGAAAGTGCGCCTGCTGAAAAAATACAGCCGCTTGAATTTGACACGCTTTCAATTTCACCAGAACCTGCACTTGAAGCGATACCGAAAACCGAAGAGATTGCTCAGCCATCTCCTGCCGTTGAAGAAATCAAACCAATTGATTTTGCAATGGACTTTGCCCCAAGCACTGAAGCTGCGGCTGAAACTAAAACAGAAACTGTAGAAGAAAAAATCGAGCCTTTAGATTTTTCATTTACAACAGAAACACCAGCTGTAGAAGAAAACAAAGTTGAAGCTCCAACCTTAAACTTTGACTTAGGTGCTTTTGAAACAGCAAAAACAGAAGAAGCGGTTGTCGCTCCTGCAACTGAGTTTAACTTAGAGTCTACGCCTGAAGAGAAACCTGCCGTACCTGCATCAAGTGGTGTGAGTTTTGACATTAGCGGTTTAGGCACACCGTCAACCCCATCTGCTACAGACCAAAACGATCCATTGGTTCAATCTTTCCCTGAACTGGTTGAAGTCAATGAAATTGAATTGAATCTTGAATTGGCAGCGCAATACATCAAACTAGGTGCTTATGACGCTGCACGTGAAATTTTGACTGAAAAAGAAGCTGAGTTTTCTTCAGCTCAACGTCAACAAGCAGATCAGTTACTGAATCAAATCGCATCTTAAGCAAAAGCGATTTAAACTAAAGCAGTCTTTCAAGGCTGCTTTTTTTATGATGAAAAAAATTGCTCTTATTTATATGGGTGGTACCTTTGGTTGTATCGGTGAACCTTTAAGCCCCATGCCAGCGAATGCGTTTTTACCTAAATTACAGCATGTCCTGCCACTGCACCTTAACATTGAATGTTTTGTCGCACCTGTCATTCGTGACAGTAGTGCCTGTACCGCACCCGACTGGCTGGCACTGATCCAACAAATTCAAAGCTTACAATTACAACAATTTCAGCATTTCGTAATTATTCATGGCACAGACACGCTTAGCTATGCCAGCGCAGTGCTTGCACACTTTATGGGACAGTCTGCTCATATCGTGCTAACAGGCAGCCAATATCCGCTGTTTAATGTGGCTGGTGACAACACCCGTGAATTTACCGATGCCATCGACAATTTAAATTTTGCATTGGAATCGGTACACCAATCGAGTGTTGGGGTTTATTTGGCCTTTCACCATCAATTGATGCATGCTCAATCCGCACTGAAAGTGCATACAACCGATCTGAAAGCCTTTGATGGGCTGCCAGCCACACAGCCACTTTCAATGCTGACATCGCCTTATATTGTTCAGGCCAATGATTTAGACAAAGCGGCTCATTTCAATTGCCTGAATTGGATGTGGCAACCGATTGCAACCAAGCTACACAGTCAAAATTTAACGACTCTGCTTACACACACGCCAGACGTTTTGATTCTGCAAGGTTTTGGCACAGGCAACATTGCCGTTGATGCTGAATTACTCAATGTATTGAAAGTCATACAACAAAAAAATTGCAAAATTATCTTAAGTACACAGGTTGTTCATGGCGGTATAGATCAGCGCTATGCTGTGAGTGACTGGGTCAAAGACAGCGGAATTTTACTGAGTAATTGTTTGGGGCATGCAGATCTTTATGCCAAATGTTTGAAAATGTATTTACAATACGGCAGTGACGCAGACTGGACTGCGCATTGGAACGATTAAGTCATTTGAGGTAACTATGCAACGTTTTGCGATTGGGATTGAGTTTTGTGGCATGCAATACAAGGGCTGGCAAACTCAGCAACCGGGCGTACCAAGCGTGCAAGAAACCATTGAAACCGTCCTCAGTAAAGTGGCCAATGAGCCAATCATGTTGCACGGTGCTGGCCGAACAGATGCTGGTGTCCATGCAACCAATATGGTGGCACATTTCGATACTCAGGCGATTCGTCCCATTCGTGGATGGTTAATGGGCAGCAATAGCCAATTACCCCGTGATATTTCCATCCAATGGATTAAGGAAATGGATCAGGACTTCCATGCCCGCTTTAAAGCGCAAGCACGTCGTTATCGCTATGTGGTCTATAATAATCCACAACGTCCAGCTTTATTACATAAGCAAGTGACCCATGTTTATGCCAAGCTAGATGTGCTGAAAATGCAACGTGCCGCGGCCAAATTTGAAGGCACTCATAATTTCGAAAGCTTCCGTGCCGCAGCCTGTCAGTCCAATCAGCCAGTTCGTCATGTCAGCCATTGTCGCTTGATCCAACACGGATGTTACTTGGTCCTAGATATTCAGGCCGATGGTTTTTTACATCACATGGTGCGTAACATCATGGGCTGTTTATTGGAAATTGGGCAAGGTATGTATGACGTTGACCATATTGACGACATTTTTGCGGCTGAAGACCGAAAAGCAGCTGGTGTCACCGCACCGCCCGATGGGCTGTATTTTATCCATGCAGACTATCCAGCACAGTTTGAACTTCCTCAAGTTCCGCTGGGACCTCATTGGTTAAATATGCCTGAATAAAAAATTCCTCCCAACCTCCCTTTCACAGAGGGATGAGTGTCATTTTCGCCATTGCTAGGTTCTAAAAATGAAAGTACCCCTTTCAAAGGGGGGATTCTGTTTAGGGAAGGATTTTATCGAAGATCAACCTTAACGCTGCTTCCGCTTACGGTATTCCACGGGCGTTTCATTGGTCCAGCGTTTAAATGCGCGATAGAACGTACTTGGCTCAGAAAAACCCGTTAAGTAAACAATGCGCTCCACACTTTCATTGGTATTGGCCAATAATTTTTTAGCCAAACGACAGCGATAGTCTGACAAAATTTGCTGAAAACTGGTATTGGCTTCTGACAACTGAGTCCGTAAACGACGTGGGGTAATGTTGAGCTGTGCAGCGACCGTTTCGAGTGTGGTTTCACCACTTTCAAGCGTTGAACCAATAGCACGGCGAACTTCACCAACCAAATCATAACGCGCCAACTCCTGAAGTTTTTCAATCGCTAACTGCTCATGCAATTGTAATAACTCAGGTTCTGCCTGCCACAATTGATACTCTAAAATAGCCGGATCAAAATATAATCGGGTTTCTTTCTGCCCTAAACTCACAGGGCATTCATAGACACGGAAATACTCATCATCTGGCGCGCCCTGACTAAAGTTAAAGTCGATATAAATTGGCTGAAAACGCCCTTCAGTAATAAACTTAAAGAAACGCAAAACACCCGACATCGCGCATTCAGAAAAATGACGATTCACGATATTTTCTGCCCAAGGCTGATGACCATTGGTCAAATAGCAGCGGTCATCTTCTATCACCAATTGCGCATGAAAGGCATCGCTGATTAAGCGTTGATACGCCAAAGCCCGCTTTAAACCTTCACCAAAATTCTCAGATGATATAAATAAGTGTTCAATCACCTGCCCTCGATATAAAGGCAAATGCTCTCCCAGATGCAAACCAATGTCAGGATCCTTACTGACTTCTTCTGCAGCCACCCAGAATGCAAATTGCGCATTCAATGGGGTACGGTCATTGGTTTCAACCTGATTTAATGCCACACCCGCTTTTGTTAAAATTTCTTCTGTTGGCAATCCGGCACGACGAATCGCTTGATACCCTAAACGCAACACAACAGATGCATCAGTTAGCTGACCCACTCCAGAACCTTCCTTGTATGTACTTCATTTATACCTAAAAAGATTGATTTTAGATTAACTGCGATTGACCAAACTGACAACAGTTACTGCACATTTTTTGTTGAAAATATTTAACTGAATTGTTCGCTTATTTTACTGACAGTCGATCAGTTCAAAGCCTTTTACGGCTTGTATTCTGAAAAAAAATTGACTATAATTTGCGCCTTGCTAATTTATTCATTCAGGTAGGCTATGGCCAATAAAGAGGAACTCATCGAGTTCGAAGGCGTTGTCACCGAGACGCTTCCTAATACTATGTTCCGTGTACGTTTAGAAAACGGTCATGAAGTGATTGCTCACATCTCTGGCAAAATGCGTAAACACTATATCCGTATTTTGACTGGCGACAGTGTTAAAGTAGAAATGACACCTTATGATTTGACTAAGGGTCGTATCACTTACCGTGCGCGCTAAGTTTTAGCGAAGCGAAAAAGCCACTTTATAAGTGGCTTTTTTTTGTATCTATTTCAATGCAATGATAAAAATTGACTGCAAATTTGCTTTCCTTTACAGTCTAAAAACATAAAAATTCGATTAAAAAATTTAAAATATAAGGATATAAAATCATATGAAACATCTAGGATTAGTCGGTGCTGTCTTTTGAGTTGCTTGTGCCACGACAGGCCAAAAGCAACTCAATCAATCCCTACAACACGATATTGGACAGCCAGCTGATCAAGTTCGTAAAGAGCTCAACTTAAGTCAATTGGGCTACAAAGTGATGGGAGCACTAGTACAAAGCAATGAAAAACTTAGCTATACGATTGTACGCTCGATGCCAATCCCAATAGGTACACCAAATATCGGCACCAGTATAGCCATGGGCGCACCGATCCCAACGCCTTCTAAAGGTGGAATCACTGTCGATATGGAATGTAAAATCGAGTTCAAATTACGCAACCAAATCGTTGAATCCATTGACTATGTCAGTAAAGCTTGTTGATCCTGTATTTGAATACTAGAGGCTAATCCTGCTCGGATGACCGTGTATCAAATGACTACAGTGTTATACAGACCAATCTGACTAAACTGAATTTATTTCGTGAGGAGCTGATCCATGAAATTTATTTTGGAACATCAGGTTTACGAAGATCACCATTTTATTCACTCCACATTGAGCATGGGTTGCGTTCTAAGCATTGTGTTATTGGCTGGCTGTACCACGACTTCAACTCTCTCATCCGTTGAACGTGAACGCTATTTAGCCTCATTTATTGGTCAATCGAGCCAAACGATTCAAGCAGAACTCGACCTCAGCAAACTGGGCTATCAAAGGACTTCTCCCGTGGAGGTCAGTTCGGACTACCTCCTTTATCGTGTCGCACGCCCGATTAGTATTCCTTTACCGATGGCGGAAAATCCTGCGATGGGCATGGGCAGCGGCGCTGCTGTGCCGATTCCCAGTGGAAATACACGCTATGAGGTTGAGTTAAACTGCCTTATTCAATTTCGCATAAAGCATAATATTGCAACTGATGTCCGATTAACTGGTCGCACCTGTTAGTGCATCAATTCTAGGATTGATAATTTGTAGGCACAAAAAAACGCAGCATAAACGCTGCGTTTTTTGATTCGCCATTAGTTCAATGCAGAAACTACAGCTTGACCCATTTCAACAGTACCGACTTGAGTACTGCCTTCTGACATGATGTCACCTGTACGTAAGCCTTGATCTAAGACATTACCTACAGCATCTTCAATTGCTTTTGCCGCCGCTTCTTCACGGAAGGTATAACGTAGCATCATAGCAACAGACAGAATTGTTGCTAATGGGTTCGCAATGTTTTGACCTGCGATGTCTGGTGCTGAACCGTGGCAAGGTTCATACATACCTTTACCATTTTCATCTAAAGAAGCCGATGGCAGCATGCCGATAGAACCGGTTAACATCGCCGCTTCATCAGACAAGATATCGCCGAACAAGTTACCTGTCACGATTACATCAAACTGTTTTGGCGCACGGACCAATTGCATGGCAGCATTGTCAACGTACATATGAGACAAGTTAATTTCAGGATACTGCTCTTCTTTTAACGCAGTTACGGTTTGTTTCCAAAGCTCAGTCACTTCTAGCACGTTGGCTTTATCCACTGAACACACTTTACCACCACGTAAGTTCGCCATTTCAAAAGCAACTTTGGCAATACGCTTGATTTCAGATTCTGCATATACGTCAGTATTGAAACCTTGTTTTTCACCGTTTTCGAGTTCACGAATACCACGTGGTTGACCGAAATAGATCCCGCCAGTTAACTCACGTACGATCAAGATATCCAAACCTGCTACGATTTCAGGTTTTAAGCTCGACGCATCTGCAAGCTGCGGATAAAGAATTGCTGGACGTAAATTGGCAAATAAATTTAATTCTGAACGAATTTTTAATAGGCCACGTTCTGGACGAATTGAACGCTCAATGGTATCCCACTTAGGACCACCCACTGCACCCAATAAAATCGCATCAGCAGTCTTCGCTTGTGCTGCTGTTACTTCTGGATAAGGTGAACCGTGCGCGTCGATCGCTGCACCACCTAAAAGACCTTGTTCCCAAGTCAAACCTAAGTTGAATTTTTCGTTTACACGTGTCAGCACTTGTTCAGCCGCTTTCACGATTTCAGGACCAATACCATCACCTGGTAAAATCAAAATATGTTTTGACATGAGTCTTTCCATTTATACGCTGGCTTGATTACCAGTCGGATTTAAAGTTTCTTTTCTACAAACTCACCAAGTCCTGTGAGGACATTGTAGGGTCGGCAGAAACGTCGAATCGTTTTTGCACCTTGCTTTAAGTCTACACAGAGCGGATCAGGCGCAGATTTATCTAGTAAACTGCCTGTGTTTTTTGAACGCTCACGGTACATTTTAAAGGTGTACTCGTGTTTGGACCTAAAGTTGTGAATGACATGCAAGCGCTCTGCTTTTTCCTGAGAAATTGGATAATAGCGAATCACGACTTCATGCTGACCTGAAGGTACAGACAAATACAAAGGATTAGGCTCAGACAATGAACGACCATTCAACCGTACAATGCCTGCTTTAATCGCAGCACGTTGTACATGTTGATTATTTGGATCAACCACCTGTATTTGATCAAAACGCTCAAATTCACAATGCGCTGTACCTGCACAGTAAATCAGAGCATTATTTTTTGTACTTTCAGTTTCTTTCACATTTTTAATGCGTGCCGTGTCAAAGCTTTGACAGGCAGAGAGCGTTGCGAACAGCGCTCCCGTTACAACCAGCTGACCGAAGAACTTTTTCATTTTTCGAACCCAACCTGATAAATTCTGGCTAACGTATAAATTTTGTTTCGCCTGATATTAGCAAGACTTAAGCCGACTGACTACTAAGAAGTTCTACAGTGACACTGACTTAAGCTTTAATTTCTGCAAATACCCAAGGGCGAGATGCTTTGGTTTTTTCTTCATAAGCGCGAATATCATCGGCTGCTTGTAAGGTTAAACCGATATCATCCAAGCCATTCAATAGGCAGTGTTTACGGAATGGATCGACTTCAAATGTAAATGCTTCACCACTCGGTGTACGTACTTCTTGCGCAGCCAAATCAATGGTTAATTGATAGCCTTCAGATGCAGCACATTCTTTAAATAACTGATCTACGATCTCTTCAGACAAGATCACTGGCAACATGCCATTTTTAAAGCTGTTATTAAAGAAAATATCCGCATAGCTTGGTGCAATGACAGTACGGAAACCATATTCTTCTAATGCCCAAGGCGCATGCTCACGGCTCGAACCACAACCAAAGTTTGCACGAGAGATCAAAATCGACGCACCTTGATAACGCGGTTTGTTCAATTCGAAATCGGGGTTAATCGGACGTTTTGAAATGTCCTGACCTAAATAGCCTTCATCCAAATAGCGCAACTCATCAAATAAGTTGGCTCCGAAGCCTGTACGCTTAATAGATTTCAAAAACTGTTTTGGAATAATTAAATCTGTATCAACATTGGCACGGTCTAATGGTGCAACGATACCTTGTTCAACGGTATATTTTTTCATGCGATTTGCTCCTATTAGCCCTGATTAGAAGGTACGAACGTCAACGAAGTGACCTGCAATTGCCGCAGCTGCTGCCATTGCTGGACTCACCAAATGCGTACGACCACCATTACCTTGACGACCTTCGAAGTTACGGTTAGACGTTGATGCACAGTGCTCACCCGGTTGCAACTTGTCAGCATTCATTGCCAAACACATTGAGCAACCCGGCTCACGCCATTCAAAGCCTGCTTCAATTAAGATTTTATCTAAGCCTTCTGCTTCTGCTTGTGCTTTAACTAAACCTGAACCCGGAACCACCATGGCTTGTTTAATCGATGCCGCCACTTTTTTGCCTTTGGCCACTTCAGCCGCTGCACGAATATCTTCGATGCGTGAGTTGGTACATGAACCAATGAATACACGGTCTAATTGGATATCTGCCAAAGCTTGACCCGCTTCTAAGCCCATATAGTTGTATGCACGTGTCCAGTCATTACGCTGTACGTCATCTTTGGCTTGTTCTAAAGTTGGCACTGCTTGAGATACAGGAATCACCATCTCAGGAGAAGTCCCCCAAGACACTTGTGGCTCAATATCTTCACCTTGCAATACCACAACAGTATCAAAATGCGCACCTTCATCAGACACTAAAGTATTCCAATACTCTACTGCAGCGTCCCACTGTTCGCCCTTCGGTGCATACGGACGGTCTTTCACATAGGCAATGGTTTTGTCATCGACAGCCACCATACCCACGCGCGCGCCACCTTCGATCGCCATGTTACATACCGTCATACGACCTTCGATCGACATATCACGGAACACTTGACCACCAAATTCAATCGCGTGACCTGTACCACCCGCCGTACCGATTTTTCCGATAATCGCTAAAACCACGTCTTTAGGAGTTACGCCTTGACCCAATTGACCATCAACACGCACCAACATATTCTTCATTTTCTTTTGAACTAAGCATTGAGTCGCCAATACGTGTTCAACTTCCGATGTGCCGATACCATGAGCCAAGCAACCAAATGCACCATGCGTTGCAGTATGTGAGTCACCACATACCACGGTCATACCGGGCAAGGTTAAACCTTGTTCAGGCCCCACCACGTGCGCAATACCTTGACGTACATCGTTGATGTCAAACTGGGCAACATCAAAAGTTTTACAGTTGTCATCTAAAGTTTGCACTTGGATACGTGAGGTATCATCTTCAATACCTGCAATACCTTCAGCACGCTCCTTAGTAGACGTAGGTACGTTATGGTCTGGCGTTGCAACATTAGCGCTTAAACGCCACGGTTTACGACCTGCAAGTTGTAGCCCTTCAAAGGCTTGTGGAGAAGTCACTTCATGCAATAAATGACGGTCGATATACAATAATGAAGAGCCATCATCTCGCTGTTTTACTAGATGGTCATCCCACAATTTGTCATACAAGGTTTTTTTTATTTGGGTTTCCGCTTTTTGGGTTTCGCCTGCCATGTCGATTTGCTCCACTGGACTGGGTAAATTCTTTCGTTAAATCGATTATAACCACGTATTCACATAAATCTAATTTATCATTTTTATTAGTTTAAAAACTTATAGGAATGATATTTAACTGCTGATTTCCGCTACATTTTAAAGACCATTAATGCGTTTAAAACACGCTCACTTCAATACTTTCAGCAGATGAAACTTTAGAATTTTCTCCGACTTTTTTGTTCACTGTCTGCCATTATTTAAACAGTAATTTAAAAATTCAATGATCATAAATCGAATTTTCTCTTTTACATTGCAAATAAGAATCATTATTATTAAATCATTGCCAAGATTTATCAATTTAACAAGGAGCTTTTTCATGGCACACATTAACAAGTTCGTCGAAAATAATCAGCGCATGTTCAAAAAAACCTTGAGCTATTACATCATGCATATCACGGTTGCGATGTTGGTTGGTTATTACGTGACAGGCAGTATTGCAATGGCCATTACATTAAGTTTACTTGAACCAACTGTTCAAGCGGTTGCCTTTTTCTTCCATGAAAAAGTCTGGGAAAAGAAAGATAAAGCTGTAGAGGAAAATATCCCCGCTTAATCCAATCCTGCTCCTTGTAAAAAACCACCATAACGGTGGTTTTTTTAATGACCTTAAAACGTTCTTTTACTCTATCCACTTTAACTTTCTATTCATTTCATCCTATAGATTCAATTGTAGACAGAACATCAAAGCTTGGTTTTTTGCTGTAAGGCCAGCTGATCATGCGCCTCAACCAATTGTTCTATCGCAAGAATTAGTTTGTTTTTTGCCGCATTACACTCGGCAGCTGCACGGTTTTCGTCGTCTTCATCATCTGCGATTTCATATATCGCACAGCGCTTTTCGACTGTCCCTTCAAAAATATCCAATAAATTTTTAATGTGTTTAATATCCATCGCCTTCTCCCTGTGAGGTACAACATTGCTAATCGATGCAGCCATGACTGTACCTGTTGCTATAATTATTCACTGAAAAGTATGTTCCCCAAGCCATCAAAACTTGAGTTCATTTTTTTGTTTTAGTTCAATACTGAATTAAAAAGAAACGTCATCGCTCCTCTTTAATTCAAACGGTTGAATTACTTTCCAGCCCTGTATTTTTTATATTATGCATAACTCTGGTTTCGGTTTAAAAAATAACTTTGTAACAGCGCATTTGAGCTGAAAATGTCACAGCCCAATCTTAAATCATGCAGTGACCAAGTACTCAAATAACACTATTGAACCCTGAAAATCCCCTCAGATTTAAAGCGTCATCTGGCTTGAACGCCTAGTTTTAAATCAAAAGATACAACTTTTCCTTTGATTTATTCTTAAAATATTATAACAATGAGACTACGCATAAAAATTCTTTATAGGAATGAAGATGAATCTCGCAGCCTTTGAAGCCTTTGTAAAAGTCATGGAAACTGGTTCGATCTCTTTGGCAGCAGATCAGCTCTTCATTACGCAACCTGCTGTGACCAAGCGTATTCACAGTTTAGAAGAATACTTCGGTGTCAAACTTTTTGAATCCGCGGGTCGTGGTGTTCAAGCGACGCATGCGGCAAACTCTCTCTTGCCAAAAGTAAAAAGCTGGCTGAATGAATTGGGTGATATTCACCATACGCTCAGCCATGAGCAAGGTCAGGTTCAAGGTAAACTGAAAATTGGCACTAGCCATCATATCGGCTTACACCATTTACCGGCACATTTGCGTCAATATGTACAACAGTTTCCAGAAGTGACCTTAGATGTACACTTTGTTGATTCTGAACAAGCCCATGAGCAAGTTTTAGCTGGCGACTTAGAGTTGGCTTTTTTGACTTTACCGCCACAAGGTGACAGCCGTTTAAAATACATCACGACATGGAATGATCCACTGGTATTCGTGGTTGCGCCTTTCCATCCTTTGGCGCAAGTTGAGCATTTAACCTTAGAAGATTTGATCCAGTACCCAAGTCTTTTGCCTGCGGCGCAAACCTATACCAGTCAAATTACTTTGGCTGAATTTGAAAAGTATGGACTAAAACCAAAAGTCACCATGAGCAATAACTCACTTGAGTCGATTCGTATGTTGGTTTCCATTGGTCTCGGTTGGTCAGTCCTTCCTAAAACCTTATTGAACCAAGATTTAAAACAACTGAATTTACCTTCAAACATGAATCGTCAATTGGGCATGGTATGGCACCCAGGCCGTACTCAGTCACTTGCTGCACAAAAGCTGGTTGAATTGATGAAACACATCTAATTCATTTTTTTGCCTACAAAATTCAATTATTAATCAAGCCACCGCTATGGTGGCTTTTTATATTCATCTGTTTAAGCATTTAGAAAAAGCGAATAATTTTCTATATGTTGAATGGTCGCTTAAATTTCTTTTGCATTAAAAATGGGATCGCCTATTTCAGCCGATCCCATTAAAAAACCCAAGGAAGACCTGTCGGTTTTATTTCGTCAATGAATCTTCATGTAATGATTCATTCAATTGATCGACAATAATCGCCCATTCACCATCTGACTTAATTTTTTCGGCCAAGAACTGACGCTGAGCATCTGTCCAATAGTCTGCTTCGGTAATTTTAGTTTGGGCACTGAGTTGATGCGTCACGATAAATAAAGCAATCGCGTCTTCACTCGAATCTAAACCCAGTTGTTCAAATAGATGAGTCATGCGTGGACGTACACTCATTGTCATTCTCCGTGTTAAAACTTATTGTTTATGGATACAAAATTATTCTGTTTTAAGGATATAACACGGAACGGACACGCACTCAATTACAGAATTCTACAGCGGTGAAAATTGAATAAAAGGCAAACTGAGCATAATCATCACGACCGATTGAATAAATACCAACAATAAAGGCAGCCCCCAGTTCACTCCGCCTTCTTCAGCAAACACCTGCTCACTATATTTCGGCTGCTGCATATAGGCTTTGGTCTTTTGCACAGCAAAATCGCTATAAAGCCGCTTTCCGATCCCTGCGAGTACGGCGTTAGGAATCAATGACAGCCCCATCAAGACCTGTTCAGGCACACCGATGATGAGCGCCAACATGCTAATCAAAAAACCAACCGCAAAGAATAAGAAGAAATAGCGATACATCTTCCGATAGAGTAACCAATAGGGCCCAAAAATTAACCCCGCCCAACTCAGGCCACTGTTGTGCCCACCTTGTTGTTCTATGAACTTTAAATAAGATTGAGCACGTGGCCCTATAAAGATTTGAATTAAATGTTTAAAAGAAGTTTCTGTCTGCATATGGAGCGATAGTTCAAATAAGTGAGCCGAAGTTTAATCAAAAGAACGTCAAATAAAAAAGCATCTCAAGATGCTTTTTTATCATATCTATTTTTAGGCTTGAATTGACCAGTCTTGAATGTCCCAACCTTGTTCTTTTGCTAGGACTTCTAAACGGTCATCTGGGTTAATTGCAAAGGCATGATCGGCATATTCCAACAGGAAACGATCATTAATCGAATCTGAATAGGCCCAAGACTCTGTCACATCACGACCTTCTAACCATTGATTCAAGCGGACTAATTTGCCTTTTTGATAGCACGGAGTATTGATCACTTTACCCGTATATTTACCATCCACAACTTCGGCATTGGTTGCAATGATTTCAGTAATACCAAATTCACGAAAAATCGGTGCGGTAATAAAATCAGACGTTGCGGTGATCCCGACCAATTGATGCCCTGCATCTTGATGGCGCTGAATGGCAGCAAAGCCCTCTGGACGCATTTGCGCACGAATGACTTTTTTCATAAACAACTGATGTAACTCAGTTAAGTAGGCATTGTCATGTTGAGTTAAAAACTCAAATACAAATTCATTATAAGCAATCGGGTCAAGCTGGCCTTTTTTATAATCATCATAAAATTTATCATTCATGGCACGATGATGAATTGGATCAACCAAGCCTTCATTGACCAAAAACTCCCCCCAAGAATGGTCTGAGTCGGTATTTAATAAGGTGTGATCAAGGTCAAACAGTGCCAATTTCATGAAAATACTCGTAAAAGCTGAAATTTAAGAAAAAAATTGTAAATCTATCTCCGCTAGTCGATAGAAATTCGTTAAGATCATAACAATTTTAACATTTTTACACTTTGCTTTTTCGAGATGGACACAGAAATAAACGTCCCCGTGAGCAAAGTCATAAATTACACAATATTTAGGTAGCCAAATGATCGATTCAGAAGGTTTCCGACCCAACGTCGGGATCATTTTGGCAAACGACATTGGACAAGTTTTATGGGCAAAGCGCATTGGTCACAATGCCTGGCAATTTCCACAAGGAGGTATCCAACATGGAGAAACCCCCGAACAGGCACTTTACCGTGAGCTGAGAGAAGAAGTTGGCTTACTGCCCGAACACGTCCAGGTGATAGCACAAACCCAAGGGTGGTTGCGCTATCGTTTGCCACATCGGTATATACGTACGGATTCAGACCCCGTTTGTATTGGTCAAAAACAAAAGTGGTTTTTATTAAAACTGACGGCTTCGGCACAGCATATTCAGCTGGATTTGTCAGACCCACCAGAGTTTGATCAATGGCAATGGGTCAGCTATTGGTACCCTTTGGGTCAAGTGGTGAATTTTAAACGCGATGTATATCGTAAAGCCATGGTGGAGCTGTGCAATCAGCTTCCGCAAAAACCGTAAAAATTTGCAGAATGGATGCAGATTTTTAGGATGAGTGTTGTTATAAATAAAGCAGAATAAATTTTGGAGCAGACACGATGTCGAACATGCAACTGGATACCTTAAGACGCATAGTCCAAGAGATTAATGCGTCGGCCAGTTTGCATGAATCTTTAGACATTATGGTCAATCAAGTGGCCGAAGCCATGCATGTGGATGTCTGCTCAATCTACTTGCTTGATGAACGAAATCATCGTTATTTACTAATGGCTTCTAAGGGTTTAAACCCTGAAGCCGTTGGGCATGTCTCTTTGCATACCAGTGAGGGTTTGGTCGGCTTAGTTGGACAACGTGAAGAAATCGTCAACCTTGATAACGCACCGAAGCATGAACGCTTTATGTATCTGCCAGAAACGGGGGAAGAAATTTACAATTCCTTCCTCGGTGTTCCGGTAATGTATCGCCGTAAAGTTATGGGCGTCTTGGTCGTTCAAAACAAAGAACCTCAAGACTTTAGCGAAGCTGCCGAATCCTTCCTCGTGACCCTATGCGCTCAGCTTTCAGGGGTGATTGCCCATGCACATGCCGTCGGGAATATTGAAGTCTTTCGTAAACCAAACAACCTCCCTGCCTATAAAACTTTCCAAGGTATTTCAGGTTCAGGCGGTATTGCGCTAGGTCGTGCAGTCATCCTGTATCCACCTGCTGATTTGGCTTCAGTCCCCGATCGTGAAGCCGATGACATCAGTGAAGAACTCGAATTACTCGACAATGCCATAGACGCAGTTCGTCAAGAAATTTTGTCTCTCGATGAAAAGATGCAAGATGCCCTCATGGCCGAAGAGCGGGCATTATTTAGCGTGTTCTTGCGGATGCTCGATGCCAATGCCCTCCCCGCGGAAATCAAAAGTGAAATTCGTGACGGTAACTGGGCACAAGGTTCGGTACGCATTGTTATTGATAAACACATTGCGCTCTTTGCACAGATGGAAGATGACTATCTCCGCGAACGTGTTTCAGACTTAAAAGATCTAGGGCGTCGTATCTTGGCCTTTTTGCAAGAAGCAGATGCCAGTCACCGTGAAATCACCGATGAAAGCATTTTAATTGGTGAGGAAATTTCTACGGCTGCCTTGGTTGAACTCCCTGTCGATAAAATAGCGGCGATTGTAACCACTGAAGGTGCCATGAACTCACACATGGTGATTGTGGCACGTGCCCTCGGTATTCCAACCGTAGTCGGTGTGACTGAACTACCAATTAATACCCTCGATGATGTCGAAATGATTGTCGATGCACATCAAGGTCGTGTATTCATCAATCCACCTCGTCGTTTACGCACACGTTATAAAGAGATTCAAAAAGAAGAAGAGCAAATTGCTAAAGATCTGAAGCAATACGAAACCAAAGATGCCATCACCCCTGACGGTGTTGCGGTTCGATTGTTTGTAAATACTGGCTTGATGATCGATGTGGTTCGCGGTGTACAACGTGGCGCCAAAGGTGTCGGTCTATACCGTTCTGAAATTCCATTTATGCTGCGTGATCGCTTCCCCGGTGAAGAAGAACAGCGCGCTATTTATCGTCAACAGCTCAGTCATTTTGCCAATAAACCAGTGGTGATGCGTACCCTCGATATTGGTGCAGATAAAGACCTTCCTTATTTCTCGATTGAAGAAGAAAACTCAGCACTAGGTTGGCGTGGAATTCGCTTTACCCTCGATCATCCTGAGATTTTTTCAGCCCAAATTCGTGCCATGCTCAAAGCCAGTATTGGCCTGAATAACTTGCATATATTGCTGCCGATGGTGACCAGTGTCAGCGAAGTCGAAGAAGCGTTGTATTTGCTCGATCGTGACTGGCAAGCGGTGCAAGAAGAAGAACAGGTGAAAATTACCAAACCCAAAATCGGCATCATGGTCGAAGTGCCGAGTGTGCTGTTACAGATCGATGAGTTTGCTGAATTGGTTGACTTCTTCTCGGTCGGATCTAACGATTTAACTCAATATTTACTTGCGGTTGACCGTAATAACCCACGGGTTGCCAATGTCTATTCACACTCACACCCAGCCGTACTTCGTGCGCTGACTCGCTTGGTGCAAGAATGTCATAAATACGACAAGCCGATTAGTATTTGTGGAGAAATGGCCGGTGATCCACTCACAGCTATTTTACTGATGGCGATGGGCTTTAATACCCTATCGATGAGTTCGAGTAATATCCTCAAAGTCCGTAAAGCCATCTGCCATGTGCCGATGCCAGATGCAAAAGAGCTCTTGGATCGTGCTTTGAGCATGAATAATCCACTGATGGTGAAAAGCATGATGGAGTACTACTTCAAGACTCATGGTCTTGGTGATATGGTGAAATCGGCAACCCGAATCGTGAGTGCTTAAGAACACTCATGTAAAATAATAAAATGAGGTGATGATGGATTTTTTATTTTTTCTGGCTTTTGTCGCCATTGCCTTTTATATGACAAAGATCCATCCGCAACTCAAACAAAAAATGTTAGAGCTGCAACACGATACACCGATTGAAAAAGTATCCTCAACTCGACCTAGACCGTCCCAAGCACAACAAGTCAATATACGCCCAACCAAGCCAACAAAATCCAAAGCTCCGGTCAGCCGCTCTCGTATTCCCCCCTTACTCGGTATAGAAATTACTGCGTCACAGCAGCGCCGCTTAGGTAAAAATGATCCATCGGTGCTGGCTGCACAGCGCGCCAAACAGCTAAATCAGACGCAGCACAGCGACGCAACATGGTTTGAGCAATTGACCAGTCAGGTGGAACACGTACTTCAGCAACCTAATAACGCCGTAAAACATCAAAGCACAGCGTCTAGACCACAACAAAAATCCACATTCAACAAAATGTTTGAAGACTTATTTTCAAAATAAGCGGTGTTTTAATGTTCAATATTTCAACTCAAAACCAATGCTTTAAATCCTGCATGGAACCACCTAAATGAACGTTGGTATCTTATTATTCAACGAAGTTGAAGTCTTAGATGCTGCGGGGATTTCTTCGGGGATCAATGCATCTCTTTATATTGTGGCCAAATTGCATGGCCTAGAGATTGCGAAGCGAACAGTAAAACGTATGGAATATGATGTGAACTTTGTTTAAGCAGATGCTGAAGCCGAATCATTTAGTAGACTACAAACTGAGAAAACACACTGAAATAAAAAGGGAGATAATCATTCGAATATCCCCCTTTTTTGTGCTTTGCATAGCCACGTTTTGCATTTTTCTTTCGATCTACAAAAGTTTGGCTTTTGTTAAAATCGTTCATGTGTTTTGCCACAAAGTTGCGAACTTCAACTTCAGGCAGGACTTTTTTCTTTGCCATTTGCATTCACCTTTTTGCCTATACAGCACCCTCGTGCTGTAGTGCATATATTGGTCTATTTTTAGATTTTTTCAAGCACTTTCCTATGGCTTTTTGATACAGCGTAGTTAGCCCCAAGGCCATAAAAAAATTGCTTTGCCACATTATTTCTCTCTCCCTAACCCTCTCCCATTGAGAGAGGGAAATACGTTGTATTTAGCTAGCAAAAGCCCGTTCTAATACTCGCTCTACATCGACCTTTTTAGCATCCAGCATGCCCACCACTTGCCCATGTTTCGCACTATAGCGGCTTTGAATAAAACCATTTGCTACATAATCAGGCGCATAGCGTTTCAATAACACCGCTTGTGCAAGTACCGTTAAACGACTGACCAAACTGCGCCCCATAAATTGTAAATCTTCAGGTGATTGATGGAACAACCTGAACAAGTCCTGCAATTCTGTTTGCAAGCTTTCATCTGTACTTGCTGTACTCGCCAAATCTTTAAACAGCACTTCAATAGATTCAGGGTCATGCCCAATCGCACGCAGCACATCTAGGCACATGACATTGCCTGAACCTTCCCAAATGGTATTCACAGGTGCTTCTTTAAAGATACGCGCCATGATGCCGTTATCGACATAGCCATTACCACCAAAGACTTCCATCATCTCACCAGTTAGTTCGACTGCACGTTTACAAATCCAAAACTTAGCTGCTGGGGTCATGATGCGTTTCCATGCCACAGACAAAGTATCATCCGATTCATAGCACTGCGCCAAATGGAAACTGAGCTGCGTCGCTGCTTCACTTTCTAAAGCCAAATCTGCCAAGACTGCACGCATAAGCGGTTGATCAATCAAATGTTTACCAAAAGCCTGACGCTGACGGGTATAGGCAATGCATTGCACCAAAGCTTGACGCAGCATGGCGCTCGAACCGACCGAACAGGTCAGACGGGTGTAATTCGCCATTTCAATAATGGTTGGAATGCCACGCCCTGCCTCACCAATCATAATGCCCCACGCATTTTTGAATTCGACTTCCGAGCTTGAATTACTGCGGTTACCGACTTTTTCTTTTAGGCGTTGCACCTGAATATTATTCTTGGTGCCATCTTCCAACCAACGTGGCACAAAGAAACAAGCCAAGCCATCTTGTTCGTTTTTTGCCACCACCAAATGCGCATCACACATCGGTGCAGAGAAAAACCATTTATGCCCCGTGAGTAAATAAGCTTTACCTCGTCCTGTTTCTGCCACAGGCACAGCTATAGTTTCATTAGCACGTACATCTGAACCGCCCTGCTTTTCGGTCATGCCCATACCGAGCCAAATCGACTTTTTCTGCGCAATCGGTACATCGCGTTCATCATATTCAGTCGATAGTAGTTTCTCGCCAATTTTGGCCCACAGTTCAGGTTCGCGCTGAATGAGTGGAATACTGCCGAGCGTCATGGAGTTTGGACATAAATTGCCGCACTCGACCTGACCTGCTAAATAAAAACGTGCTGCCCATTCCACCCATTTTGCCTTGGAATTTGGCTGATTAAATGGATGTGCATGGGTATCAAACTGGCGGTTGAGCCCCATCCATTTATGCCATGAAGGATGAAACTCGATAAAGTCAGTACGGCGACCTCGCGCATCGAAGGCATGTAAAATTGGGGTATGTTTGTTGGCTAAAGCCCCATGCTGAAAGTATTCACTCGAACCTGCCACTTTGCCCATTTCGCATAAAGTCGGCTGATCATGGCTGCTGCAGCGTTTTAAGATTTCATGTAAAACCGTATCGCTTGAAAATAGATTGTAGTTTTCTAGTTCATCAAATTGGTTGCTGATTTGATGCGTCATCCATGGCTGTTCTAATGTATTCATCGTCTATATTTTCCACTTGTTCTTGTTGGCTTTTCATTTCAGTATAGAGAAAATTTAAAGCATAGACGTTCGGTTTTCAGCGCTTAACAATATGAAGAATTCAGCCATTCAGATACGGCGTAAGCCGCGTCAATCGCGTGCAAAGCTCACGCAAGAAGCCTTACAGGACAGTTTTGTTCGGCTTTTGCATGAGCGCCCTGCCAGTCAAATTACCATTCGGGAAATTACCGACCTTGCAGGCGTTGGCTTAGGGACATTTTATGAATATTTTTCCAAGAAGGAAGATTTGATTGCGCTAACCATTCATTTGCATGTGAAACACAATGCTGAACAGATGAAAACTTATGCACAATCGCTGATCAAGTTATCCACAGATTTGGATTTTCAAGAGTATTTACAGCAAATCATCCACTTTCAAATTGAGCAAATTCAAGCGCAGCAGTTTTTATGGTCACAGGTGTTTTTATTGGAACGGCGGATTTCAGATATTGAAAGTTACCGTAAAAGTTATGTCATGATGGTGCAAATGTGGCAACACATGCTTAAGCCTTTTATAAATAACGAGGAAAAGCTCAAGCCAATGGCTTTAAATATACAAAGAGTGTGTTATGGCTTTGTGTCGCAAAGCTTGTTGATCGTACCCAACTTTACTGAATGGGATGAATTAAAGCGAGATATAATTCATATGTTGCGCGATTAGACTTCGCGGACAAGTCTAATGACGTTTCAAATGCATCGGTGAATAAAATAAAGTCATGTTATTTACAAAAAAAACCGGCTCTTAAACCAGTTATTTTAGATATTTAGGAAATTCATTTTTACGGTAGAAGAAAATCATTCATCACTTGGTTCATCCTTCAATAAAAGTGCTTTAGAAGTTATGCTTTTATTGCCAGCTTACTTATCTCATTTATACGCCTTTGCAATGCTGGCCAGTTGTAAGCTCTTTAAAAATTCAGCCTTATATTTTGGACTATGGCCTAATGCACCCCGATGATAGCCATTTGGGATCGCCTGATAGACTACTGGCAATTTTTATTTGCACAATTTCTGGTAATAACTTTGAGTACCAAGGTGATCGACTAAATGGTCTGCGGCGCCTTAAACAAACATCAGTGTTACGGTTAGGGTCTTATATTCAATCGACTGCCGTTTTAAATAGCTTAGGGATGGCCTTAAGTCTGAATTTTTTAAAAGATTGGCTGAGGTGCTTGTTCTAACTCAGTTTGTAGTTCTGACAAACAGCGTTTACGGGCCTGATTTAGTAAAGACTGCATATCTGGACTAACCTGTTGATCTACATTGATCGATCTGCTGCGGCTGCTCCCAACAACATGATTGGGAAAAATGCCGCTACATTGGTATCTAGATTTGGATTGGTTTGTACGTATTCAGCAATGCCTTCGTATTGATAACCTCCCGGTGCCAAGGGTATTGCAGCTTTAAGATTCAATTCAAGCGCATCTTTTTGTCCCTGAGCTGCAACCGCAATAGCAGCTGCACCACCTTGACTATGCCCCATCTCCATCCAGTCTTTATTAAATTGCTTCGGCTTGCAAGAATGCAGTGCATGTACAGAATCCACCACATTATAAACTTGACTGGGTGCATTTATATAAGGATGTATTCTCGGTGTACCCAGTCCTTGATAATCTGTTGCAACCACTACATAGCCATGCCTCAAACAACTGTCGATTGCACCATCTATGACTAGTTACAAACTATATACAGGCCCATTGTATAATCACTTGAAGGAGCACTTGTATCAGCCACACGAGTCGTGCCATGTGCTCATGCCAATACGGTCCAGTCTTGTTTAAGTGCTTATCCATTTGGGAGTAAAATATATCCCGAGGTCAAAATGGGTTCGCCATTAACCCCCTCAACTACGATATGCGATCACGTAAGGTTGCCTAGTATGTTGATATGATGTAGGAATCGATTCAAGCTGGAGTGACAACACCTGACCTGACAACAATAAAGATAGGTGTGCCAACTAGCATCACCCCATAAAGAATTTATTTACAATTTTCTAAAACAACTTAGACCACTTGCCAATATTTCTTCAGCTGTATTTTTAGCTTATTTTAAGTATTAAATAATGTCTTTAATGTTGAAAATCTCTGCAATATTAACAACATAAAATGTCTTTCATTAACTAGAATCAGCTAAAAAACCTATATGAAGGCAAAAAACCATAATAAAAATATGGATTTAATTAGTTCGTCCTCTTCTACCTATCATAGCAACATATTTGAGTTTAATTCATGGATAAAATATTAAAACAAAATATATAAATAAATAATATAAATTCAATAACTTAATCAATCGAATTAACCATTTATACAAAACTATTTTTCCATTTGTCAAAAGCCACAGAAAGCTTTAGAGTCAATAAGTATATAGAGATTTTTAAGCTTTTAACGGCTACAGTTTTATAACTTCTCTTCGATTGATTGCTGCTTGAAAAATTTTAGAATAAGAGAAAAACTGTTGTCACATTGTCACTTTAAAATGAATTAACAAAACGGTTAATGTCATGTGCTGTTGAGCGTGTTATCAATTGAAAGGTTATAACTCCCAACTTTAATACATGATTATAATAATGGAGATACTCAATGAGCGACGACGTTAAAAAATGTCCTGTCACCCACCTAACAACTGATGCTGGTGCTCCTGTTGTAGATAATCAGAACAGTATGACGGCAGGTGCACGTGGTCCTTTACTTGCCCAAGACCTATGGCTTAATGAAAAACTCGGTAATTTCGTTCGTGAAGTAATTCCAGAGCGTCGTATGCATGCCAAAGGTTCTGGTGCTTTCGGTACGTTTACCGTGACTAACGATATTACCCAATATACCCGCGCTAAAATTTTCTCAGAAGTTGGTAAAAAAACTGAACTTTTTGCTCGTTTCTCTACCGTAGCGGGTGAGCGTGGTGCTGCAGATGCAGAACGCGATATTCGTGGTTTTGCCCTTAAATTCTATACTGAAGAAGGTAACTGGGATTTAGTTGGTAATAACACCCCTGTCTTCTTCCTACGTGATGCTCGTAAATTCCCTGACTTAAACAAAGCAGTAAAACGCGATCCTAAAACCAATAAGCGTAGTGCAACTAATAACTGGGATTTTTGGACTTTACTACCTGAAGCTCTACACCAAGTTACTATTGTGATGTCTGACCGCGGTATTCCAGATGGTTACCGTCATATGCATGGTTTTGGCAGTCATACTTTCAGTTTTATTAATGCCAATAATGAACGCTTCTGGGTTAAATTCCACATGCGCACTCAACAAGGCATTAAAAACTTAACCGATGCTGAAGCTGAAGCGATTATTGCCAAAGACCGTGAAAGCTCACAAACCGATCTGTTCAATGCAATTGAACGCGGCGATTTTCCAAAATGGAAAATGTACGTTCAAATTATGCCTGAACTTGATGCAGAAAAAGTACCTTATCACCCATTTGATTTAACCAAAGTATGGCCTAAAGGCGACTATCCGTTGATTGAAGTGGGTGAATTCGAACTCAACCGTAACCCTGAAAACTATTTCCAAGATGTTGAACAAGCCGCTTTTGCACCAAGTAACTTGGTGCCGGGCATTAGCTTCTCACCTGACCGTATGCTGCAAGCGCGTTTATTCAACTATGCTGATGCTGCACGTTATCGCGTGGGTGTAAACCATTACCAAATTCCTGTAAATGCACCACGTTGCCCTGTTCATTCCAACCGTCGTGATGGTCAAGGCCGTATGGATGGTAACTATGGTGCAACACCGCATTATGAACCAAACAGCTTCAGCCAATGGCAAGAGCAACCACAATACAAAGAACCACCATTGAAAATTACTGGTGATGCTGACTTGTGGGATTATCGTGAAGATGACAGCGACTATTTCAGTCAACCACGTGCATTATTCAACTTAATGAATGATGAACAAAAACAAGCATTGTTTAATAACACTGCTGGCGCAATGGGCGATGCACTCGACTTCATCAAATACCGTCATATCCGTAACTGTTACGCATGTGATCCAGCTTATGGTGAAGGTGTTGCAAAAGCATTAGGCTTAACTGTAGCGGATGCGCAAGCTGCTCGTGCAACTGATCCAGCTCAAGGTAATCCTGGCTTGCTTTAAGTTTTATCTTTGAATAAAAAAACCACCTTTTAAGGTGGTTTTTTCTTGGCATTAAATATTCCAATTAACTTCTAATTAATCCTTAAACAATCAATTTTTTGCCTTCATGCATGGTTAAAAATGGATTCATTAACTTTGACGTTTTACGCATGGCTTGATGTAAGTCATGTTCAGGTTGGTCTCTAGCTTCATCAGTCAACTGAAAAGTCCGATAATGCATGGCCAATGAACATTTAGACTGTAAGTCTTTATGCGCTTGAAAAGCCTCTTCGGGATTCATGTGCAAATATTTCATTAAACGACGTGGCTCATAAGCCCCAATCGGCAATAACGCCACACGCGGTGCGCCTAAGCGTGTATGAATTTGCTTGAAATGTGCGGCATAACCGGTATCACCTGCAAAGAAGAAATGCCCTGTGCTATGTACGATAGAAAACCCGCCCCATAAGGCATGATTTTGATCGCGCCATCCACGCCCTGAGCCATGCTGTGCCGGCGTATAGACGATGCGTAAATCTTCAAACATTTCCGATTGCCACCAATCAAGTTCAATGACATTGAAGTGTGTTGGCAAATAATAAGCGTTGCCTAAACCAGTATAAATCGGCATAGCGAATTGTTCATGCAACCAATTTAGACTTGCCAAATCCATATGATCATAATGATTATGGCTCAGTAAAACCCCATGAATTGTAGGTAATTCTTCTAAGGCAATGCCTGCAGGACAAGCACGTCGTGGTCCAGTCCCTTGACGTGGGCCTGCATACTCCGCCCATACAGGATCGGTCAAAAAATTATATGGCCCAATTTGAATTAGCACCGTAGCATGCCCAACAAACCATACCAACCAATCATCCATTTTAGCCAAAGGTCGATTTTGCGGAATGCTGCGCGAAGATGCAAAAAACTGTTGGTATTCTTGCTCACGATCTACTTTCCACGTGTCGCTTTTACGCGTCATGATCCATTTCAGCATATCTTTACGCGTAAACGCATCTGGATTTCGAATGGTATTAAAGAATTTTTCCCCATTAAAATGGTCAGTTGCCAGATAATCAAATACAGGCTTCGTCCACGTATGTTTCATACAGCGTTCAGTACTGATTTGAAATTGTGCTGATTGAGTTTTTTGATTCATGTGTATTTAAAATTCATTCACTATGCTGACAAACCTTGCAAAGTATTTAACCTCGCAGACCTATTGATCAAGACGACCTTTCATGCGCTCAAGCCAAACCTTCCGAGATTGAGGCTTGACAAAGAGTGCCACAATTTCAGGATGAAGCTGTTTAATTTGTGCTTCAATTCTGTTGACACAAGCTTCGATATCATCTGACGTTAAATTATCTTTAAATTCAAGACTCAAAGATGCCAAAACTTGATGTGCACCCATCTGTTCTGTTAACACCCCATTGGCAGAATGCACTGCTGGATCTTGCTCTGCAACCATCAAGACATTATGCCTCAACTGCGGGTCTGCGGTTTCTCCCATGAGCAATCCTTTAGTCTCACGTGCAAGTAAGATCGCTGAAATAGCGAGCACCACACCAATTAAAATCGACGCCAGTCCATCGAGCATTGGCATATTCAGCGCGTGTGATAAATAGATACCGATCAGGGCAATAAACAGACCAATCAGCGCTGCTGAATCTTCAAATAACACGGTAAATGTCGTCGGATCTTTACTGCGTCGAAATGCTTCAAAATAGCCCTGTTTCCCTTTGATTTTACGAAATGCTTTCAATGCCACAAACCAAGAGGTCCCTTCACACAAAATCGCAATACCTAATACGATATAGTTAATCATCGGATTTTGCATTTCTTCGGGGTGATAAATATGACTAATCCCTTGATAAATCGACACGATCGCACCTAAAGCAAAGACCATCAACGCCACAATAAAAGCCCAAAAATACAGCTCTCTCCCATAACCAAACGGATGGCGTGCATTTGCTGGCTGCTGCGATTTTTTCATACCGTAGAGCAGTAAGATTTCATTTAAAGTATCAACCACAGAGTGAATAGCTTCACTCAACATGGCCGAACTATTCGTGATGTAGGCAGCGACAAACTTCACCAGTGCAATCGCTAAATTGCCGAAGAGCGCTGCATATACCACGATTTTGTTAGATTCAGACATTTAAAATTGTCCTAAATTTATTTTTATCAAACAGATCTATTTGATTTTATAGCTCATTCCATAGTACTCAAACTGACTGTAGCTGTTGTTTGTTATTTTGTTGTTTTTACACCAACTGTCGATTGTTTCGACAATGCCATCATGTTCCATGTGAAACACGCTCTTTAGCGCAAAGGTATAGAAAAAAAAGGAAGCCGCAGCTTCCTTATAATTCTGTAGATGTACACGGTTCAACGTACTTTATTAAAATATTGCTCGCGCCACTCTTTCCAAAAGTACATCACAATACCAAACATCACGACCACGATTCCAACAAAGGCATTGGAGCTAATATATTCACTGTTCAACGTCGCTCCCAAAACCAATGCTATGACAGGTGTCATCACATTACTGAGTGACACCGTTGATGCCGCCAAACGTTTGATCAGCCAGAAGTAACACAGCATTGCCACAATAGATGACATGATCATGGTAAAGACAAAACCTATCATGGCACGGCCACTTGGCAATTCGGTTGGAAAATGCTGCCAGATAAAAGGAATAATGAGTATCGATCCTAAAGCAGAAACAATCAGGGAACCGGTTGCCTGTGACATCGGCTTTAACGGTGCATTAATCTGCTTCACCCAAAAAATCGAACTAATATACGACACCATGCTGATTAGCATCAGTACAACGCCAATTGGATTGACTTTGCTATCAGCAGAATCTGCAAAGACAAAAGTTAGACCACCCACTGCAACCGCCATGCCCAACCACTGCAAAGCGACCAATTTATGTGTTTTTAAAATTACATGCCCAATCAAACCGGCAATTAAGGGTGAAAAACCAAAAATCAGTGCCATTAAACCTGAGGTGAGATAATTGGCTGCCAGATAAATAAATAACTGTGCGCCAATCAAATTCAAACTCCCTGCCACATAACTTTTTAATGAGGTTTCATCAAACGGCAAAGGATCACGCATCAATTTCAACAAAAACAGCGCAATAATAGATGCACCGAAGTAACGGATAATCAACACCCACATCGGATGTATTTCCTGCACACTCCACACAATCGCGAGCGGCGTCGTCGCCCAAATCAGTACCAAAAGAGCATATATACTTGCCGTCAGCGGCAGTGAAGATTTCATTTCATTCTCAAATTTGATTGTTCTAACGACTTAACCTGAAACCCACTATTCAGATCTGGAACTACTCGTAAGACCAGTAACTAATAAAGTTTAAGACCAATTATTGTTCTCCCCTTTATCAACTAAATTGGAGGCGGTATGAATGCCACCCGATCGTTTGGGGTATATGGACTTCTCTTCAAACGATCAATAATCTCCCCTAACCCCTCTTTAAAAAAAGAGGGGGAACCATCCAAACGAAATCCATTCTTCACAAAGACTACTCCCTCCTTTGAAAAAGGAGGGCTGGGGAGGATTAAAACCGTTGAATAGATCTACATAAGCTAAAACTGTATACATGGACTACAAAAATAGCTTTATTAGTGCGACGCTAAAACTAAAGACATAAAAAAACAGACCTACGTTACCGCAAGTCTGCTCCTCTTAGACATTCAGCTTACTTTACAAGTTTACGTAAATCTTGGCTTAAATCTAAATATTTATCCGCTTCAAACGTCGCATTCTTGCTAATCAATTTTTTCAAATGACGCATCTCTTTCGCAGCATTTACAGTGATACCACCCACGATTACACCGTCAGTAACACCAAATAAAACAAATGATGATTCTGCAGCTAATTCAGGATTTACTTCACCACGTGCGATCCATTCCTCAGCAGCCATATCACCTACAAATTGGTAGTTAATATTGAGCTGATCCGTCCAGAACCATGCTGGATTTGGCGTTGGATGTTCAACATCCATCACATGACGGGCAAAAATACCCGCTTGAAGGTTGGCATTTTCCCATGTTTCCACGCGGCGATGGTTACCACAGTCACGAAGCTGAGTTGCCACATCGCCAGCTGCATAAATATCAGGATGCGAAGTTTGACAGTTTTCATTCACTTTAATGGCAAGGTCAACATCTAAGCCAGCCTCAGCAGCAAGCTGTGCATTTGGCACAATACCAATACCGTAAATCACCGCATCCGCACGCAGTTCTTCACCCCCTTCAAGGGTAATAACCACTTCTTCACCATCGAGTTTGCAATCTGCAATGGCCGTTGAAAGACGGACATCCACACCTGCCAGACGTTGCTGAGCCAATAAGAATTCGCTCAACACGCGTGGAGATGAACGACCCATCACCATTGGACCCATTTCAATGACAGTCACTTCACAGTCTTTAGAACGTGCAGAAGATGCAAGTTCCAAACCAATCACACCACCGCCGATCAATACAATACGGCGACCCGCTTGTAAAACAGGGACAAGCGCTTGCGAATCTTCAAGATTACGCAGGGTATAAACGTGCTTACCCAAAGCATCAAAGTTTGGTAAACGACGAGCAGCACCACCTGTTGCAAGCAATAACTTATCAAATGCAATGCTTTCGCCATTTTTGAGTTGAACAGTTTTCGCTGCTGCGTCAAGGCTGATCACACCATTACCACGAATATGCTCAACACCCAAATCTGCCAGTTTTTCTTCTGACAAAATTTCAATTTTGGTGTCTTCAGGTTTTAAAATCACGTCTTTTGACAAAGGCGGACGTTCATAAGGAAGATGTGTTTCATCACCCACCAAAATGATTTTGCCTTCATACTTGTTCGCACGGAGTTCTAAAATGGCGCTAGCACCAGCTTGACCAGCTCCAACAATAACGATGGTTTCGATACCATTTTGGCTCATGGGTATATTCCTTATTTCAATTCTGCAGATACGATGCCGAAGCCCGCAATCCACTCACTAATATCTTCGTAGCAATGTATAGTCATATCGTATTCGCCCACTTCATGCAGTGCAGCAAATGCAGCCATCCAAGAACGAACTTCTTGACCACCACGACCGCCCTCGGCACGAATTTCAGCTTCAGTCATCGCTTCAATGGCAGCAAAGTCAGCTTTGGCGAACGTTGCGAGGAGTGCGCGGTCCCATTCAGGATTTAAAGGCACAGCCACAGAGGTATCACCCGCCGCGAGTTTTTGGCCGACAGCAATGATTTTGCCTTGACGTGTATTACGTGCCTCTTCAGTTGGGTTACGACCTGCAATCAAGAACTCTTCCACTTCAGGTGGAACTGAACCCATTTGCGGTGTTGGTGGATCATGTGAAAGACCACCTGTACCCAAAATCAATACACGTTCATTTTCGAGGTTCAATGATTGAATAAACTGACCGACTGCACGACCCAAAGCGACTGTACGCTTAGTTGTCGGCATCGGTGCAGCAGCACCATTGATAAAAATTGGAATCGTTGGATAACGATCAAGCTTGCCACCACAAAGGAAATGTAATGGTTGAGTCACGCCATGATCTGCTTGCATACGGTATGAGTACGCAACATCAACACCTTCATCCAACACACGACGTACTAAATTCACTGCAGTTTCTTCAGGTACGTTGATGTGATCATTGTCTTTACCATAATCCCAGTCACCTGCGGCTTTGGCACGAATACCCACGCAGAAACTTGGCATCAGGTCATAGAAGAAACCATTGAAATGGTCTGGACCAAAAGTAATGATCAATGTTGGATTATAGTCTTCAACTTCTTTCGCAAGTTGGGCAAAAGTTTCACGAACTTTTTCCTCTTTATATTTCTCTTGCGGAGAAGCAAATTTCATCAGGGGACTGTGCGATGCACAAATGAGTTTAACGGCCATGGGTGACTCCTAAACGGAAGGCAGCCAAGACGGCTGCCGAGTAAGTCCTTTACGTATTTGGCGAATTAAATCTCGTCAAAGAAGCCAGCACGTGGTTGACGTAAACCACGGATACCCAGACCACATTCAGCATTAATTAAAACACCAGTTAATGGGCGGTTGTTTTGACGAGAAGCCAATAACACGTATGAACCAGTCATATCTTCAGGTTCGGGTAAGAAATTGAGCGGCATGCCGCGTGCAATCTTCTCAGGATCGCGTGCATCGAGTAGACCGAGGTTTTCTTGGCCTAAAGAAGCAGCACCTTTGATGTTTACATTCATACCCGACGGAGCAACAGCGTTCACTCGTACTTTAGGCGCAAGCTCGTAGGCTAATTCTTTCATGATCCCAACGCCAGCATGCTTAGACGCTGTGTATACAGGGCCTCCGCCTGCCGAATACAGTGCTGAGTTAGACAAAGTAAATATGATAGAACCTTCCGAAGCTATCAATGCATCAAGTGCAGCTTTGGCACCTAAGATGAGAGATTTGGTGTTAATACCCATAATCTCATCAAAAGCTTTTTCCAGCTGTTCACCCGATGTATTGACGATATCTGCGTAATGATCCCAGATACCTGCGTTTCCGACGAAACAGTCAAGTTTGCCATAATGTTCTACAGTTGCTTGAACTGCACGAACATTATCCTCATAGCTGGCTACATCTCCTGCGATCGCAAGCACGCGGTCACCAAAATGTTCTTTCAATGCATCAACTTTCGATTGAGAACGTTGAAGAACAGCAACTTGTGCACCTTCTTCTAAGAAACGTTCAACCAATGCCCAGCCTAAGCCTGAACCACCACCGGTAATAAGTGCAACTTCGCCTTGTAGCCAACCCATGATTACTCTCCTGCCATCTCTACGTATAAAGCACCATCTTCAACAATCACAGGGAATGTCTTGATAGGATCTGTTGCTGGTAAGCATAATGCTTGACCAGTTTTCAAACAGAATCGAGCCGAATGAAGTGGACATTCAACAGTGCCATCATCTTCAAGGTAACCTTCAGACATTGAAGCATTACCATGTGAACAACGGTCGTTCATCGCGAAAAATTCGCCATTGTTGTTGAATACTGCAAGCGCATCGATACCGTTAACGCCGCAATCTACTTTCAATGCTTCGCCTTCGTCTAATTCGTCAACTTGGCAAACAAAAATCTTATTCATTAGAAGAACACGCTCAGGTTATGTGAGTTGTAAGTCACCTGATCAAGGGTAATCTTACGGTTGAAGATTTCGAAACCTTGCTCAGTGTCAACTTTGCGGATCTTGTCGTGACGCTTACCACAGTAGATTGTTACATCTTTCTCTTTCTGGGTACGGTACAACAAGTACGTTACGTAAACGTCGTATTCGCCTTCAACTTCTGTCGCTTCAACAATCACATTTGAAACCATGTGTGTTGTACGTGAAGGAGGTTCTTCAGCCCAAGCCATACCTGTCTCTAAACGAGCTACACGGCGTTCCAACAAATCTTTAGTATCGTTAAATACCCAAGTTGTTGGCGGCTCAATCGAACGACGACGGTCACGTGTTTGCGCGTTTGGTGTGGTGCGAAGCGTATAAGAAATATCTTCCGCTAACACAGCCAACCAATCACGGAACTTCCAGTCATCAAGAAGCTTGGCTTCTTGATAAAGGAACTGACTAATTTGGTGATGGAGTTCTAAACTAACTTGACTCATTTCATAAGCTCCTTCTCATATTCGTCAGCCGCAGCTTCAACGTCTTCCCATTTTTCATGAATCAATAGGTCAGCCCAACGACGGTACATACCGCGCGCTGCAGTTTCAGAGAAAATGTAGTTAGTGATACCCGGGATACCATCTTCACGTACTTTCTCGTTACCTTTACCCATTTCCATAATTAATTTGTTTTGACGGGCTTTATAACCACGTAAAACTTTTTGAATTTCAATCCAGTTCTCAGAGTCATCTTGCTCAAGGAAACCAGCAGGACCAAATGCACGTGTTGCAGAACGTTCGAATGCTTCTTTCACTTCTTGAGATGCTTCAGCGTCTGCAATACAGAATGCCCACACTTCAGTTTTGTTTGGACCACGTGGGTGCCATACACGAAGCGTTGCAGTACCGTTCAACCAAGACAATGTTGGGAACATGGTGTTGTGACCTGCAAGACGAAGTGCACGCACTTCACCAAGACGCTCTTTAACTTCATCAAATGTTTCACGGAAGTAGTTCGCTACTTCACCGTCTACCCAAACGTTTGCATCTGGTTTTTCAGTAAAGAAGAAGCCTGAACCATGACCGCGTGAACCATATTGAATCGCGTCTTTCGCAGTTTCCCAAACAGGACGAGCGGTTTGTGCAGCACCTAATTTCTTAGATGATTCGTCATCTGGTTTTGCACCCAATACTTGGATCGCAGATGCGTGAGAGAACAATGCGTGGTATTGGTCAGATGCAAACTGTTCAGCTGCAAATTTCCAGTTACACTCGATTTCCCACTTGTGTACACCACCGATAATTTCTGTACCACCTGGACGACGGTCAAGAACACCATCTAAATACCAAGCGATATCGCCCATGTATTCTTCTAGGTCAGGTGTAGTTTCATCCCAACAAGCGAATACTAAGCCTTTGTATGATTTAACACGGTTAACTTCAACAAGACCCCATTTCTCTTTGCAAGCACCGTGCGGGAACGCGCGGTCTTCAAGTGGGATATCTTTTAAAGAACCATCAATGCCGTAAGACCAGCCATGGTACGGGCAAGTAAATGCACGTGTATTACCACAGTCTGCGAAGCTCACACGCATAGAGCGGTGACGACATTGGTTTAAGAATGCTTTGATTGAGCCGTCTTTTTGGCGTGCCACGATAATCGGATCTTCACCCATGTAGGTATTGAAGAAATCGCCGGCTTTAGGAATTTGGCTCTCATGGCATAGGAATAACCATGTACGACCAAACACACGTTCTAATTCAAGTTCGTAAATGTCTGGATCGGTATAGATAGATGGCGTGATACGTCCATTTTGTGCATCGACTAAAGCATCGATTTCGCGCACATCAATTTTTCCACTCATGAAAAGCTCTCCTGTGACCAGTAAGGCACAAAGTAATAGACTCAACTTTTCAACGATGATGGATTTTAGACCGATTTTCGGGAAATATTTATTTTGTTTTAATTAAGAGATTTTATGGATTATTACGGTAGATTTTTTTTATGGCATTTTTTTTAAATTGCCGAGAACACCATTTATTTCGTGAATGGTAAAATAATCCTCACGCAATAGTTGTTTATAGATTATACTGAACGGACTTCTAAGTAAGACATTTTTTGGATTACTCCACGGGTTGATTATATGGAATTACGACACTTACGCTACTTTATTACTGTCGCTGAAGAACTCAATTTCAGTAAAGCTGCGTTAAAACTTTATACTGCTCAACCTTCTTTAAGCCAACAAATTAAAGATCTTGAAGAAGATGTCGGCGTAAAACTGTTGCACCGTACTAAACGTAAAGTTGAGCTCACAGAAGAAGGTGCCGTATTTCTAGAACAAGCACGTTTAACCTTGGCACAAGCAGACAAAGCTGTGGCTATGGCACGTCAGGTTTCACAAGCCAAACAGCAGATGCTGCGCATTGGTTTTGTCCCTGTTGCAGAGATGAAAATCTTCCCTTATGTGCTGCCAAATTTACGTGTTCAGAACCCAGAACTCAAGATTGAATTACTCAGTTTAAATAACCGCGATCAGATGAAATTGCTGCAAAAAGGTGAACTGGATATCACTTTTACCCGCAATAACTTCCACAGCGACGAAATTGAAAGTCAGTTTGTACTGCGTGAACCGCTGATCTTTATTTTACCCAAAGATCACCCTTTAGCGAAGTACGAGCGCATTCCAGTTAAAGCATTGAATGGGATTGATTTTATCATTCCTGCACGTGAACAATCTGGCACGTTGCATGAAGCCATTTTGGACTTTGCTTCGACCCATGATATTCAATTTAATATCGTGCAAAAAGCCGACAATATCCTGTTTAACATTAACTCCATCGGCATGGGCTTAGGCTGCACGATCCTACCGGGATACATCGCGCCATTGACCATGAACAATACGGTGATTCGTCCTTTAGATGTCGAATTACCGTATCTAGACTTGTATGTAAGTTACCGAAAAACGGCGAGTTCTGTGGCTGTAGATAAATTCCTTGAACTGCTAACCAAAGTTTTTTATCTCGATATTAATCACGAACAGCGTTAATTTTCGCCAAGTCATAATTTATAGATATAGCACCATTATTTTTAAAATGAATAATGGTGCTTTTTTTATGGCTAAAAAGTCGCTTTTTTAATCGTTTAAATGTTTTAATCGACGCATTTTATCTATCATGCATATCGACTTGATGGAAAATAACTTATAAATTTTAGTTTAGACATTGATAAAAATTGCTAAAAATTGCCGATTTACAACTTAAGTCTAATAAATAATTCCCCTTCCCCAACCATTCAGATGAGCTTATTTTATGCCTTTTTACTGATTTAGACCGTACACTGTCGACCCATTAATGAGAATAATACTCATTTAAAGTATTTCTTTCAAAAGATTTATATAAAAAAAAGGATGGCAAAACCATCCTTTTTTTGAATTTCATGTCAGTGACAAGAAATTACACACCACGCGCTTTTAAATAATCTTTAATCACGGTGTTGAATTCTTCTGCTTTTTCAACTTGTGACCAGTGACCACATTGGCTAAAGATATGCGCATCCGCATTTGGAACTGTGTTCAAAATATCCCACGTACGAGATACTGGAATCACCACGTCTTGTACACCGTGAATCAACAATACTGGCACAGTAATGTCTTTCATTTTTTCAAAGTCGAGTGGGAATTCGAAACGGTCACGGTCGCGTGCGCCAACAACATCCATCAAACGATTTGATGCATAGTCATTTGCAGCAGAAGCGAAACGTACTTTTACCAATTCGTCTGTGATCAAGTCTTTGTTTACAACAAACATAGACAAGGTTTTCTTGATGCCTTCTTCGGTTAATACAGGGTTTGCATGTGCTTTAAGTGCTGCAGTTTGTTTAGCACCGCCTGTACCCATAGACACGATACCCAATACACGTTCTGGATAGTCCAAAGCCATTTGGAATGCTAACCAGCCACCGAGTGAGTTACCCACTAACCAAGTTTTTTCAATACCTAGGGCATCTAACGTACGTACAGCGTGATCAACCCAAGCACGGATACCATAAGCAGTATTCGGTGCAACAACAGTTTGACCATAGCCAATCGTATCGATAGCGATACAACGAGCTTGTTCACCAATTTGTGGAAGGTTTAACCACCAGTTTGCCGCAGCAGATACACCTGTACCTGAACCGTGTAAAAATAGAATTGGTGTGCCTTCACCCACTTCGTGGTAATGCGTTAATTCGCCTTCAGCAGTTTCAATCCATTTATCTTCTAAACCAAAGAATGAATCAGTTGTATAGTCAGGAATCTGAACAGTGCTCATACATGCTCCTCGTATTGCGTAGAGCTTATGTTTCAATCCATAACGGATTTAAACACAAGGGGGACTCTTTTGGATTTTGTGGTTTTTACAGTCTCATATTACCTGTTCAGCCACTGCTAACTGATACATATTTACGATCATAAACAACAAATAGACTATAATTTAAGTTATTGTTTTTAAATACATAACTCAAAAATATATCCATAAAATCTTTGAGGTATTTCTTTTTTAAATAAACCAGCGAATAAAAAGGGAAGCAATGAATCCACTTCCCTCTTTTTTATCCTGAGAAATTAGAACTTATAGGTATAAGTTGTTGCCACACGGTATTCTTGCAAGTCAGACTTGTAGTCGAAGTTTGCATCGATATACATGGCTTGTACACCTAAACCCTTTAACTGACCTTCAGGTACCGTGTAATTAACAATCAAATTAAGCTCATCTGAGTCTTGGTTTTTCACACCTTTCACCTCAGCATCCCAACCAGTGAAATACACCGCAGTTGCATTCAAGCCTTTCACACCCAATCCTGAGAAATCATAGTTGTAATTTACACCTACAGATTTTTCATCTTTTTGAGTGAAGGTTGCTACACCCCAGTTCGACAAATAAGCACCTGGAACCCAACCACCCAATGTTGGGAATGCACTATCCCCCATCATTTGCTGGTAATTCAACCCAACAGTGTGCGCGCCATAATTCACTTTTGCACTAGCAGATAATGCTTGGTTATCTAAATGACCATATAAGCTGCTACCTGAATCTGCTGTATCGAAGTAACGTACATGGCTATCTAATTTAGCATTTTCACCCAATTTGGTTTTGTATGCCGCACCTACATAATGCTGCTGATAAATATCTTTTACATCACCAAACCAATAACCTGCTGAAAGTTCAGGGGTAAATTGATGATCCACACCTGCGATAATCATGCCGTCAGATTCAAGACCTTGATCTGCATGACCACCTGGTTGACCTAAAGTAAATAATGTCAAATCACGGAATTGGTTGTCATAACGGTTGTTAATGCCGTTCACATAAGCCAAAGTCAATTTGGTATCTTTTAAATCTTTTGACTCTAACCAAGCACCACTGAAGGTGGTCACTAACTGACGAGTTGGATCATAGGTCAAAACTGGTGAAATCGGCAATAATTCACCTACGCGAAGTTCTGTTTTAGATACCTTCGCTTTTAGGGTTGCACCCACCTTACCGAATTCATCCTTAGATTTTTTACCATCATGCGGCAAAATATAATCAGCATTTTTGTCACGAGCATTCAATTTAAATGCGTGCTGTACCAAAAGGTCTGCACCAACTTGGATTCCACCTCCAATATCGTGATAACCCGATTTCGCATCTAAAGTAATGCCTTGTGACCACGAACCCCAGTTACCCGCCGGATTTTCTTTAATTTGACGGTCTAAGTAGAAGTTTTTAAATTTCAATTGTACTTGGCTGTCGTCAACAAAGTCCGCATAAGTTGCAGATGTTCCTAATGTTGCTGTCGCAGCAAGAATTGCTATCCATAAATTTTGACGACGCATGGCTTATTCCCAGTGATCAAATTAAGCTATGACATCATCATGCTCAACAATACCTTGGAAAAAAATCCGACTACAGTATTAAGGTTTATCAGGCTTTTGTGCGACTTGAACTTTGGAAGCTATTTCTGCTTATTTTCCTTAGAGATTAAAACAATAACTCTTTTTTATCATTTAGAACAACTGATTAAATTAACCCCATGTTTTATTAACATAAAATTTAAAGTTTTTTATTTTTTGCAATTACATGCGCTGTATTAATTGCTTTTAAGTTTAAACAAAGTTTTTTGCTGAGATTTATCCTTATTTGAGTTATAAAATTTAGCTATGACATGATATTTAATTTATATAATCATCAACAACTTAAAGTTAAATTTCACCACCATGACTGCTCGAAATCGACCATTGGTTCGCAGAATTTTTCTTATTTCAATCCGCTTTCTATGCATCAATTCAATCTCAACTAAAAACCAAGCCCATATAGTCAGTTGAGACATAAAAAAAGCGCCCATTTCGGGCGCTTTTTGACTTAAAGCAAATTAAGCATTGGCTTCTTTTGCTTTAGACATGGTCAATGCCAAGTCTTCAATCATATCTTCTTGACCACCAACCGTACCACGACGACCAAGCTCAAGAAGAATTTCACGAGCAGATACGCCGTATTTCGCTTCAGCGCGTTTTGCGAACAATAGGAATGAAGAATACACACCTGCATAACCTAAAGTTGCTGCATCACGGTCAGCACGGATTTGATGTGTCATCATCGGGATGATCAGATCTTCTGCTACGTCTTGCACTTTAAACAAGTCCACACCTGTCTCCATTTGCATACGGTTGGCAACCGCAACAAACAATTCAAGTGGAGTATTACCTGCACCTGCACCTAAACCTGCAGAAGCTAAATCGACACGCGTTGCACCAGCTTGAACCGCTGAAACAGAGTTCGCAACACCCATACCTAAGTTATGGTGACCGTGGAAACCGATTTCGATCTCTGAAGCCAGGTTGGCACGTAAAATACCCACGCGGTCAGTCACGTCTTGAGGCAACATATAACCAGCAGAGTCAGTCACATAAATACAGTTTGCACCGTATGACACCATTTTGCTGGCTTCTTCCAAAAGTTTTTCAGGAGTTGCCATGTGCGCCATCATCAAGAAGCCCACAGTGTCCATGCCAAGTTTACGTGCAGCAGTAATGTGCTGTTCAGAAACGTCAGCTTCAGTTGAGTGCGTTGCAACACGAATAGTTGCTACACCAACATCATGTGCCATTTTCAAATGGTCAACCGTACCAATACCAGGAAGTAAAAGTGCAGATACTTTCGCCTGTTTCAGGTTTGGAATCACCGCTTTTAGGTATTCTTCATCGGTTGCTGCTGCAAAACCATAGTTCACAGAGTTACCGCCTAAGCCGTCACCATGCGTAACTTCGATTAAAGGTACACCTGCATCATCCAAAGCAGTTGCAATGGCAACCATTTGTTCAGGTGTAGTTTGATGGCGCATAGGATGCATACCATCACGTAAAGTCATATCATTAATAATAATCTTAGACATTTTGGTATTCCTTAAGCTTCAGCAGTGTTTAATACGCGTTCTGCAAACATTTCTGCAGTACGTGCAGCTGCCGCAGTCATAATGTCGAGGTTACCTGCATATTTAGGAAGATAATCACCTAAACCTTCAACTTCTAAGAAGATTGAAACACGGTTACCGTCAAATACAGGACCATTTACAAGTTTGTAACCTGGTACATATTTTTGAACTTCAAGAATCATCGCATGTACAGATTCAGTGATTGCTGCTTGATCTGGTTCACCTTCAACAAGACAGTGAACAGTATCACGCATCATCAGTGGTGGCTCAGCAGGGTTAATGATGATGATCGCTTTACCTTGTTTCGCACCACCCACTTTTTCAATAGCGCCAGCAGTCGTACGAGTAAATTCATCAATGTTTTTACGTGTACCTGGACCCACAGATTTTGTTGATACTGTTGCAATGATTTCGCCATATTCAACAGGCTGAACTCGTGAAATCGCAGCAACCATAGGAATCGTTGCCTGACCACCACATGTCACCATATTGACGTTCGGAACTTCACCGGCATCCAATAACGCTTCTAAGTTTACTGGTGGTACGCAGAATGGACCGATTGCAGCAGGTGTTAAGTCAATCATTAACACGCCAAGTTCATTCAATTTACGGCTGTTTTCAGCATGAACATAGGCAGAAGTTGCATCAAATGCGATTTTAATGTCGTCTTCAATTACGTGTGCAAGTAAACCATCTACGCCTTCAGCAGTGGTTTTTAAACCCATTTTAGCAGCGCGAGCCAAACCTTCAGACGTCGGGTCAATACCAACCATCCATACTGGTTCTAAAAATTCGCTGCGTTGAAGTTTGTAAAGCAAGTCAGTACCAATGTTCCCTGGACCGATCAATGCACATTTAATCTTTTTCATGAATGTGTACTCTTAAAAATTCCGTAAAACCCAAGCTTATTTCGCTGCAAATGCTGCAGTCACAGAACCAAAGCCTTCAATTTCAACTTTGAATTCATCACCAGGATTTGCCACAACCATTGGGCCTAAGGCACCGGTCAATACGATGTCACCTGCAAGCAATGGACGACCACGACGAACCATTTCGTCAGCCAACCACACTGCTGCATTTAATGGGTTAGAAAGACACGCTTTACCCACACCTTGTGAAACCACTTCTTCACCACGAGTCATGACCATTTTGCAATTTACAAGGTCAAGATCTGCAAGTTTTACAGGCTTAGAACCCAGCACAAAACCTGCTGAAGATGCGTTATCTGCCACAGTATCAATCAACGAGATTTTCCAGTTTTCAATACGGCTATCGACCACTTCAATTGCAGGCAGTGCATATTCTGTTGCACTAATAATGTCTGCATAGGTGTGTTTTTCTTTGGTCAAATCTTGGTTAATCACCAAAGCAATTTCTGCTTCAACTTTTGGCTGAATCAATAAACCAGCAGGGATTTCTTCACCATCGCCATACGCCATGTCAGCAAACAACATACCGAAGTCAGGTTGATCAACGCCTAACTGCGCTTGTACAACTTTTGAAGTTAAGCCAATTTTACGACCTACAAGGCGACGACCTTCTGCCACCGCACGTTTGGTATTCACTTCTTGAACGGCATAAGCAATATCTACATCAGCACTATCACCACCAAGTTGTGGACGGATCGGTGCAATCGCAGCCTGATTTACTTCCGCATCGCGTAATGCTTGCGCAACTGATTCAACAACAGCAGAATTCGACATCAATGTTTCCTTAAACTGCAAAAATTGGATGCACAACGTGTTTCATCCCGATCACCATCAAAATCAAAGTGATGAAAGTCATGTCAGGATTCGCCTAAAGCATTTCACTTGACATACTACACGTTATGTTTAGATGCATTTAGCATCGAGATTTTAGAAAGTGAATACCAATACTTATTTTATTTATGACTATAGCTATTAGCTATAAATTAATCATTATTTATTATTAATATTCAAAAACTTAAGTCAAAATAATTAAATAAAATTCACTATTTTTTTCGCCCTTAAATCTGAATCTCTACTAAAAAACTTGGCTTATACGACTAAAAGATAAGATTAAAAGATTATTTTAGCGTCAGCCTAATACCCGAATAACAATGTTCAATTATGATAAATTAAGTACGCCACTTTCTTCAAATAAAAATAATTCAATAAATAACAACAAGATAAATCATAAAATTCAAACAAAGAATCTATTCCAGCTTGTGGTAAAAGGCCAAATAGTTGCGCTCAACTTTTTAAGGTAAATTTGCTAGAAGACTGCTTGTTATTGTAGAAAAATCTAGTGTTATTACTTTTTTAAATAATTGAATTTACTCATTTCAACAACTAGAGCTTGCGTTACTATTCATTTGGTAACAAAAAAGGTGAAAACAAATTTCACCCTTTTTACTCGTTTGTATCTAAAACTATACAGCTAGACGTAATTTCACGTGTTCTAGTAGAAATTCAGTCAAATCACCTACGCTATGTGCAATATGTAAGGGTTGAAAACACTGGAGTGTTTCTACAGTATGCACTCCATAGCTCACGCCTACACGTGGCATCTGAATATTGAGGGCCATTTCTAAATCATACGACGTATCACCAACCATAATGGCTTGATCGGCACGTAGTCCTGTTTCCGCCAAAATTTCTGCCAACATCAACGGATCTGGCTTAGATTTGGTTTCACTGGCTGCACGTGTCGCACGAAACAACTCATGACTTTGCGTTTGAGCCAAGACACGGTCTAGACCTTTACGACTTTTTCCTGTTGCAACAGCCAATTGTAGACCGGCATCGCGTAATTCCTGCAACATATCCGCGACACCATCAAACCACATATCCCCTTTGGAATGGGCCACATAGTGATCGGCATAACTTTGCAAAATTTCGCTGTGCAATTCAGGAACCGTCGGAAATAACCGCTGTGCGACTTCCGGCAGACCTAAACCAATAATACTTTTCGCATCAGCATCGGTCAGCGGCTGTGAATATTGATCTGCTGCAAATTTTAAACTCGCTACAATTTGACCCACAGAATCAAATAAAGTGCCATCCCAATCGAAAATGACTAGTTTTACAGCTGAGTTCATACGTTTTCCTAGATTTGATTCAGTGTTTGGTAATTCAGATTCTGGAGTGCATCAATTTATTTACCTCACCCCGGCCCTCTCCTTAAAGGAGAGGGAGAAAGAAAACTTACGAAGCAGTCCTGCTCAGGGAGAGAAGTCTCGTATTTAAAACTTACTCGTCATCTTCTGAAGACTTCACCACTTTGTCGGCTTTTTGCGCGCGTAGCTGCGCCACAAGGCTTTGCATATCTTCTGGCAATGGCGCTTCAATGGTTTGGTAACCCGGAATTTCTAAACGCATAGCATGCAGACATAAACGACGTGGCTTTGGACCACGGTATTCAGTTTCATGACCGTATTTTTCATCGCCCACCAATGGATGACCAATACTTAAACCATGTACACGGATCTGATGGGTACGGCCCGAAAGTGGAGACGCATACACCAAGGTGGCATGCATAAAACGTTCTTTCACGTTCCACAGCGTCTTCGACTCTTTACCTTCTTTAGGTGATACACGAACACGACGCTCGCCATTTGCCAGTTCGTAACGATGCAAAGGCTGATCAATGAGCTGCTTATCCAAACTCACCACGCCTTTCACCACAGCAGCATAAGTTTTTTGGATTTTGTGCTCACGTAACATGTCTTGCAGGCTTTTTAACACACTACGTTTTTTCGAAATCATCACCAAACCAGAAGTGTCGCGGTCAATTCGGTGAATCAGCTCAAGGTATTTCTTCCCTGTTGCGGCACGTAAGCCTTCGATCAAGCCATACGCCACACCACTACCGCCGTGAACAGCAATACCAGAAGGTTTGTTTACCACCATTAAGCCTTCATCTTCGTACACCACACGGCTCAGTAAACTTTGCGCGACTTTGTCCGATACGGGAACCGCAGACTCATCTTTTTGCTCATAACGAATTGGAGCAACTCGAACTTGGTCACCAATATTGAGTTTGGTTTCCGCTTTGACGCGTTTTTTATTGACGCGGACTTGGCTTTCACGAATCAGACGATAAATGCGACTTTTAGGCACACCTTTCAGACGACTAAACAGGAAATTATCAATACGTTGACCCGCCTGATGCTCGTCCACTTCAAACCAGGTGACGCTTTGCCATTCTTGCGTAGAATTCATACAGTTACTGTAACCTAAAAAAATACTAAAATTGATTAAAAATTGATCATTTAAGCTATACTTTTCGCAAGAAACATAAGCTTAGCCCATAGGCAGATGATGCAAGGTTTGATATAGTCAGCGCACGGAAACCACCGTAACTGAGTAAAAGTTGATTCATTTCAGTATTTACTGTCATTGAACTTTCAAGCAATTACTCATTTAGCTCGGAAAGGTCCCAAAAGAATTATGCCGACGCCGAAGGCTTATTATATCGGCAAAACTGCAAACTGTTGCGTTTAATTGTGCCGTAGGTACATAAAACAGTTTGCCCCAAAAAAATATGTGCCAACCAAGGTTGGTTTTTAAACGTAAACTGATACACATCAGACCAGTCGCTCCCTGGAAATCGTGTTCAGGCCACAACGTTTGATGCATTGGATCTGCACAGTTTGTAAAGGTACGATGATAATTCCGTATCAAGACGCTCTATCAGATATGAATGGATGCTCTTCGAGCAATGTGACAGTGAAAGTTACTCACATCCAATGCACCGTTTGTCCGCCAGTGAAACGCGTTCAGGTGACTTTAATCGTTTAAAAGATTGAAGCCGTATTGCCATCATCAATACGTGAATCAAAAACCGTTGCCCGCCCAAAGAAGGTCGGCACACATGCACAGATGATGTTTTTCGATCTGTGCAACTTGATCCATGCTATCTGATGCTCGCTACGAGTCAGGCGATGTTCTTCTGTGTATCACTATTAGGTGTTACACCCATGAAACGTATGTTGATTAATGCAACACATGCCGAAGAAATTCGCGTTGCACTTGTCACTGGTCAGCGTCTTTACGATTTTGACTTAGAGAATCGTACCCGTGAACAAAAAAAATCGAATATCTATAAAGGTCATGTGACTCGCGTAGAGCCGTCTTTAGAAGCTGTATTTGTTGAATACGGTGCAGGTCGTCAAGGTTTCTTGTCGATGCGCGAAATAGCTAATTCTTATTACAAAGCAGATCCTCGCCAAACTTCAAACATCCGAGAATTGATCACTGAAGGCACTGAGCTTTTAGTTCAAGTGGAAAAAGAAGAACGTGGTAATAAAGGTGCTGCCCTTTCTACATTTATCTCACTTGCTGGTCGTTATTTGGTTTTGATGCCAAACAACCCGAAAGGTGGCGGTATTAGCCGTCAAATTTCAGGTTCAGTTCGTGAAGAATTGAAAGAAATGTTGGCGTCTTTAAATGTCCCTCGTGGCATGAGCGTGATTGTACGTACTGCTGGTATTGGTCGTTCTCAAGAAGAACTCCAACTTGACCTTCAACACTTGCTTGACCTTTGGGCACAAATCCAAAGCACATCAAGTTCAGGTCCATCACCAATGTTGGTTCACCAAGAAGCCGGTGTGGTTACACGTGCGATCCGTGACTATTTACGTGATGATGTTGCTGAAATTCTGATTGACTCTGAGCAAGCGTATAACGAAGCCTATAACTTTGTTAAAGCGGTGATGCCACGTCAAATCGACAAATTAAAAACCTATACTTTAAATGAACCGTTATTTGCTCATTTTGGTATCGAAAGTCAAATCCAAACGGCCTATGAACGTGAAGTAAAACTTCCTTCTGGTGGTTCAATTGTGATTGACCAAACTGAAGCATTGGTTTCAATTGATATTAACTCTGCAAAATCAACACGTGGTAGCGATGTAGAAGATACAGCGCTCAATACCAACCTTGAAGCTGCAGAAGAAATTGCTCGCCAATTACGTTTACGTGATATCGGTGGTTTAGTTGTGATCGACTTCATCGACATGACCAAAGACCGTAACCAACGTATGGTTGAAGCTAAACTTCGTGAAGCAACACAAAGCGACCGTGCGCGTATCCAATTCGGTCAATTGTCACGCTTTGGTTTGATGGAAATGAGCCGTCAACGCTTACGTCCATCGCTTGAAGAAGCCACAGGTTATGTGTGCCCACGCTGTCATGGTACAGGTATGGTACGTGACCTACGCTCTTTATCACTTTCAATTATGCGTAAAGTGGAAGAAATTGCGCTACGCGAACGTCATGGTGAAGTTCAAGTTGAAGTGCCTGTTGAAATTGCTGCATTCCTATTGAATGAAAAGCGTCACAGCCTTGTATATCTTGAGCAAACTTCAAATGTTCGTGTGACCGTACTTCCACACCCTCACCTTGAAACACCACATTACGAAATTTCGTATAACCCTGAAGGTTTTGCACCGACAAGCTATGAACGCACTGAAGCAACACGTTCTAGTGAAAAAGAATTGGGTTACGAAGCATCTGAGTGGCATTTAGGTGAAGAACAGGCCGCTGCTGCTCAGCAACAAGCACCTGTACAACAACAAGAAAAAGGCCACAAAAAGAATAAGCAACAACCTGTTGCTGCTCAACAAGCACCTGCACAAGTTGCAGCTCCTGCTGCATCATCTAGTCCATGTGCATGGTTAGAAAACTTATTTGTTCAAAAACAAGCTGCAACCGTTGACCAGTCGCGTACTGCAAACAATGCTGCTGCTGCAATTGAACAAATGGTGAATGGCGGTGCTGCAAGCCGTGGCCAGTTTGGTCAAATTACCCCTGCATCGGCAGCGCCTGTTGTTGTCGTAGACAATAATGCTTACCTTGCGCCTTCTTCTGTTGTGCACAAACAAGAACGTGACAGCCATTCAGAAAAAGCTGACCGTGAAGAAAAACGTCACAACAAAAAGCGCACTAAGCATAAAGAACCACGTGAACAAGAAGCTCAACCGCATCAAGTTCATGAAGAAGTGTTACAACCTTCACGTCAAGATCGTCAAGAGCAGCGCAATAACGAAGCACGTCAAAACGAACGCCAAGAGCAACGTTCTGAACGTCAAGAACCGCGCCAAGACAACCGTCAAGACCAACGTGAAAACCGTCGTAACTCACGCCGTCAACATAACAATGAACAAGTACAGCACGATGTTCAAAACAATGAACAACCGCAGTCTGTTCCACGTCGTGACCGCAACAACCAACAACGTCCAAATCGCCCAAATCGCCACCGCGATCAAAGCGTATTGAACGAGCAAGTGATTGCTCAGGAAGTTGCAACTGAGCAACAATCTGAAAACCGCAATCAACGTCAACCTAAAGTTGAAGTTGTTGATGCACCACGTCAAGACGTGATACCAACAGCACTTGTAGTAAATGTTGATCAAGCTCAAAGCGAAATCGTAGCGCTAAATACTGCCCCAGCAGTTGAAAAACCTGTAGAAACCCCAGTAGTCCAAAAAGCCGCTGTCGTTGAAGCAGAAAAAGTGGAAAAACCTGCGACTGAAACAAAAGAAGTAGGACATAAACCACAGCATGCTCAGCAAAAACCGTCTCGTGCAAGCAATGACCCACGTCAACGCCGCCGCGAACAACGTGCAGCTCGCGCTCAACAAGCACAGGCTCCGAAAATTTCGCCATCTCAAGTGCCGACACTGGGTCAATACACTGTAAGCAGCTTGATTAAGCATGTATACGGTGAAGACTGCTCAGTACTGATTGAGCAATTTGGCTTAATTCCAACATTCAACCGTGCATTGCAAAAATTCACGGAAGAATATGCCGCGACTTTGACTGCACCTGCAGCTGAAGCAGCTGTAGAGAAAAAGCCTGTCACTCGTGATGTTCAAGTTACAAAAGCTGCACCTGAAGCTGAACCAGCGCCAATGTTGGATTTGACACCACCAAAGCCTGTGTCAGATAAACGTGTTGCTAATGACCCACGTGAGCGTCGTCGCCTTGCTAAACTTGCCGCTGAACAAGCGAAACAAGACCAAGCAAAAGCACATGCTGAGGTGGAAGCTACGCCTGTCGCAGACACTACTATTGAGGCGCCTGTAGTTGCAGAAGCTAAAGCTGCTACAGTTGAAGCCAATGTATCCGACGTTGCAAGTCAAACTGAAGCACCTGAACCCGTTCAAGCTGAAGTACTGACACCCGTTCAAGCTGAACTGGATGTGAGTGCGCAGCCTGAAAAGACGGAAGAAGTGTCTGAAGCTCCTACTAAACCAGTAGAAGAAAAAGCTCAAGCCGTTGAGGCGGAAAAGAAAGTTGAGGTTCCTGTAGACGAAAACTCGGCCGCTGAAGGTGAAAAACCTGCACGCCCTCGTCGTCCTCGCGGTCGTCCACCGAAAAAAGCAAACACCGCAACTGAGCAGTAATTTGCTATTTTGCAGGTGAATAAAAAAATCCAGTCATTTCGGTGACTGGTTTTTTTTTGATACTTTTGTCAAATTAGGTTGATTGCACTAGATCGAAACGATTAAAAGACAATTGTAGAATTTGCTGCAAATTTCATTGCAAAGAAATAGACCGTATCGGATTACGAAAAATAAATAGGATTCACATGAGCCAAACTACACAACACGACCTTATTGGGATTGCTGATGTTGCAGCAAAAATTCCCGCGTTCATTAGCAAAGTACCCAACCTGTTGAGTGGTCTAAAGCAAGCCTATTTACGTACCCCAAATACTTCCGCAGGCTTGGGAATTGCATTTGAAAAAGCCGTAAAGCGTAATCCCAAGGGTTATGCACTTTATTTTGAAGAGCAAAAATATACCTATAACGAATTAAATGAATGGGCCAATCAAATTGGTCACTATTACCTTGCACTCGGTGCAAAAAAAGGTGATGTGATTGCAGTGATGATCGAAAACCGATCTGAACTCGTGGCAACCATCGTGGCTTTAGCCAAAATTGGCGTCACCAGTGCTTTGGTCAATACATCACAAGTCGGCAAAGTCCTGACACACAGCATCAACTTAGTGAACCCAATTGCGGTAATTGTGGGCGAAGAATGCCGTCAAGCTGTAGAAGAGATTCGTGATGATCTCAGTGTAGCTGCAGATCGTTTACATTGGTTCGCAGATCAAGCCACTCGTGTAGATGCTGGTCAAGCACCGAAAGGCTTCTTAAACCTTGCAGAAGCGATTGATGAATTTCCAAAATTCAACACACCCACCACTGCAAGTGTAAAAGGCAAAGACGGCCTATTTTATATCTACACCTCTGGGACAACAGGCTTACCTAAAGCGGTGATTTTCACCAACAGCCGTTGGACTTTGGCTTATGGAACATATGGTCACGTCCTTAATCTGAATAAAGATGATGTGATGTACGTAACTTTGCCGCTCTATCACGCTACAGGCACTGTAGTTTGTTGGTGTGGGGTGATTGCCGGTAGCGCCACCCTTGCCCTGCGTCGCAAGTTCTCGACCTCTTCATTTTGGAAAGATGTACAAAAATTTGATGCATCAGCCATTGGCTATGTGGGCGAGCTTTGCCGCTATTTGATGGATGCTCCACATTCAGACCTTGAAAAAGGCCATCGTGTGAAAAAAATGATTGGTAACGGCATGCGACCAAACATTTGGGATAAGTTTAAAGAACGCTTTGGGGTCGAAGAAGTCCTTGAACTCTATGCTTCAAGTGAAGGCAACGTCGGCTTTAGTAATGTGTTTAACTTCGACAATACCGTTGGTTTTTCACCAACGCCTTATGCGATTATTCAGTTTGATAAAGAAAAAAATGAAGCTGTACATGATGCTAAAGGTCGCTGCATTAAAGTTAAAAAAGGCGAAGTTGGCTTACTCATCGGTAAAATTACCCGTCGCTCACCTTTCGATGGCTATACCGACACGGAAAAAAACAAATCCGTCATTATGAAAGATGTATTCAAGCATGGTGATTCATACTTCAACACTGGCGACTTGGTTCGTGACATTGGCTTCCGCCATGCACAATTTGTCGACCGTCTAGGTGATACTTTCCGCTGGAAAGGTGAAAACGTTTCAACCACTGAAGTTGAAAATATGGTGAGTGAGTACGATAAAATTGCTGAAGCTGTGGTTTATGGCGTAGAAATTCCAGATACAAATGGCCGTGCAGGTATGGCTGCCATCACGCTCACCGACGGTGCCGAACTCAACGAACAAGATTGTAGTGAAATGGTTCTACAATTTAAAAAATGCTTACCAGCTTATGCCGTGCCAGTATTTTTACGTGTACAGAAAAAAGTCGAAACCACAGGCACATTTAAATACCAAAAAAACAAGCTGAAAGAACAAGCTTTTGATCCTCAGCAAACTGATGAACGTTTATTGGTATTGCTGCCAAATGCAACTGCTTACTGTGATTTAACTCCTGAAATTTATGCCAATATTCAGGCATATAAATACCGTTTTTAAGCAAATAGCGCTCATTTTAGCGACAGATATCCGCTAAAATGAGCTACTTTGTTGTATTTATAATCAAACACAAGCAAGTTTATGATTTTTTACTTGCGCTTGAAGCAGATCTTGCTACAATACGCACCATCAAGCGAAATGGGTCGTTAGCTCAGTTGGTAGAGCAGTAGACTTTTAATCTATTGGTCCCGCGTTCGAGTCGCGGACGACCCACCATTTCCTTCGATACCACAAGATGGGTCGTTAGCTCAGTTGGTAGAGCAGTAGACTTTTAATCTATTGGTCCCGCGTTCGAGTCGCGGACGACCCACCATCTTTCTAAAATGCCAGTTTTAGATTACAATCTTGTGCATACCCCCTAAGGGTCGTTAGCTCAGTTGGTAGAGCAGTAGACTTTTAATCTATTGGTCCCGCGTTCGAGTCGCGGACGACCCACCATTCTTTCTTAGGGCTTCTTTCTTCCGGCAGTTGAAGAAAAAGAAACCTGCAGGTTCCGACCAAGACAAACCATCACCATTACTGGTTTTGATTCGCCATTCTCGAAATTTTGCTATAGCGATGTTGCGAAGTATCATTCTTGTCTTGCTAGATGAAGTATTTGACCTGAAAAATTTTAGATAACAAATATTCCCTAGTATTCAAAACTACGCGCTTCGTTTATCTTGCTGAAATTTTAAAATGCTCTTTTAAAATTTTCTCAGGGTTGTTAGCTCAGTTGGTAGAGCAGTAGACTCTTAATCTATTGGTCGTGGGTTCGAACCCCACACAACCCACCAATTCTGTTTAGTCTTAACTATGTCGTATTAATAATTCAATTTTTTATAAGCTAGTTACATTCGATCCACCAAGATCTGCGAATTTCACGCCGACGCTCAAACGCAATTCATAATTTTATTTACTTCATTCGCAGCATTTAATTCGGGTCTTTCACCAAGGTATAGGCATGTTGAGGCTGAGGATAACCCTTGGAAAATAATTCCTGATTTCGGTCGACTTCACCTTGACGAATTTTGTCTAAATCCATGGTGATTTTATTTTCATTAATCACGTGATAATAAAAATTCACGCCTTCTTTTCGATGAACCACCAGCTCGGTATGTGCTTCATTGACACTCCACGTATCCTTTCGGTATTTCACATTAATGCCTGGCGTATTGGTTTTTTCAGCAAATACTTTTCCAATTTGAATAATACTGCGGTGTACCGTGCCATCTGGTAATAAGTTGAGGATGAACTCCGCATCGCCTTCTGGGCATGGAATAAAACTGTCATCGCATTTTACTTTGGCATGAAAACGTCCAATAAAAATTTTGGCATGTTCAGGAACAGGAGCTGACTTTAATTCATCATCATTCGGCAATGTCGCCTGCCCTGCCACTTGGGTTAATTTTTTTCCATGATCTTGCTTCGCTTGAACTTCCGATGCGACAGTTGATGCTGAACTTTCACCCTTATCCGCTGCGGGTTGAGGCGTTGGACTACAACCAATAAAAGAGAGGCTGAACACTCCTGCAAACACTGAAAGATATGCAAATTTCATCAAAAAAGGTGAAGCCGATGTTTTCATATAATGTGCCAAGACCAATCATTCATTGGTTTTTTCAGTTCTTGCTGACTTAATATTGTAATCAAAAAATCAACGCTGTATACATATATTTGCGATATATGTTAATCATATCTCATTGTTATCGTTGATATTTAATTAATAATCAAGCTATTTTAAAGGCAAACTAATCAAACCAATTCTTCAAATTACATAACTTTACTTAATTTTTTTTCTGCACCCTTTAAATCGCAAAGCTTGTCACCATTTCTATAATATGAATTTGGAAATATTCAAATTTATTCTTTTTTGAAGGAGACCTGAATGGCCAATGTTGGTTTATATCGCTCAAACCGCTCTAACATAATTGCTGGTGTGATGGGGGGTATTGCTGAACGTTTTGGTTGGAACGCAAATTTACTGCGTATTATTTTTATCTTTGTATCATGCTTAAGCGCAGCCTTTCCCGGTATTTTGGTGTACTTGGTTTTATGGTTAGTCATGCCTAAAGCACAAGATAACTTTTTCCGTACCAATGGCTATTCAGACCCGATTCGTACTGTGAATGATGACAGACGTTAAAATCCTTTGACCCAGTTTGGTCGCTACGGTTTCTCCCCCAAGATTCCGTAGCTTTTTTTTGCCTACATTTTGGCAAAACCATATTTAAGTCTGATGAATTTAAATCAAAGTTTAAGGCTTAAGATTTTGTTTGCTGATTTAGCTGTTGATATAACGCTGCGATCATATCAGCACGGCTAATCATTCCCACCAACCGTTTTTGCTCAACGACTGGAATATAATTAAAAGATCTTTCCACAAAATACGGCACTAAATCTTGAATGGGTTGATCCGGCTGCACGGTCACCACTTTGGGATTCATAATTTGATAAACGTGATTTTCCCAACTGGCTTTGGGGTCTGCGGCACGTTTAAACCATTCCACTACATCATATAAAGCCAAATTTCCCACCAAGCGATCCAAATCACTCACCACTGGCAAACTCATCAAATTGACTTGTTTAAACTTTTCCAATGCTGACTGAATATCATCTTCTGCACGCAAGCTAATCACTTGCTGGCTCATGAGATCACGACAATGAAACTGGCTTAGACCACGACGACTAGCTAACTGCTGTGCTTCTAAAATGATTTTTTGTAGGTCGTATTCACTGATATCGAGTAACTGACTTTGCTGTTCTAAGACTTGCTGAATATCCGCAGGTTGAATCGACACTTTTTGTGTCGGTGTTGGATCTGTCGTCCGAGTATTGACTTGTGCTTTTTGTGGATACTGCTTGCCTAGTAATCGGTTATAAATGATAGCAACCACCATCAAGAGGACCGAATTTAAAAGGACTGGATAAAAAAGAAAGGCATAGCCTAAATCATGGACTGCCTCTCCGCCCAATACCGCTGTAATCGCCACGGCTCCACTTGGTGGATGCAATGAGTCTGTGGTCATCATTAAGATAATCGCTAATGCAACCGCGATACTAAATGCTTCGGTTAAATTAGGAATAAACATCGCACACGTCACGCCAATCAAGGCCGCAAGACTATTACCAACCACCATATTCCACGGCTGTGCCAATGGGCTGGCAGGTACCGCAAAGAGCAGCACAGATGATGCACCCATCGGTGCGATGTACCATGCATTTAAGTCACCTAGCGCCAGCCAACTGATCAGCGAAGAAATACTCAGGCCCAGCAAAGCACCTACCCCACACAGGATGCGGTCTTTTAAAGGCAGAACTTTAAAGTTGGGTTTAAGCGTATTGAGCCAAGCTGATTTTGCGTGAAACATGGTCATGCCTGATTTTTTGAGGATGAGAAATTATAGGAGATTTAGTCCTAAAATTTCATCAGCATCAGATGGAATTTTAAGGTTATTCTATTTTAACGTTCATATCCCATAGCTTTTACCCTCTTACTAATCCACAATATTTTTGCATTTATTTAAATAAGTTTCTTCTTCTTCCAATTTGAGACCAAAGACAGGTTGAATCGGTATTTCATCCGTTCTGTAATAGCATTTTTCACGCCATTTTATCGCCTCTTCCTCATCTTGAGGCAGTCCATTTAAACCGTGATAATAATTTTGAAACATATTCTCAAGACCTTGTGAATATCCTAAATTACCTGACTTAATGTACCATTCGGTTGAGATTTTTCCATTTTTTTCAACTCCTAATCCTCTTTGGTAAAGTACACCCAAATTGTTCATTGCTGCTGGATTACCTTGAGCAATCGCCTTTTCATACCAATATTTAGCTTGTTGAAAATCAACTTCTGTACCTAATCCTGAATGATAGGACTCTCCAAGTTTAAACTGAGCATCAGCATTACCCGACTCGGCAGACTCTTTTACTAATCTAAAAATTTCAGGATACAGCTCTGGATCATGCTTATATGCATAAAGTCTTGCTAAATTTAATTTGGCGAGTGGACTTCCTTGCTGAGATGCTTTTTCAAATAGTTTTTCGATTTTTATGTCTTGTTCAGTCGGCTGATCATTTTCATCCTCATCTCGATTTCTAACGCCTTCATAGATATTTTTATAGTAGAGTAAAGCAGCATAGCGATTTAAATCATCGCCTTTAAGTTCCTGTGTCTTGTATTTAAAAGCAGCTTTAAGATAGTTAAGGTTATTTTTTACACTCGAAAAACCGATAAAAATCAGAAAAACGACACCAAGTAGGAGGTAATATTTTTTTAAGCTCATAATTTTATAGATTTTTTCAAATAATTTTTAAATTTTACTTACATATATTTCATCAAAACACGGTTCATTATGTATAAGATTCATTATCTAGACAATCACTTGTTTAAAATTTAAAATGTTTAAATCGAAAAATTATATAAAATACAGATAATGAATACAGAAAAACCTTTTAATTTCAAACCTAAAGAAGCACTTATTTTATCACCACTTATTCCTATACTACTTTTCATTGGATATTTTTTAATTAATGGTTCATTCAAGCTTGATGTTTTAGAAATTGTAGGAACTTTTGCTGGAATTTATTACGTTATCTTGTATCCAATTTTACTTAAAATTTGCCAAATTCTTATAGCCAAAAAATTATTTATTTTTCCTTTTATATGGTTAGGTGCGCATCTAACCCTAGTCATGATCTACTTTTTCATTACAACTTTTCAAAATTTCTACTATGGATTTCCAATTTTCGAATCTGTTGGTCGAACAGTGTGGGACACAGCATTTTCCTTATTCATAGCGATCGTTAGTTTTGTTCTTTCCATTATTTTTTGGAGTTTTTCAACATTGCAACCAAAGCTAAAACTCAAAAAATAAATAGCGCTATTAAAATCTTAAAAGGAACCAAGTAGCCTTTGCCACTCCTCTGCAAAATCCTTATACTTAGAGCCAATTTTTCACTAATTTTAATGGATGCTACATGAGTCGCGCCATATCGCATATTGATACATTTCAAGGCTTAATTCTTGCCTTACAAAACTACTGGGCTGAACAAGGTTGTGTAGTGTTACAACCTTACGATATGGAAATGGGTGCAGGGACATTCCACACTGCAACTTTCCTACGTGCTTTAGGCCCTGAAACTTGGAACGCGGCTTATGTTCAGCCTTCTCGTCGTCCTAAAGATGGCCGTTATGGTGAGAACCCGAATCGTCTACAACACTACTACCAGTTCCAAGTCGTGTTGAAGCCAAACCCAGACAACATCCAACAGTTGTACTTAGATTCATTAAAAGCCATTGGTATTGATACCCTTGTTCACGACATTCGTTTCGTGGAAGACAACTGGGAATCTCCAACACTTGGCGCATGGGGCTTAGGTTGGGAAGTTTGGTTAAATGGTATGGAAGTGACTCAGTTCACTTACTTCCAACAAGTCGGTGGTGTTGAATGCTACCCTGTAACTGGCGAAATCACTTACGGTCTAGAACGTCTAGCGATGTACCTCCAAGGTGTAGACTCAGTTTACGATTTAGTTTGGACCAAAGGTCAATTCGGTACAGTGACCTATGGCGATGTGTTCCACCAAAATGAAGTTGAACAATCAACTTATAACTTCGAATATGCCAACGTTGAAAAAATGTTTGAGCTATTTGACTTCTATGAAGCTGAAGCAACTCGCTTGATGGAAGCGGAACTTCCACTTCCTGCATACGAACAAGTGATTAAAGCATCTCATAGCTTTAACTTGCTTGATGCACGTGGCGCAATTTCAGTAACTGAACGTCAACGTTATATTTTACGTGTACGTACATTGGCTCGTGCGATTGCCCAAAGTTATGTCGCTGCGCGTGCGAAGCTTGGCTTCCCGATGGCAGAACCTGCTTTACGTGACGAAGTATTAGCTCAGTTAAAAGCACAAGTTGAAGCGGAAGCAAAAGTTGAATCTAAGGAGAGCAAATAATGTCTAAACATACAGTATTGTTCGAATTAGGCTGCGAAGAACTTCCACCAAAAAGCTTAAAAAAATTACGTGATGCGCTACATGCAGAAACGGTAAAAGGCTTAAAAGACGCAGGTCTAGCATTTGATGCGATTGAAGCATATGCAGCACCACGTCGCCTTGCATTGAAAATTGTCAATGTAGACGGTGCACAAGCAGACACACAAAAACGTTTTGATGGCCCTGCTAAACAAGCAGCGTTTGATGCCGAAGGCAAACCAACTAAAGCGCTTGAAGGCTTTATGCGTGGTCAAGGCATCACGGTTGATCAAGTATCGACTTTCCAAGCAGGTAAAGTTGAAAAAGTGTGCTACTTAAAAGATGTAAAAGGTCAAAGCCTTGATGTTTTACTTCCACAAATTTTACAACACGCTTTAGATAACCTACCTATCGCAAAACGCATGCGTTCTGCTGCAAGCCGTACTGAGTTTGTACGTCCTGTAAAATGGGTTGTTTTGTTGAAAGACAGTGATGTAATTGAAGCAACCATTCAGGATCACCAAGCAGGTAACGTGACTTATGGTCACCGTTTCCATGCTCCTGAAGCAATTACACTTGCAAATGCCGATGCTTATCTTGATGCCCTGCGTACTGCAAAAGTGATTGCAAACTTTGAAGAGCGCCAAGCCATCATCGACCAACAAGTCAAAACTTTGGCTGATGAAGTAAATGCCATTGCGATTGTCCCTGCGGACTTACGTGACGAAGTAACAGCATTGGTTGAATGGCCAGTTGCGCTTCGTGCAAGCTTTGAAGAACGCTTCCTTGCTGTTCCTCAAGAAGCACTCATCACGACGATGCAGGACAACCAAAAATATTTCTGCTTAGTGAATAGCGACAATAAACTTCAACCTTACTTCATTACAGTGTCAAACATTGAGTCGAAAGACCCGACACAAATTATTGAAGGTAACGAAAAAGTTGTACGTCCACGTTTGTCAGATGCTGAATTCTTCTTCTTACAAGATCAAAAGCAACCACTTGCATCTCGTAAAGAGAAACTTGCAAACATGGTGTTCCAAGCAGAACTTGGCACACTATGGAACAAGTCTGAACGTATAGCGACTTTGGCTGTTGCACTTTCTGCAATCACTGGGGCAAACCCAGCAGATGCTGAGAAAGCTGCACTCCTTGCAAAATGCGACTTAACCTCTGAGTTGGTGGGTGAATTCCCAGAGCTTCAAGGTATTGCGGGTACTTACTACGCACGTATTGAAGGCGAAAATGATGAAGTTGCTGAATCTTTAGGTGAACAATACTTACCTAAATTTGCAGGTGACGTTTTACCAAAAACCAAGACAGGTACAACGCTTGCACTTGCTGACCGTTTAGATACATTGACAGGTATTTTTGGTATTGGTCAGGCGCCTACAGGTTCTAAAGACCCATTTGCACTACGTCGTTCTGCCATTGGTATTTTGCGTCTTGTGACTGAAAATGATTTAGACGTTTCGATTGAAGATCTAATCAAACTTGCACTTGCTGCTTATGGCGATGTATTGAAAGACCACGATAAAACTTTGGCGGATGCAGTTGCATTCCTTGAAGGTCGTTACCGTGCAAAATACGAAGACCAAGGCGTGGCTGTAGATGTGATTCAAGCTGTTCAAGCACTTTCTCCAAAATCGCCACTTGATTTTGATAAACGTGTAAATGCGGTAAATCATTTCCGTGACTTACCTGAAGCTGCTGCACTTGCCGCTGCAAACAAACGTGTTGCAAACATTCTTGCAAAAGAAGCTGCACCTGAAGGCGCTGTGGTTGAAGCGAACTTGGTTGAAGATGCTGAAAAAGCATTGTTCGCTGAACTTGCAAAAATCACACCTGTAGTTGAGCCATTATTTGCTGCGAAGGACTACACCGCTGCCCTTTCTGCACTTGCTGCACTTCGTGCGCCAGTCGATGCGTTCTTTGACGGTGTGATGGTGATGGCAGATGATGCTGACCTAAAAGCAAACCGTTTACGTATGCTTGCACAGCTTCGTGACTTGTTCACGAAAGTGGCTGATATTTCGGTGTTACAGCACTAAGCTTTAACTGCTTGTAAAACAAAAAAAAACCCGCTATAAATTAGTGGGTTTTTTTGAATTTAGATCATGAGCTTACAACATTTATTAAACGAACAAATTGATATTCTTTTCGAAAAAGATAAGGACTTAAAAGATTATAATGGCGATAAATATGAAAAAGCGGTTCCAATCTTCTGCAATTTAAAGCATTTAAATGGCTTAGAAAATGAAGAACTCATGGCTGGTATTCTTGGTTCTGGCGGTGATCAAGGAGTAGATGTTAGCTATACATTCCACAACTCTGAACTCATAAATAGCGATTCTGAAATAGATATAAAAAAAGATCACACTATTAGATTCGTATTTTTTCAGATAAAACGAGAAACATCTTTCAAGACTAACGGATTTAAACTTTTTAAAGAGGGTATTGAAAAAATTTTCGACTTAGACACCACAATCGAATCAATACAGGAAGAGGGAGCCAATAAAGAGTATATAAATCTTTGTCAAAATACTCGAGAAATATGGAAAAATGCGCGTCGCGCATCAGCTACAATTTTAGTTGATATCTTTTTCGTGACTCAAGCACCTAATACTAAATTAGCTGCTGCTATTGAAGTTAACCTTGAAAAACTTAGAAAAAAGTTAGAATCAACTAATATAAAATTTAACTCATTATTTTTAAATGCTAGAGATGTTTTAGATTTAGTTCAAAAGACAGATGACAAAATCGGAATTAACTTCCAAAACCCCCCTTTAAATATTAAAGATAAAAGCATCGCTACAAGTGGTTTTGCAGGAATTATTGATGGAAATACCCTTTTAAAAAGTTTTTCTGAAACTGATAAATCATTAGACAACACTGAAATCACAGTAGATCAAAATATACATTTAAAATTTAAAAATTATTTAACCGAGGGTAATGTTCGATATTTCTTAGGTGAGAAAACACATATCAATAAAGGTATTATTGATTCGGCAAAAGATGAAGATAATGCCGAAATTTTTTGGGCGATGAATAATGGCCTAACCATTATATGTGAAAAAATTACAGATATATCTTCTACTGAGTTTGAATTACTAAATCCAAGTATTGTAAATGGCTGTCAAACTATTCACTGCCTATATCAAGCTAGGGAAGAATTACAAAAACCATTACCTAAAAAATTAGGAGTATTTTGTAAAATTATTCAAACTGAGAATTTTTCGATTCAATCTAAAATCATATTATCAACCAATTCTCAGAATGAAGTAAAAACTGCCTCTTTAAAAGCTAATGATTCAATACAAAAAAGTATTGAAGAATACCTACTACCTTTTGAAATTTACTATGAGCGACGTGAAAACTACTATAAGCGTAAAAACTACACAGGTAATAAAGTGATTAGTTTGACTCGTATGGCTCAAATTTTACAAACTGTGATCAATAAAGAATCAATTGCCGCTATTAATGATGTAAAGAAATGCTTCGAAATAAATACACTCTATCAATCAATTTTTGATGAAACAACAGATTTTGATATCTATAAGTTTTCAACTTTATTGTATTTAAAAACTTTAAGTTTAAAAAATTCAGACTTAAGGAATAACCAATATGAACTAGAAGATAAGTCATTGATAAGCAAATCTACTTTCGTAATCTTGCACATACTTTCTAGCTTAGTTATTTCAAATAGCCAATCTGATAATGATGAGCAATGTACAAATTCTACGAAAAAAATTAAAATTGCTGAGAAAAAAAATGATTTTAATCTTAAGAAAAAAAATATTTTCTTAAATTTAGAAGATAATGAATTTATGAAAAAATTATATTCAAAATCTATTGAAATACTTTTAGAGGCAGCTAATCAATACACAAAATCAACAGGAAAGGAAAGAAATTCCCTTCTTAAACAAAGAAAATTTGATAATGACTTTTTGATACCTTGTATAGATAGTTTTTTAAAACGTAAAAAATCTTTAAATAACAGTTGCTAATTTAAAATGTAAAAAGCCCATAATATGGGCTTTTTACATAAGTGCTCGATACATAATAAGAATGAGGAAAATTAGAGGCTAATGGATAAAAAACAGGACCCTCTTTTCCATTGCTTTATCTTACTAGCTATACAGTTATCAAACATCAAAGCCACAGCAAAATACTGATTAGTAAAAGCGAAGAGCATAAATATCTTAGACTATCACCTATAGCCAATAATTCACCAATTCCCTATACTCAATCCAACAACACTCAACAAGAATGAAACTTATGAAATTGAAAGCATTCCTTTTGACTGGTCTTGCGGGTCTAACACTTTCTGCATGTACATCTGCACCAACGATTCCACAACTTGAAACAGGTGTATTACAAGAGGTTCAAAACATTGATGTCTACCCAGATACCACAGATAACAAAGCAAAACTGACTAAATTTGTAGATAAATGCGTGATTGAATTTACAGGCAATTTAGAAGAAGCAAAATCTGTTGAACAATGGTCATTTAAAGGCTTAACCCTAATTTCAGGTGGTACAGCAACCTTTGCCAAAGATGGTACAAGTTCAGCGCACAATTTTGATTTAAATGCGGCGGATGTACAGAAAAACTTCCTTGCATTACGCGGTCATTTTGCAAAAGATGCGCTTACACAATGTGAATAAATAATAAAAACCATATCTCCAAAATGGAGGTATGGTTTCATTTTTCGTTTAATCTTGAATCATAATCAGTTCAAACCCATAATTTTTAATCATGAAAATCGTAACTAGAACCACACCACAGCAACGCTCAAAACACATATAAGCCACTGTATTTTCATAAAATTACAATAATGCATTAACTTAACCATGTTTCCACACTTCAAACTTCCGCGTATCTGAGCTGTTATTGCATTGTGTGACTTATCGCACAAAACCACTTTTTGCTTTTTTTTACTCTTAAGATGTCCTCTGCTCCAAAAGCGCAAATGCTGAGTGCAACAGCAGCGTTCAATAAAAGAGGACAATTGCAAAGATGAAACCTTTATTTAAAACAACACTGATCACCGCAGCATTATTCGCAAGCACCCCACTATTTGCGAACACCGCAGTAGAAGCCAATGCGAAAGTTGAAACACAGCAACCGTCTGTACTGCAAAATCTAAAACAAGACATTAATCAGTCTGCGCATACAGCCGGTGACAAAATTGAAAAAGGCGTCGATAAGACCAAAACATTCACCCAAGAAAAGTGGCAAGACACCAAAGAATTCAGTGCTGACAAAAAGCAAGATGCAAAAAATAAATGGGCTGACCTAAAACAGTCTAAAGATGAAAAGTCAGATGCAGCGAAAGCCAAGATCGATGCCAAGGCTGAGCAAAATAAAGCTAAGCTTGATGAGCGCAAAGCACAGCTCGATGAAAAAGCTGCAAAAGACAAAGCAAAACTCGATGAACGTAAAAGCAATGTCGACAACAAAGTTAATCAAACCAAGAGTTATTTAGGTGAAAAAGCTCAGGAAGGTCGCCAATTTGCCAGTGAAAAATGGCAACAAACCAAAGCGAATTTCCAAAAAGGTCAAGAAGCTAATGTGAGTGGCAGTAGCAATGTACAGTTGCAAACGCCTGTCGCACAAGCTGAAGTCCATAGCTCACATGAAGCCAGCTTAGGTGCTCACAAATAAGTAAACTGGCTTTCATACCCTCCCCTCCAGAGAGTAGGCTCACCCTTCGGTGGGCCTTTTTTTACCTTATGCAAAATACAAACGTGTACAAAGCTGTCATATGCTGTATTGATTTTGCTACGGCAAGTTTTTTTCGCTGCAATTTTTCCTATAATGCGTTAAAACCATTCATCAGATAGAAAATCTATAAAATTCAGAGGTGAAGCTGTGAAGATTTCATTAAAAACAACGTTATGCCTAAGCTTAATATTCACGACACCCATGCTTTGGGCACAAGAAAACACAGCAGCGCAAAGTACTGAGCAACAAGCGAAAAAGCCTGTGAGCCCTTATGGTGATAATCCAAATTTATTGCATGTTTGGGCCTATAAAGCCCAAGAAGGCGTGGTCGGTGCTGCTAAAAATATTGGCGAAATGACTGAACGTGGGATTTCTAAAATTAAGCCTTCGGTTGACCAAGCTTGGGACAATACGAAAACTGCTACTCAAAATACAGTGCAACAGGTTGATCAGGGCGCACAGCAAGCCACCCAAAACGTTAATGAAAAATTGAAGCAAACCCGTGAAAATATCACAGGCAAAACCAGCCAACCTGCGCCCATTAGCCAACAGTCATTGAGCGAACCGTATTCAGGCAATACGATTAATACGGCTCCAAGCAATAATGCGGGGCAAAATAACAATCAATATCCACAAAGTAGCTATCCATCAAGTTCGACGTCTACGACGTATCCAGTGACTGATTTATAATTTAACACCACATTTAAAAGCTCAACTTTGGTTGGGCTTTTTTAAAACCAAAATTGAATGCTTTGGGTCTTTGGCCTATGCCTATAAAAACAATGAATTAATGAGAAAAAAATGCGAATTTTATTTGGTATCTTGCTTGGTATTCTGCTCTACGTTGGCTCTGTGATTGGCTTGCAACGTTTTCCACAATTGTTGAAAAGTTATCCACAGTTGCAGACTATTTTTCCCCAATTGTACGATTCATACCAATATAACCATGATGCCGAAGGTAAATTATTACAAACCTTAGAGATGCTAGATGACGAAGAATACAAATCGACTGAAGGCAATGAAGCGACACTGTATCAACTCGATGGTCAATGCAAAATTAATCTTTATCTTTTTGGTGAATCCAATCAATCCCTAACAAGTTTCTATTTTCACAATGATCAGATTTTACGTGCCTATGAGACAAATTTGATCTACCCAAATGGTGGCTTTAATCCTGTACCCAATACCAAAGAGCCTTTTAAACTCGAAAAAAGTTATTTACGAATCATGATGCCAAACAGTATCAAGACTGAACTTGAATTTGAGCGGATCAAAAATCATTTCAAACCAGCCTTCATTAAAGCCTGTTAATGCTGTGCATCTTCACTTTGAAGCGATTCACCACACTGTAAAAGTGTTATTGCTTACAGAGATATACCGCACGTACGGTCAATGCCATACAGAGCTGTAAAAGCATCAATCCAACACAGAAAAAGCAGTGTTAAAGACAAAATTTAGTTGACCTGACGACGAGGATGGCCCGCTTCAAAGGCTTCTACATTTTCCACCAATTGCTGCACAATGCGTTGTCGTGCATCGACGCTTCCCCATGCACTATGTGGGGTAATGATTAAATTTGGAATACTTGGGTCGAGCAGCACATTACCCTGCTTGGGTGGCTCTACCGTCAAGACATCGGTTGCTGCGCCTGCGATCTTTCCTGATTTTAATGCCTCGGCTAATGCAGATTCATTGACAACACCACCTCGTGCGCAATTGATCACAAAGGCCGATGCTTTCATTTGAGCCAAGCTTTCATGATTGAGTAAATCACGAGTTTCATCAGTTAAAGGACAATGCAAACTCAGAAAATCGACCTGCGCTAGCATCTCAGAAAATACCACTCGCTCAGCCGCCATGGGGCGATTCGGTAGCGCACCAATCATAATTTTCATGCCAAAAGCTTTAGCCAAATGTGCCACGGCTTGCCCCAATTCGCCATAGCCGACAATCCCCAAAGTCTTACCAGCCAACTCAATAATTGGAAAATCCAGTAAGCAGAACTGATCCGCTTTTTGCCAATTTCCCTGTTGAACCGCCCGATCATACTGTCGAAATGATGTCGCCAAGTTCAACATTAACATCAAGGTATGCTGTGCGACTGCAGCGGTGCCATAAGCTTGGCAATTACACACCACGATGCCTTGTTGCTGTGCGTGTACAAGCTCAACGTTATTGGTGCCAGTAGCAGAAATCAAGATCAGTTTTAATTGCGGATTGAGCTGCATGTGCTCAGCATTGATGTGTACTTTATTGCTGATAATCACATCAGCCCCTTGTATGCGCTGGGCAACCTCTGAAGCCGTTGTTGCGGGATAGAGTGTCAATTCATCAAACTGTGCGTCTAGTCCGCTAAAATCTAAGTCCTGTTTATCTAGAGACTGATAATCTAGAAATACCGCTTTCATGGCTGCTTCCCTTCTGGTCGATTATAAAGATTCGATTGTGGATGATTAAAACCTGTGATGCACCAAAGTGCAATCGAACAGCATATAAAAAAACCCGCTATTTCGCGGGTTTATCGAGATGATGTTGCAGTGAATTTCGAATTTTGAGTATGACATAAATGGTCAGTATCGTAAGTAACAACATACTGCTGCTAAAAATCAGTATGCTTGAACTAACCCCCTGTGCATAGGCTGAACTCATGGTCAGCACTAAGATGAATAATACAGCAAGCATCTGTGTTGAATGCATACTGATACCCCTCATATTCCTTATGATGTTTTGGGCAGTATGGTTGTTTTTTATACTACCTTTCTCTCATCATAATCTCTTCCTACAAATTAGCAAGCTTTGGATTTTCAAACAAATGTCGAGCTTAAATCTGTTCGGGCTGCACCACGAACTGGCAAGACGCATCGGGGTTTTCGACAAAGAAGACTTGACCAAATTCATCGCTACTCAAACGCAGTTCTTTATAGTTGAGCGTGTAATAGCCCACATATTTCTGCATTAAAATCGGATGCATACCTGTCGCCAATTCATCTTGAGCTAAGACCAGTTTCATTACCTGACGGTCATTCATCACCACCATGTAACGCTCATCTTGGACTTGCACGTATACCAGGCCTGTGCCCTTCGGCTGCAAAGGGATCAAAAACTTGTGATTCAGCGCAATCACACCGGCTGCATAGCTTTCAATTTTTTGGCTAATCACATTAAACACTAAACCATGTTCAAACTGGTCGAGTAACAGGTTACGATTATCCTGTGGCACAAAAGTTGTGATCCCCAACTTTTGCAGATCTTGCTCACTGACTTGTTTGTTATTAAACAATACCCGTAATAAGGTCTGCTTTTGTTTGGCATCAAAAAATTGTGGATCAAGCTGAAACGAATTGCTTTTTAAAATTTCACCCAAGGCATCACGATGGCGTGTCAGTAAATTTTCAATGACTTTTCGATAGTAGAATTTACTGTTTTTCTTAACCCGACGCATTTTTTGATAAAAATACGGCGCATCAAAAGGATGTCTTAAGAAATCATTTAACAGTTCTGAACTCGCCAATACCGCAATGGCATCATGCCCTGTAAACGGCAGATGCAACACATGCACATGCGGAATTAAAGCCTGTAGTTTTTCAAAGTGCGCGCGGTCTTCTGGACAATAAGGATCATACACCACGATATATTCGCGTGTAGTAGATACGTCTTCAGCAAATACCCGCATATTAGCATGCAGATTGGGTTGAAAGAACATGCCATAGCGAGTATCGACAATGTCATCAGGGTCTATGGAGTACTGCGGCACCATACTGACCACACGCTGAAATCCAAATAAATTGGCATACTTAATGGCCGCATAGCCGCCCATGGAACCACCATAGGCAATACGCAGCTCAAATTGATCAAGGATCGGCTTGATGGCTTGATACATCGGTTGCATTGACGATGCTGGAAACCACGATTTTTGTTTCGGCATCACACCGATCACATTAAAATCATATTTTTGCAAAGACTTCTCGGCATTGATGCTCAAGCCCTTGGCACGGGTAATCAAATCACCGAAGGAGAAAATAAGCTCACGAGAACTACCGGGCTGAAAAATGACACGAATTTGATCATCTTCAAAAATGATGTGCTTTTCCATTGTGCTTTGCTCCAGTCCTTGTTGCGTCACGCTTTTCCTTCCTTGTTGCATTCAAAGTTTATCTTGTTCCGAATATGCTATTTTATAGAGGCCATACAGATTAAAAAGTGCAGAATATGACACATTCAATACATCCTGCCGCACAACAAGGCTTTAGCTCTGCAGCTGAACTCTATCAACAAGCCCGTCCTGACTACCCGATTGAAATCAGTGCGTGGCTACAACAACATTTAGCTTTAGCCCCTCAAGCCCATCTGGTGGACTTAGGCTCAGGTACAGGCAAGTTTCTCGAGTATATTCGCCCACTCAGTGAAAATATCACCGCGATCGAACCTGTGCATGAAATGCTGCAACAATTGCAGAAAAAACATCCGCATATTGCAACTTTAGCCGCCCAAAGTGATCAGATTCCACTGCATGATCATTCTGTAGCAGCGGTATTTTGTGCCCAATCATTTCATTGGTTTGCCACCCCTGAAACCCTCAATGAAATCAGTCGTATCTTGGTTCCCAATGGTGATCTTGTTTTGATTTGGAACCAGCGTGATATCCAAGTCAATTGGGTCAAACAACTCGCTGATGTCTTGAGTGAACTCGAAGGTGACACACCACGTTATCATAGTGGGCAATTGCAAAAAGTGTTTGAACAGCAGCAAACATTTAAATTAATTGCCGAAACGACCTTTCAACAATTGCATCATGGTACAGTGGAACACGTGGTTTCCAAACGATTATTGTCCACCAGTTTTATTGCAGCGTTAAGCACGGATGAACAACAAAAACTGAAACAACAATTTGAAAATATCGTGGCTGAATCAACCCAAAAGACTGCGCAGGATTTCATTGATTTCCCCTATATCACGCATGTCTATATCTTTAGAAAAACACATTAGGACACGATTATGCTCTTGCCAATCTCTTTAAAAAAACTCAGTGTCATCTTCCTCATGGGTACAGTCTTAGGACTCACTGCATGTGAAAAATCATCAAAAACGGTGGAACAAAATAGTGAAATCAGTTCCGACGATCAAATCATGAAAGAGCTGAGTAGTGATCCTATTAAAAACTTTGCCAAGACCCCAGATGATCTACACGACTTAACGCTTCTGACGCAATATGACGAGAGCTTTAGTCAAATTAGCGATGAGATGGAAGATGAGCTGATGAAACTGCGTGAGGAAGGAAAACTCACCGATGAATTTTCTACACAGCGTAAGCGTGACAACATCCAATCGGCATTAAATATGCTCAAAGAACTCGAAATGAAAACTGAACAAGGCCGTTACATTCAAGGTTTGATGTATCAGTACTGGGACAATCAATCACAAATTTATCGTGAGAAAAATCAAGCAGCCGATGGTGAGTTAAAAAATCCTAGTGATAGTGTCAAAGGTCTCGGTCAGTTTATTCATGCACAAGAACAATTGGGACATTGGCAGGAACAATATCCTGAACTACAAAAAACTCGACAGCCTTAATCTTCCAACCCTGTTGCAATCTATTCACCCAAATTCAACATGGATGAATGAGAAGGTGACACGAGCTTAAAACTCAACCTCAAGGGCAAATTCATGCCCTTGAGGTGATTGCTCAATCTTAATTTGCGCTATGGTCGTTCAGCATATTGTGGTAAATCGCCTGCGATATCATCCCATTCAGCTTTGGATGCGACAAAGATATGACAGGTCGGTTTCTGTGTCAGAGGCGTGTCTAAAGTGCCTATACGTAAGCGATAGTAATCCGGAGTATCGGCTTTAATACTCATAATTGGTGAACCACATTCCCCACAAAAACAACGCTGTGTGGTTGGTGAAGATTTAAACTTTTTCAATACCTGTTCACCCGACACAATTTTGAAATCTGCTTTGGCTATTGGAGCATTGGTCGCAAATGCCGTACCATTGGCTTTTCTGCACCGAGAACAATGACATTGCACGATCTCACCAATCGGACCATTGATCTCATAACAAACCGCTCCACACAAGCAGCTTCCGGTATATTGTTCTTGTACGCGCATAGTGGTCTTTCTTAGAAGAATTTCATCTCAAAATATCACAACTCCTCAGCAAGATTGTGACAATTTGAAGCGCTTAGTTCTGCAAAGAAACCAGATAGTTTTGAACCCCTTCACCCGCTGCTCGACCGGTTGCAAGACATGCTGTCAGCAAATAGCCTCCAGTAGGCGCATCCCAATCCAACATTTCCCCGCAGACAAATACTGCAGGATTGCTCTGCAATTGTAAGCCATCATTTAGGACTGAACGCTTCACACCACCCGCGCAGCTAATCGCCTCATCTATCGGGCGAAATCCGTCAAGTTGAATATTTAAGTGTTTAATTTTCGCTGCAAGTAAGGCTGGCTCATGCCATAAAGATTTATCTACCAATTCACGGACCAGCGCAGCTTTCGCCGCATCTAAACCGGCTTTACGCCAAACATTGGTTAAAGACTGCTTCTTCGAAGGCTGTAGTTTCTTTGCCAATTGCTCAACACTTTGATCTGGCAATAAGTCCAAAGTCAGCTGCATGGGCTGAGCAGATTTCACCTGTTGACGCAGTGCTCGACCTTGTTTGTAGATCAATCCACTTTCCAGTCCATAGTGTGAAATGATGATATCGCCTTGGGTTTGCTCTGCATGATCGACCCATGCATTGACTCGCTTTAAAGGCTGTCCAAACACAGGCTGCATGAACTTCGACCAAACACGTTCCACGCCTGCATTACTGGCCTGAAAAGCTTCAATGCTCTCAGGCTGTAGCCATTTTTGCCATGCGCCATCACTGCCTAAACGTGACCAAGACACAGCCCCACACGCCATAATAATCGCATCAAAGCCAAGCGCTTGATTTGATCCATCAACAAGGTTTTGAATTGTCAGCTGATTGGACTGTAAGTCCAAAACTTGATGTCGATAATGAAACTGCACCCCGTCTAGACTGAGACGTTTTAACCAGGCTCGCAGCAAAGGCGCAGCTTTCATTTCAATAGGAAAGACCCGACCAGATGAACCAATATAGGTTTCAATGCCCAGCCCCATCATCCACTGTTGAATCCATGCTGCATCCCACTGCTTAACCCATGGGCTCAGCCATTCCACTTGATCATAGCGCTGCACAAATTGTTCAACGGGTTCTGCATGCGAAATATTCAGCCCCGTCTTGCCAGCCATTAAAAATTTACGGGCTGCCGATGGTTTTTGCTCATAAACATGAATCTCATAGTCAAATTGGCTAAGCACTTCCGCCGCCATCAATCCCGCAGGACCTGCCCCAATGATTGCAATACGCTGAGTCATGCCCAATTATTCCGCAGATGCTTCGGTGGGTTGCTTGCCTTGTAGCGGCTGAAAATCATCAAAACGTGTGGTATAGCCAGCGGGTTTAGTCACCAATAATTGTTGGCACAACTCACCACGTTCTAGATATTTAATCTCAAAGTGTGTACGTGCTGAAGTCTCTGCAATGCGTTCTTTGACAAAAGGTAGCTTCCAAACATCGATTAACTGCTGCTGCGCTTCCTCAATATATTCAGGAATATTACTGGCCAAGGTAATCTGACCACCCGGCTGCAAACGCGACAATAAAAATTCAAAAAACGGCATATTTAACCAGCGCTGTGCAGGATTATGCGGTTCAGGGTTTGGATACAAAATAAAGAATTGCTGTACTTGCGCAGGATGTAAGGCATGTACTACCCAAGGCAATGCATCAGCATGAATTGGAGCTAAATTGCTTTGCCCTTCAAGTTGATGCTGCTTTTGCATTGCCACAAATTTTTCACGTGTCCGCTCAACAGCAATCAATTGAAATTCAGGGTGATTGGCTGAAAACAATAATGCATGTTTACCTTTACCAGCCCCAATTTCCACACAAATCGGCGTGGAATCAATCGGCTGAAAATCACGGGGAGCTCGCATACGTTGCGCTTGAAATTGACGAATAGGCATAAACAGATCAAACTAAACAGAACGGCATAAGTCTAACAACTGCGACTGTATTTGCCTAATTGAATCATCCGTTTTTGCTGGAGTTAAGCATGCCCACCACCATGAATTGTCCACGCTGCGGCGCATTGACGACTTGGGAAAACAATGAGTATCGTCCGTTTTGCTCAGATCGCTGTAAATTGATTGATCTCGGTGCATGGGCCAATGATGAATATCGTCTGCCGACACAAGATGCACCTCAGGCCGATGGTGGCCGTGAAGAAGACCAATTCTAAGGACTCAAGTGCATAACCCTATTATTTAGGTAAATAAAACAGGAATCCGTTTGGATTCCTGTTTTGTTAATTTAAGTTTCTCAATCTAGTTGCTTAACCCGCTTTACCAGCAACGAAAGGATTATGTTGTTTTTCATAACCAATGGTACTCATTGGACCATGCCCTGAAATAAACTGCGTGTCATCCGGCAAGCTAAAACATTCACGCTGAATGGAGTCGAGTAATTGTTGATGGTTACCACGTGGAAAATCTGTCCGGCCTATCGAGCCTTTAAATAACACATCACCCGTCCAGAGCACGGCATATTTTGCGTTATAGAACATGACATGACCCGGTGTATGCCCCGGTGCAAAACGAACTTCAAACTCTTCAGCACCCAGCTTCAAGGTTTCGCCGCCTTCCAACCATTGGGTCACATGGACATTTTCAGGGATCGGGAAACCGTATTTCGCAGAAACCTCCTGAATCATGTCCAACCAAAACGCATCTTCTTTATGCGGGCCAATCACTGGAACATTCCAAGCTTGGGTTAATGCCCCAACCGCACCTGCATGGTCTAAATGGCCATGCGTTAACCACAAGGCTTTGACCGTTAAACCGAGCGCTTCAACTTCGGCTTTTAATTTTTCAGGCTCTCCCCCTGCATCAATCAAGACCGCTTCTTTCGACTCAGAGTCCCAAACAATGGAACAGTTTTGTTGAAATGCCGTAACGGGCACGATTTTAACTTGCAACATAGGGCGAAAACCTCAAGGCGATGAATGGGCTAATGTTTGCTTTAAGGCATCAAGATTAGCTTGAAGTAATAAATTGAGCAATGCGACATGATCATCCCGCGCGTTTAATGCAGGAATATAACCATATTCACCACCGCCTGCAGCTTGGAAAATTTCAGCATTTTGCAGCGCCAACTCTTCTAGCGTTTCCAAACAATCCGCTGAAAATGCAGGGCTCATAACCTGTACCGATTTCACGCCTTGTTTGCCCCACGCTTCCAAAGTGGCATCGGTATAAGGTTTCACCCATTCTTGCTTACCAAAGCGCGATTGGAAACTAATCTCATACTGTTCAGCAGTTAAACCCAAGGCTTTTGCAACCAAATGACCCGTCACACGGCAACGATCTGCATAGGGATCCCCTTTATCAGCATAAGGCTGTGGAATGCCATGAAAAGACATCAGCAACTTATCCGCGACCCCATGCTCCGCTTGATAATCACGCACACTTTGCGCTAAAGCTTGAATAAATAGCGGGTGCTGATAGTAGTCACGAATAATGGTCAAACCCGGCAAATTACGCTGCTGTGGAATCCATTTAGCAATGGCATCGTATAAAGGTGCCGTAGATGTTGCTGAATACTGTGGAAACAACGGAAATAATAGAATGTGGTCTTGAGGCTGCTCAGCCAATTGCGCTAAAGCGGTAGAAATCCCTGGATTACCATAAGTCATGGCCGGAATCACATTCAGTTCAAATTCTGGATATTTTGCTGTGAGATGCTGTTTTACTGCGGCAACTTGCTCAAATAAAATTTCACGCATGGGCGAATCATTACCCCAAACCATTTCATAAGCATGTGCAACACGTTTAGGGCGAAATGGCAAAATAAACAAACGTAGAATGATTTGCCAAATCGGTTTCGGGATTTCAATCACCCGCTGATCCGACAAAAACTGTTGCAGAAAACGACGCACTGCGGGCACAGTTGGCGCATCAGGCGTACCTAGATTCGCGAGAATAATGGTGACTTTAGCTTTTTCGGCAGGCAACATTACGCTTTTTCCATCAATTTGAATGACGCTAATGTAACAGCTTTTTATCCATTTAATAAAATAGATTAATATGCAGATTTAAATTGAAAAACTCGATCATTATCAAGCAAATTACTTTCTAACAATTTTTGACCTTTACTGGTCACTTGCCACAACATCCGCTGACGATCATCTCGGCCATTGGGTACAATCCAGTCATTCTGCCGCATCTGGCTTTTAATGCTGTGTAAAGCACGAATATTCACTTGTGCCCGCGCAACCGCATGAGCACGTGGCATCTCAATACGTGCATCATCCAGACCTGTTTCATTCAAAAACTCATTCATTCGTTTAGAGAAGAATTCTTCAGGGGTTGGATTAACAAAGGTTGCGCCTAAAATCGACAAGAGCTGCGCCCACGTCATTTTCTTCTGTACTTTTAATTCTTTGAAATTACCATCTTGATAAGCGTGCATGCGGTATTCAAATGAAAATAGTTCATGCATCGACACTTTTGGTAAAGATAAGAACGGATCAACTTCGCGTTTTCCAGACTCTGTTTCGAGTTGAACTAACTGGGCTTTTAAACGATCAATTTCATCATGTAAAGCTTGAGTATTCTGTGGACGCACCCAACCTGTAACAGGATAGCGTTCTAGCATTTGTGGCATGTTCAATCGAACTGCCATTTCTAAATCACGCAAACTACGATAGGTAAAAACTTGATCGACTTCATTTTGTAATAGTTTTCTAAATTCTTTAAATTTTTCACGAAGTTCAGGTTTAGCATCATGTAACGCATCATCACGTGAATCTGGATCATCATGCATAAACACAATGACAGGTTTTTGCTTGGTCACCGCATAGATGTATTCAAGATGCATATAGCCCACACCAGACACAGACTGCTCACCGTATTGACTACCCAATAAAATCATCACATAGTCACAATCGTCAATTTGACGACGTGCAAAAGCAGTGCTCAATGGTGTGCGTTGTTCTAGCCCCCATGAGAAAAACCCCATTCCCACAAGCGTCTGAGCCAAAATAATCCGTTCTGGCTGCATTTCGCTACCAGATGTGGAAATGAATACTTGATAACGCTTATCGAGCATTAGTGATCCTCTCCCGCTGCATAACGCACTCAGCATCGAATTGATCTTAGCTGGAAAATGCGACATGACTACCCCAATAAAAAACTAATTTTTTCATTTAACGTTGTCCAAAATGACTGGTTTAGTCTTCTGAACTTATAAGTCCGATGTTGGCAATGTTCCAAGAAATATCATCTTGAATCAGGCGCGCCACAACCGGTTTTAAATTTTCCGCATTATTGCCACTGACATAGCATTCAATACGCAAACAATTTTCTCTTTTCTGATCAAATAATAACTCATTTTTAATCAAAATTCGGGCTGTTTGTCGTGCAACTGCAAAACCTGAGTCAATTAATGTCAGCTTCTGACCAAAAATATACTGAATTGCCGATTTTAGGAAGGGGTAATGTGTACATCCAAGCACTAAAAAATCTGTACCTTGATTTACAACTGGCTGTAAAACCTCAGTTAATGTGTTAAGACAAGCCTCACTCATCTGCGCGCCTGCTTCTACAAAGGGTACTAATTCCAAACTGGTAACAGTCAGAACATTGACCCCTGCCGGCTCAGCAAAACGATGCATCACATCTTTAATCAACTTTCCACGAAATGTCGCAGGCGTTGCAAGAACAGCCACTGTTTTACTTTTGGTCTGTAATACAGCAGGTTTTAAGGCAGGAACTAATCCAATAATCGGAAAGTTCTCACCGTAGTGTTCACGCAAATAATCCAAACTAAATGCCGATGCCGTATTGCATGCCACCACCGCGACTTTACACCCCTGACGGTATAACCACTCAATCGCATGTGCAGTCAGTTCACGGATGTCCTGATCTTGACGCGGGCCATAAGGGACATGTGCCGTATCTGCAAAATAAACAATCCGTTCATTCGGTAAATAACGTGCAATTTCCAACGCAACAGACAAACCACCAATACCTGAGTCAAATACCCCAATAGGCGCATCAGCAGTCGCTTTTGGCATGGGTACATTTAAGGGGTAAATGGGATGAATGGCGGTCATAGGGTCACTTTAATTTAGATTCAGAATGACAAGGTGGAAAGCTTAAACCTCAGGTGCCTAATTGCAAGTGCAAATCACCACTTTGTAACACTAAAATGGACTCCCCTTGCTCATTTTCAAGCAGCTCACCCATCTCGACTAAATGAAAAAATGCAGCACGTTGAATTAAGGCATTTATACCAAAACGAACATGCACATAAGGACGTAGTTCACCCTGATATTCACGCATAAAAATCGGATGTTCCTGATCAACAATAATCAGGTCTTGGGTGGTTGTGGTGAATTGAATATAGTTTTTAGCGTCAATCTCAACGTGATCCACCTGATTGACAAATAAAGGCTCATCTTCCACCTGTATTTCAATTTGTTCCACAGGGGTTTTTAAATAGAATTTCCCATCTTCTTTCCAAAGCACGGTTGAGAACAGATCAATGAGTGCTTGCCGCTTGATCAATTGACCATCGTGCCACCATTCTCCATTGGCTAAAACCTTCAAATCCATTGCACCACAATGCTTTGGATGCCATTGATCTAATGGAGGGATTGACCTTTTGTGACCGGACTGTCCATCTTTTAAGTATTGTGCAATGTTCATTAAATTTCTATCATCCCTATTAATGAATTTTTTCGTCGGGTTTTCGTTCAATTGCTGCTTCATCCGCCTAATAAATACCTTAGTGACGGAAAAATAATATGATTCAGCCAATTGGCTAGAACTCGGTTTAAAACTATACTAGCCCACAATATCAAAGACACGATAGAAAAATTGTGTCTGGGCATTAAGAACACTCATGGCAGCACCATTTAAATGAATTGAATGGATGCCACCTTCCGAAATATGAGGAGTCCTACATGGAACACATCGAACGTGAATCGATGGAGTTTGACGTAGTTATCGTCGGTGCAGGTCCTGCCGGCCTATCTGCTGCGATTAAAATTCGTCAACTTGCAATTGAAAATAACCTAAACGATCTGTCCGTTTGTGTCGTGGAAAAGGGCTCCGAAGTGGGTGCGCATATTCTATCAGGTGCTGTGCTTGAACCTCGCGCAATGAATGAATTGTTCCCAGATTGGAAAGAACAAGGTGCACCTTTAAATGTGCCTGTGACTGAAGATAAAACCTTCTTCTTATTGTCTGATGAAAAATCACAAGAAGCACCACATTGGATGGTGCCAAAAACCATGCATAACGATGGCAACTATGTTATTTCGTTAGGTAATGTGGTTCGTTGGTTGGGCGCTAAAGCTGAAGAATTAGAAGTGTCTATTTTCCCAGGTTTTGCAGCGTCTGAAATCCTTTACCACGAAGATGGTACTGTGAAAGGTATTCAGACTGGTGACATGGGCATTGGTAAAGATGGCGAACCAACGCATAACTTTACTCCTGGCTATGAACTTCATGCCAAATACACATTATTTGCTGAAGGCTGTCGTGGTCACTTGGGTAAACGTCTGATTGCTCAGTTCAACTTAGATAAAGATGCTGATCCGCAACATTATGGTATTGGTATTAAAGAACTTTGGGAAATCGATCCTGCTAAGCACAAGCCAGGTTTGGTGATGCACGGTGCAGGTTGGCCTTTAAGTGAAACAGGTTCTTCAGGCGGTTGGTGGTTATACCAAGCTGAAAACAACCAAGTGACGTTGGGTATGATCGTTGACTTGTCATATACCAATCCACACATGTATCCATTTATGGAAATGCAACGTTGGAAAACACATCCACTGATCAAGCAATATCTTGAGGGTGGTAAACGTATTTCTTATGGCGCACGTGCGGTTGTAAAAGGTGGTTTCAACTCTCTACCTAAATTCACTTTCCCAGGTGGTAGCTTAATTGGTGATGACGCAGGTTTCCTAAACTTTGCAAAAATCAAAGGCTCTCACACTGCCATGAAATCAGGCATGCTGTGCGGTGAAGCTGTATTTGAAGCGATTGCTGCGGGTGTGGAAAAAGGTGGTGACCTTGCCATTGCACGTGTAACTGAAGGTGAAGACTTCTTCACAAAAGAGTTAACTGCGTACACAGACAAGTTTAACAACAGTTGGTTGAAAGAAGAGTTATATAACTCTCGTAACTTCGGCCCTGCTATGCATAAGTTTGGTCAATGGATGGGTGGTGCGTTCAACTTTGTTGATCAAAACATCTTTAAAGTGCCATTTACACTACATGACTTACAGCCCGACTTCAGTGCTTTAAAAACTGTCGATGCTGCGAACTTCAAACCGAATTATCCAAAACCAGACGGTAAAATAACATTTGACCGTTTGTCTTCAGTATTCGTATCGAATACCGTTCATGAAGAAAACCAGCCTGCTCACTTGAAACTGACAGATGCGTCTATTCCAGTAAATGTGAACTTACCAAAATGGGATGAGCCTGCTCAGCGCTACTGCCCTGCTGGTGTTTATGAAATTATGGAAGAGAATGATGGTTCTAAGCGTTTCCAAATAAACGCGGCAAACTGTGTACACTGTAAAACTTGTGACATCAAAGATCCGTCTCAAAACATTACTTGGGTAACACCTGAGGGTGGCGGTGGTCCTAATTACCCTAACATGTAATCTCCTTTGAGATAAAAATAAACCCGCTTAGTGCGGGTTTATTTTTTAATATACAATCACACTCTTTAAATAAATATTATTACAAAAAAACTAGTTCCTATAAAAAATGAATTTCATAATTAGTTTATTTTAAATAATTATCAATGTGTCATTTTATACCCATTAGATTTATATATTTTATAAATAATTAAAAGAAATAACCTCACTAAGCCTAAATAAAAATTTAAATTTCATCTATATAGTAATATATTCTTTTAGATCCTTCAATTTTATAATAATTAATTTTAATTTCTCTAGAACTTTCCATATTACAAAGCTTACTTACAACTTCATCTCCTCCACCGTACATTGTAATTTCCTTATTTTCGATCAGAAAATTAAACGATGTAGGCTCTTCATAATTTCGATGAATTTTTTCCAACTTATATTTTAAGGTTAGATCTTTTATGTTAGAAAAATCAGTACTATTAAATGGAAAAACTCCCCTATTACACCCCCTAAAAAAAGCGCTTGTTTATTTTTCTCGTATAAATATGCTATTTTTTCGTCATCAGCATATACATGCGAGCTAATGAGCACTATAAATAACAATCTAAAAACACCAACAAAATTCATCATAGCTCAATTTATTTATTAAAAATAAAATACATAATTTTTTTAAAATCAAACCCACTAAATAAAATTAAAAAATCAATATCAACAAAAACCATTGCAAGAAAGTTTAAATAATTAAAAAATCAGAATAAAATTCCGCCTACAAAATTATTACTTCAAACATTAAAAATACAATTCCCCTGCACAAAAAATATGAAAAAACCAAATATACGACATGCAATTCATTTAGAATAAATAAATTCATTCAAACTAGTTAAATAATGAAAATCACCTGCAATAATACTTGGCGATAGCACTCTAAGATCCATAACAACATAATATTTTAGCTCTGCATCATCTATAATTTTTTGATATTCTTCTAGCTTATCCATTTCATTTTTATCTAACTTGAAATGAATACTTTTTTTCATTTTCCCAGGTAATATTAGATTGTTTAATAAATCCTCATTTTTCTCTATCAAATTATATTTATTCAAACTAAATTTAAAAGATGCATTCAAACCATCCCTAATCACTAAATTTGATATTATTTTACTTCTTCTATTTTCATTACTCACCTCCCAATCATTAACCCCAGTGATTAATATATCTTGCCCAGATAAATTCTCAAATATTAATTCTAAAACATAATTAGATTCACTTTTTTTTATTTTAGTAATAATTTTAAATCCTATTTCCATTTTACTTTCACTGGAATTAATAAAATTTATTTTTTTTTCATTAAACCATTTTAAAACTTCCTGCCCATTACTGTCTTTTGAATTAAAAAGTATTGAAGAAACAGTATTCTCACCTGAAATTTCAAAAAATCTAAAATTTAGCTTCTTATCTTTACTACTTTTGACATCATATTTTTTATTAAGCAAGAAAATTTTTTTTCCATATTTGTCATAATCTTCAGCCTCTTTTTCGGTTAAGCTTTTAACAATCAAACCGACTCCGTTTATTTTATTATTTTTACTACCTATTCTATCTACTGTAGAGTTTTTCAAATAAAATTCTTTACCATTATTAGCCCAAAATTTTTCTATAAGAGGATTACCCCAATAATTTGGATATGTACTCGTGTAAAACTCTTGATTATTTTTCGCCATTGATACAGTACTCATAAATAAAATTGAAACCATTATAAATTTAAGATTTAACATCCCAATTAATCCCTGTTTCTTTTTCAAACCAATCTCGAATTTGATGCAGATAATATTCATGCATTTGTGGATTTTTAATTAAAGTTCCTTCACCCATTAAATTATTTTTTGAATTTCTTTTCCAAAAATCTGCAGGCTCTGCAATCTTAAGATCTATTTGATATGGTGGATTACTTGTAGCTAAAGTATATCTTTGATTTACTGCTCCCCCATAAGCAAAATACTCATCTGGCCAATTAAATAAATGACCAGATTCATGCGCATGTATATTATTCGACATCCAACTTGGCTCAAATTTCCAACATCCGAAGTCATATTGTTGAAAATCAGTTAATGAAGTTGAGTTTTCAATAAATTCATAAATTTGATAGTAATCAGTTACCTGTTTTTTCGATGCTTCGTATTCTGCTGTAGCATTTATAGACCAATTACTTGAATCCGCACGTGTACTTAATTTGTATATATTAACCTCATGACCATCTTGTGCTTCTACAACTTCCAACCAAACTGGAACTTTACACGTACATTTTGATTGAGCACAGTTTTTCGGATATAAATAAAAATTATTTTTATTTAAAATTTTCTCAATTTCAGATTTAGCTTTATTAAAGTCAAACCAATCTTTATATGGAATTTCTATATCCTCAAAAGAAAACATGGAATTTTGCAAATCTAAGCTAGAATCATATGGTAATTCTACTTCTATACCACTTTTATTAGTAACTATCTGGTTATTATTGTCAACTAAGACACGCTTTTTTCCTTTAAAAGATATCTTTGTTGTTACTGTTAAGAGGTTTTTAAGTGGATCAAACTTAATATCAAATGGTTGGCTTATCTCTGAATAATCATAAAATTTGACTTTATACCTCTTTGAATTTTCATAATAGTCAACATAACCATCTTCTAAAGTTTCATTTTTTTCTATACCTATTGATATTAAATTTCCGTTTTCATCCGTATCTACAATTTTCCCAGAAAGAGCTTCTGGTAGATAATCAACTATACTAATTGGTTTTAATAAAGATGAACAACTATTTCCATGTAATGCTGAATCATTCAACGCCGTGGATGACTCAGCATTAGATATATATTCGGTATTTGAATTTGATTGTTTTAACCTTATAGGACATTCGCTCACTGAATTTTCTTTGATTTTCAGTGCAGGTAAATTTACATTCAAAGTGGGAATCTTGTTCCCTCCCACAAACTTATGCTGCCCCGCCTTCACTTCAAACTTACCGCTAGTTGTCGGTAATACACCCGCACTACTAATCTCAATCTGACTACCACCCGCAACCAAAACAATTTTTTTGCTCGCTTTGATTTCAACTTTATCTTCCGTGGAAATAATTTGAATACCTTTTCGGGCAATCAGATCTGCCCCATCTCCTTGGGCTTGGATTTCAACTTTGCCTTTGCCTGCATACGCACGTAAACCTTCTTGTGCCGCAAATAGACTGATCTTGCTTTGTGCATGGGCAATTAAGGATTTTTGACTGCTG